>JAJBUL010000206.1 GCA_020860365.1 Clostridiales bacterium | reverse complement strand
TCACGAAAGTTCAAAATCTCAGTCCGTCTTCTCCACCCCGTGAATAGTAACCCGATGGCAAAAGATCATGAAAAAAGACAAAACTTCGCTTGTAATTTACATATGAATGAGATAAGATGGACAGTAGGTTGTAAGAGGAACGTGGCGCAGATCGTTATGGATGCTGGTTGTGACATGATTATTGCGAACGGGGAACACCTCAAAACGGGTTTTCACCTGGAGGTTCGATTCAGATTGTGGAACGGATTTTCAGGATCAACGAGGGACGATTAGCCAGAAAGGATGGAGTATGACTACAGCAGAAATTTTGAAACGGGCGAAGGCGGCGGCGCCGGAGCTTCAGACGGTGACGACCGGGCAGAAAAATACGGCTCTGAAGGAGATGGCAGACGCGCTGCTCTGGCATGCGGATGATATTTTAAGCGAGAATGAAAAAGACATGGAGCGTGCGAAGGCAAAATCTCCGAGGTGATGCGTGACCGCCTGTTGCTGACATCCGGCAGAATTCAGGCAATGGCGGAAGGAATCCTGGACGTGGTTGCCCTGCCAGATCCGGTAGGTCGGGTGCTGAAGCGTACGGAGCGTCAGGAGGGTCTTCTGATTGAAAAATGCTCTGTGCCGCTTGGCGTGATCGCGATTATCTACGAGAGCAGGCCGAATGTGACCAGTGACGCTGCTGCCCTGTGCATCAAAAGCGGCAATGCCTGCGTACTGCGTGGCGGCAAGGAAGCGTTCCTTTCTGCGAACGCGATTACGAATGCGCTGCGCGACGGGCTGAAAAAGGCCGGTTTTTCAGAAGATCTGGTACAGCTGGTGCAGGACACAACCCGGCAGAGTGCAAATGAACTGATGACGGCCAATGGCTATGTCGATTTGCTGATTCCCAGAGGCGGTGCAGGACTGATTCGCGCCTGTGTGGAGAACGCCACCGTTAACTGCATTGAGACTGGCACAGGTATCTGCCACGTCTATGTCGACCGCGCGGCGAATCAGGAGATGGCGCTGAAGATTATCGAAAATGCGAAAACCAGCCGTCCCAGCGTGTGTAATGCGGAGGAGGTCTGCGTCGTTCATCGGGACATCGCGGAAGCATTTCTTCCGAAGCTGAAAGAGCGTCTGATTGACGAGCGCCTTCAGAATCTGGAGACGCCAGTGGAGCTCCGACTGGATGAGAGAGCGGCGGAACTATTGATTGGCCAGGATGAATCCACCTGGGAGGCTACAGATGCCGACCTTTCAGAAGAAAACGACTCTGAGGGTTCTACAAAAGCCGGAATAGGTATCGATATCCCTGAGGAACCGGTTTTGACCGGATACTTTGATCGAAGTGAACTGCTTTCTGCGCAGGAAACAAAAGGCAGCGAGACGATAACGGAGACGGGAAAGAAGGATTCCAGTCTGTCAGTGGCGAATCCGGAGCATCCGGTGGCGACGCATCTGCAGCGAATTCGGAATGGAATCCAGGGGGGAGCGGGTTCGCTTCTGGTACCGGCTGGGGCGAATGATTTTGATACGGAGTTTCTGGACTATATTTTAGCAGTAAAAGTTGTCGACTCTCTGGATGATGCGATCGCGCATATTTCCGCGCATTCGACCGGGCATTCCGATGCGATTATTACGGAAGATCAGGAAGCGGCAGATCGATTCACCCGTTCGATTGATTCTGCTGCGGTATATGTGAATGCCTCGACCCGATTCACGGATGGCGGCGAGTTCGGACTTGGCTGTGAGATGGGCATCTCCACACAGAAGCTCCACGCCAGAGGACCGATGGGGCTCGAAGAGCTGACTTCTTATAAATATATTATTCATGGAAACGGGAACATCCGCTGATTTTATGATAGCAGGTGAAGGATCAGATTGTTTTTTGAAGAAAGGATTTTGCTATGTCTGTATGTGAATTGGGGTTTATCGGTTGCGGTAATATGGGCTCCGCGATTGCGCGCGCGGTTGTAAAAAACGTCGCACCGTCGAACGTGCTGTTGGCAAATCGTACCGCGTCAAAAGCGGAAGCTTTAGCGGCTGAACTGGGCTGTCAGTCAGGAAGCAATGAGGACGTAGTTAAAGTTTGCAGATACATTTTCCTGGGTGTAAAACCGGGAATGATGGAGGATATGCTGAAGCCTCTGCAGGGGATTTTGCGGGAAAGATATGAGGACGGATGCCTTCTGTCGGCTTTGAATGACCAGGACAAAGGGATGTCACCTCAGCCGGAAACACGGACAGATTCTTTTCTTTTCATAACGCTGGCAGCGGGGCTTTCGATCGCGGAGATTCAGCGTATGGCGGGCGGCGCCTATCCGGTAATCCGCATCATGCCGAATACCCCGGTTTCTATTGGGAAAGGCATGACGCTTGCCTGCGCGTCGCCGGATGTGACCGGAGAACAGATGCGGGAGTTTGAAGCATTTATGGACGGGACCGGGCGGCTGGATTATATTCCGGAGCATCTGATCGATGCGGCGAGCGCATTGTCCGGGTGCGGACCGGCTTATGTCTATCTGTTTATCGAGGCACTCGCAGATGGGGCAGTGGAATGTGGCCTTCCGAGACAGAAAGCCGTGGAGTATGCCTGCCAGACGCTGATCGGGGCGGCATCACTGGTGCTGGAGAGCGGAAGTCATCCGGGCGCGTTGAAGGATGCGGTGTGTTCGCCGGGAGGCACCACAATCGCGGGCGTACATGCGCTCGAGCGCGGTGGGCTGCGTTGTGCGGCAATGGATGCGGTAAAGGCAGCGTATGATAAGACATGTAAGCTGTGAAAAAAATCTGGAACTGTCAGAATGTGGTGATGGAATAACCTGTCCAGGGTGCGCGGAATATGCGTGAAGTCGGGCAGGTTATTCCTGTGTTATTCACACGGCCGCGTAAGGTATTTTTATTCGAATAAACAGAAGAAAGGCAGGATAATAGAGATGCGAGCTTACGAGCGTTTGTTAAAATATGCGAGAATATATACAACCAGCGATGAGGCAAGCCAGACGATTCCCTCGACGAAGCGTCAGCTGAATCTGGCGGATGCGCTGGCTGTGGAGATGAAGGAGCTTGGGATCAGCCGGGTGCGTGTGGATGAGAATGGCTATGTCTACGGGGAAATCCCTGCGACAGCCGGATATGAAAATGTACCTGCGATCGGTTTTATTGCGCATATGGATACGGCGCCGGATTTTTGCGGTGAAAATGTTCACCCGGTGGTGATTGAACATTATGATGGGAAGGATGTGGTGCTTGGAGAGAGCGGGCGGATTCTTGCCGTAAAGGACTTTCCGCATTTATCTGAACTGAAAGGGCGTACGCTGATCACATCGGATGGTACTACGCTGCTTGGTGCGGATGACAAAGCAGGGATTGCGGAGATCCTGACGATGGCGGAAGAAATTCTGAAGGCTAAGCAGAACGAAAGCCCTGGCGATGTTCAAAACAGTGCTTTCCCGCATGGGAAGATATGTCTGGGCTTTACGCCGGACGAGGAAATTGGGCGCGGTCCGGATGCCTTTGACGTGGCCGGATTTGGCGCGGAGTTTGCTTACACGGTAGATGGCGGAGCGGAAAACGAAGTGGAATATGAAAACTTCAATGCCGCGGCCGTGGAAGTGGAAATACGCGGATTTTCTGTACATCCGGGCAGCAGTAAGAATACAATGATTAACGCGGCATTGGTTGCGATGGAATTTAACGGGATGCTTCCATCAGGAGATACGCCGCGGGATACAGAAGGGTACGAGGGCTTTTACCATCTGCATGGCATTTCCGGTGATGTCAGCGAGGCAAAGCTGGAGTATATCGTGCGGGATCACAGTCAGGCAATGTACGAGTGCCGACTGGAAACCCTGCGGCATATCGAGAAGCTCCTGAACGAGAAATATGGTGAGGGAACGGTAAAACTGACGATCCGCGAGCAATACCGGAATATGCGGGAACAGATCGAAGGCTGTATGCATCTGATTGATAACGCGAAAAAGGCGGTATGCACAGCCGGGCTGGAGCCGATGACTGTTCCGATCCGCGGCGGCACAGACGGGGCGCGTCTTTCCTTCATGGGACTGCCCTGCCCGAATCTCGGCACTGGAGGATACGCGTTCCACGGACCATACGAGCATATCACGGTGGAGGGAATGGATTCTGTCGTCTGTGTGCTGAAAGAGATCGTGAGACTTTATTCGGAAGTAAAATAAATGGAAATATGAAAAAGGTCAGACGGTGTTTTCTCAAGAGGAGAAACCATCTGACCTTTCTGTTTTTTCGGTTTTCAGCTGAAACTTAAGCCTGCCGCATGGGCTTGATCATGTTTTTATTGACCCGGTTCAGGAAGAACAGGCCACAGGAAATAGATACGATTTCCGCGATCGGCCAGGCAAGCCACACCTTTGAGACGTCACCTGTCTGTGCGAACAGGAAAGCCAGCGGGATCAGGCAGACGAGCTGACGCATGATCGAGATCAGCATACTGTAGACGCTGCAGCCCATTGCCTGGAAAAAGGAGGAGCAGATGACGCTCGCTCCGGCAAACAGGAAGCTGATGCTGATTGTGCGCAGCGCCGGAATTCCAATCGAGAGCATTTCCTCGGAGGCACTGAAGAGCTGTAGAAGCGTTCCCGGTATGGTCTGCATAATGATAAATGCGATCACCATGATGCAGGTGGCATAGAAGACTGCAAGCTTCAGGGTTTTCATAATGCGGTCCGGCTTCTGCGCGCCATAGTTGTAGGAGATGATTGGCACCATTCCGTTGTTCATGCCGAAGACCGGCATAAAGGCGAAGCTTTGCAGCTTGTAGTATACGCCAAAAACCGCGACGGCTGTGGATGAAAACGCAACCAGAATTTTGTTTACACAGAACGTCATGACGGAGCCGATGGCTACCATAATCACAGACGGAATGCCGATGAACAGGATGTTGCTGATGGCTTTCCATTCTGGTTTGAATTTCCGGAAATTCAGCTGAAGGTCGGTGTTTTTCATGGAATTCAGAATCACAGCCAGAATCGCGGCGACAATCTGACCGAGAACGGTTGCCGCAGCCGCGCCCCGGATGCCCATTTTCGGGAAAATGCCGATGCCGAAAATCAGCACCGGATCCATGATGATATTGATGACCGCGCCGATCCCCTGCGTGAACATCGTATAGATCGTTTTTCCGGTCGACTGCAGAAGCCGCTCATAAATGACCTCAATGTAGACACCGAAGCTGAAACACATGATAATAAACAGGTAATCATGTCCGTAATCCGCGATGGTTTCCGATGCACCCTGAATGACAAAAAAGACTCTCGAAATTGTCAGCCCCAGGACAAGAAACAGTAGATACCCGCAGACTGCCAGAAATACGCCGTGCATGGCCATGTGATTTGCGGTATCTGATTTTTTCTCACCGAGTGCCTTGGAGACCAGGGCATTCATGCCGACCGCGATACCGGTCGCCAGGCCGATTAACAGGTTTTGCATCGGAAAGGCCATCGATACGGCGGTGAGGGCATCCTCGCCGATCCTGGAAACGAAGATGCTGTCAACTACATTATAGAGCGCCTGTACCAGCATGGAAATCATCATGGGCAGTGCCATCGTTATGAGCAGTCGATTCTCTGGCATGACGCCCATCTTGTTTTCTTCGGTTACCGTTACCGTCTGTTCTTTTTTCAAGTCTTATCCCTCCATGTTTTTGCCGCGGGGGTGTATCGTTTCTCTTCCGGAAAAAGAGAAATCCCGCATTTTTTAATATAATTGTAACGGGCTTGATTATATAGCATCATTTTCCAAACGTCAACTCACCAAATGATATTCATTCTTGCGGAGGTTACGCCACTGTGGTAAGCTGACGAGAGAAAAAATGTAATCTGGTAACTGTTCAGTACCTTCACAGTTACGGGACTTATCCCGCACTGTGTGCGGGATGCCGTCCTGGCGAAGGAAAAAGTCCATTTAAAATCGCTGCGCGATGGGACTTTTTCCTGTGAAATATACGTTTTCATACGTACCTCGCAGCAGGTGCGAGGTACTGTCCTGAATAGTTACGAAATCTGGTCATAATGCGACCTGCATTAGAAAAGGAGCTGTGACGTATGGAACTATATCTGATCCGGCATGGAAGCACGGCCGGAAATCTGGAACATCGCTATGTGGGCACCACTGACGAGCCGCTGACCAATGAGGCTTTGCGCAAATTGGAAGAATGTCGGGACTTTTATCCGCAGCCGGAGCTTGTCTTTGCGAGTCCGCTACAGCGGTGTGTGCAGACGGCGAAGATCCTGTACCCGGACACAGAAGTCCGGCTGCTGCCGGGACTGGCGGAGTGCGGCTTTGGTGAGTTTGAATATAAAAATTACGAGGAACTGAAAGAGGACGCCCGTTACCAGGCCTGGATTGACAGCGGAGGTACGCTGGGCTTCCCAGGCGGGGAGAGCCGGGAGGATTTTATTGAAAGGAGCTGCGGCGCGTTTCTGGAGGGCTGCACCGAGGCACAGAGGGCGGAAGTGAAAAGCGCAGCTTTTGTCGTACATGGTGGGACGATCATGGCTATTCTGGATCGGTTTTCCAGACCGCATCGGGATTATTTTGAGTGGCAGGTGAAAAATGCGGAAGGATTTTCCTGTGAGCTGGAAACAGATATCGTGAATAGGGGATGGTATGACAATGACGGGAAAAGAAAATCCGCAGATCCAATCGGTTTGATCAATATTCACCCGCTGCCGTTATCTCCGGGATTAACTGGTATTGAGGACCAGTTTGTCATGAAAAAGAACAAAAAGCTGCGCTGCGGCTACACGACCGGAAGCTGTGCGGCGGCGGCGGCGAACGCGCCGGCGCAGATGATTTTGTCGGGACAAATCTGTCATCGGGCAGATTTGCAGACTCCGAAGGGGATTCGACTCCATTTGCCCATAGAGGAGCAGGAGATGGCAGAAGATTTTGCAAGCTGTGCGGTGCGCAAGTATGCCGGAGACGATCCGGATGCGACGGATGGGATTCTGGTGTATGCGCGGGCAAAGCTTTTGCCCGAAGACAGGGCCTTTCGTGAATCAATTGGGTTTGAAACAGGTGAGGATTAACCGACTGTGGAAACAGTGACTAGTTCAGAAAATTCGCGGATCCTGATCGACGGCGGCCTGGGGGTCGGGCATGTGACGAAGCCAGGTCTGGAGCAGGCAGTCGGTGAGGCGGCGATCAATCGGGTGCCGCGCGAGATGATTGCGCAGGAAGTGGAGGCTGTCTGCGAGGCATTTGAATATTCGGGAGCTTTGAAACTCACGATTTCCGTGCCGGAGGGAGTGGAAATTGCGAAGCGGACATTTAACCCGCATCTGGGAATACAGGGAGGTATTTCAATTCTGGGTACGAGCGGAATCGTGGTTCCGATGAGCGAGGAGGCTCTGATTGCCAGTATTCGTGTTGAGATGAAGCAGAAAGTGGCAAATGGAGAAAAAAATATTTTGATTACGCCGGGAAATTATGGAGCGGATTTTATCCGGAGAGGGGGCACCTCGATTGGTAACCTGATTCCGGATGGGCAGAATGTGGAAGTGCAGAAACATACTGTAAAATGTGAAGTGGAATGGAATGGAATGGAGCAGGAAGGTGCGGACACACAGAATGCGATAGAGCAGCGTGAAACAGAACGGGGCAAGACGTTTTCGAAAGAGATTGCCAGAGAAGAGTTTTTCCGATTAAGTGCCGGGGATTCTATGAAATGCAGCAATTACGTCGGAGAGACGCTGGATATTGCGGAAGAACTGGGCGTGAAGGGGATCCTTTTTGTCGCGCACATCGGAAAGTTTATCAAGGTGTCAGGAGGGGTAATGAATACCCATTCCGCGCATGCGGACTGCCGCGCGGAGCTGTTTGCGGCGCAGGCAATGCGGGCCGGGACGCCGCCGGAAATCGTGCGCAGGCTGCTGGATACGAATACGACAGAGGAAACAGTCGGTATTTTGTTTGAAACCGGATGGCTTGGGCAGACGATGGCAGAAGTGGCAAGCCGTGTGAAATTCTATCTGCAAAAGCACTGCAGGGGAACGTTTGAGACGGAGGTCATTCTTTTCTCCAACCAGTTCGGTTATCTTGGAGAGACGGATGGTGCGGAGACTATGATGGGAAAAATGATGACGGAGAAGGTGGAGTTGGCTCGAAAACAGGAAGAGAGCAGAAGGATAGATAATCAGGCTGAGCTATAATGGATGGATCTGTATCCCGATCAAGACAAAAGGCGTTTGTCGCCAGCGTTCGATCGGGACACAGGAGATTACGATTATTCTTGTCCGAGGTAAGTTTTCAGCGCCTTGATCTGCGCTTCGCCATCATTCAGCCCCAGTTCGTAGACGGCCTGCAGCCTGGACGGATCACTTTCGATGCGTCCGATCTTGATCGGTACAGAAGGACGGATGACAAAGGCCTGTCCGTCTGCTTCCCGCTTTTTCAGCGCTTCGATGGCATCATTATAGACGGTGTGCCGACGCAGAAGCTGGCTTTGCAGCTGCGGATATTTCCGATAACAGACTTTGATCAGTGCAGGGGACATTGGCTCTTTGCGGTAGGACAGGTCGCGGGTGAGCACCACAATCAGCCGGTCATATTCATTTCTGTACATCCACTCAAAGGGAACGCTGTCTGAGATGCCGCCGTCAAGATAGCGACTGTCGCCGAGCTTTACAGGTTTTGAAACAAAAGGCATGGATGCGGAAGCGCGCAGGACGTCCATTTGTTTATAGACGCTCCGGATGCGGACATATTTCGGCTTCCCGGTCTCGACCTCGGTTACGACTGCGTAAAAAGGAATCTCTTCTGCGGCTTTTCGGTAGGCTGCGTCATCAAAGACATCCAGCTCATAGGGGACATCATGATAAGCGTATTCCGTGCTGATGATATTCCCTTCCTTTAACAAAGGAAGGATTCCCATGTAGTTTTTGTCACTGTTGAAGCGTTTGTTGTAGCGGATCACGCGGCCGTTCTGACCGGAGAGATAGTTCACGCCAAACAGCGCACCTGCGGATACCCCGATCGCGCCGTTGATTTTGATCTGGTTTTCCATCATAACATCGAGAATTCCGGCGGTGTACATGCCGCGCATGGCGCCGCCTTCCAATACAAGCCCGATTTTCATTTCCTGCTGCCTCCTTCGTTTTTCTGCTTTTTCCGGACATGGATGCCGGGCATCGCTCTTTGAGATAAAAGCTATTTCTTTGTTTGCCATTACAGGGAATTTTATCACGATTGTCGGATGTTGTAAACAGATACAAAAAACTTTGAAAAAAATGGAAACTGACTGATGAAAGAGTAAGAAGTATGGATTTGGTTCGAGGTGCTGCGAAATGAGAAATCAGGTAAGTATTCAGAACAGCAGGCCGCAGGTCTACGCCTCGCTTCGGTTCTGAATTGTTACGTAAAAAAAATGAAAAAAACAGTTCAATTTGTCGAAAAGTGTGGTATACTGTTCCCAGATATATGCTGATACAGAGGTAATGCCGTATAACACGATATGAAAAAGGGGCACAGCCTGTAAAATTTGCCGATTGACCTGTGACAGACGGTGGGGAGTTCTGCAGAGGTAGAAAAGGGGTTCATTTAGATCCAGAGCCGGTACGGCTTAAGGATAAATAAAAAACAAAGGAGTATGCAAAAATGAAAAGAATGAGCAAGGCATTAGCAGTACTGATGGCTGGCGCTATGGCACTTTCCGCAGCGCCCTCGTTTGCTTCCGCAGAGGAAGAGACCTACAAGGTAGCTATGGTTACCGACTATGGCGATATCACAGACCAGTCCTTCAACCAGACGACCTATGAAGCATGTGCCGCATTCTGCGAAGAAAATGGCATCGAGTTCCAGTATTACAAACCAACCGACGACTCAACAGCAGCGCGTGTAGAGAGCGTAGATCAGGCGGTAGCTGAGGGCTACAATGTTATCGTTATGCCGGGCTATGCGTTCGCAGGCACGATCGTTGAAACCTCTGAGATGTATCCGGATGTGAAGTTTGTCGCGCTGGACGTTGGAGCTGGCGACATCCTTGAGTATGCGGAGCCGGATTACGACTATGTTCCGGAAAACTGGGAAGTAACCGACTACTATTATGCAGATAATGTTTACATCGCGATCTATCAGGAAGAGCTGGCTGGCTACATGGCAGGCGTTGCGGCAGTGAAGCTTGGCTATCGTCACATCGGCTTCCTGGGCGGCATGGCAGTTCCGGCAGTTATCCGTTACGGATACGGCTTTGTACAGGGCATCAGTGATGCGGCGGCAGAGCTTGGCGTGTCTGATGATGTGACCGTTGAGTATGTATATGGCAACCAGTTCTATGGCGATTCCGATATCACCGCTTACATGGATACCTGGTATCAGACCAACGGTGTGG
This sequence comes from Clostridiales bacterium, assembly GCA_020860365.1. GTDB lineage: Bacteria > Bacillota > Clostridia > Lachnospirales > Lachnospiraceae > Choladousia. The sequence goes on along the minus strand of JAJBUL010000206.1, from coordinate 8,643 downwards.
AAGTAGTCTTTGCCTGCGGCGGCGGCATCTACACATCAGCGGCTGAAGCTGCTGCAAAGGTAGACGGCAAGGTCATTGGTGTTGACGTAGATCAGGCTGGTATCATTGACGGCGCTTATGGCGAGGGCATGACGGTTACCTCCACGATGAAGGGTCTGGCAGCTACTGTAAATACCCTTCTGACTGAGATCATTATCAATGACAACTGGGATGCGTACGTAGGCCAGATCCAGAACCTTGGCCTGGTATCTGAGACTCCATCTGAGAACTATGTACAGCTTGGCGAGTCTACGCAGTGGAGCGATGATTTCACAGAGGATGATTACGCTGCTCTGGTAGCTTCTATGTACAACGGAGAGATCACAGTGAACAATGACACGACACTCGAGCTGGATGAGGCTGGTCTGGAAGCGATGGGCGTGACCGTTACTGTGAATGCTTACGGCAATATTAAATAAGGATGGATACTGCTTCGCGCATACCGCGTGTGCAGGAACTAGCTGAAAATAAAAGAGCGGGCTGAACTGGCCTGCTCTTTTTCGAAGGAGGAAAAGGAAAGTTGGGAAAAAACACAGGTGAGTATGCGATAGAGATGCTCCATATTACAAAACGCTTTCCGGGAATCATTGCCAATGACGACATTACGCTTCAGCTGAGAAAGGGCGAGATACACGCGCTTTTAGGAGAGAACGGAGCAGGAAAATCGACTCTGATGAGCGTTTTGTTTGGCCTGTATCAGCCGGAAGAGGGAGAGATTCGTAAGGATGGGCAGAAGGTGGAGATCAAAGACCCGAACGATGCGAATGACCTCGGCATTGGAATGGTGCATCAGCATTTTAAGCTGGTCGAGTGCTTCAGTGTACTTGACAATATTATTCTGGGCGTAGAACCGGTCAGCCATGGTTTTCTAAAAAAAGCGGAAGCCCGCAAAAAGGTGGTGGAGCTTTCGGAGAAATATGGTCTGAAGGTAGAGCCGGACGCGCTGATTGAGGATATTACGGTAGGCATGCAGCAGAGAACGGAGATTCTGAAGATGCTTTACCGGGACAATGAGATTCTGATTTTTGATGAGCCGACCGCGGTGCTGACGCCGCAGGAGATTCAGGAGCTCATGCATATCATGAAGAATCTGGCGGCAGAGGGGAAGAGCATCCTCTTTATCTCACATAAGCTCTCGGAAATCATGGAAGTGTCTGACCGCTGCACGGTACTCCGCAAGGGCAAATACGTCGGCACGGTGGAGACAAAGGATACGACACCGGAAGCACTCTCCGCGATGATGGTAGGGCGTAACGTGAATTTTGTCGTTGAGAAGGAGGCGAAGCCCAAAGACGTTGTACTTGATATCAAAAATATGTCTGTCGCGTCGAAACGGCATAAAAATGACGCGGTACACAATGTTTCTCTTCAGGTGCGGCGCGGCGAGATCGTCTGTATCGCCGGTATCGACGGGAACGGCCAGACAGAGTTCGTCTATGGGCTATCCGGTCTGGAGCCGGTAAAGGAAGGGACGATCACCCTGGATGGGCAGGACATTACCCACGCACCGATCCGCAAACGTTCGGTTATGGGCATGAGTCATATTCCGGAGGACCGCCACAAGCATGGTCTGGTTCTGGATTATTCTCTGGAGAATAATATGGTGCTGCAGCGCTATTTTGAGCCGCAGTTTACGAATAAGGCGGGCTTTTTAAAGCGCAAAGAGATAAGGGAGTACGCGGAGCGCCTGATTGAGCAGTATGACGTGCGTTCCGGCCAGGGACCGGTCACCATTGCCCGTTCGATGTCGGGCGGCAACCAGCAAAAGGCGATTGTCGCGCGTGAGATTGACAAGAACCCGGAGCTTCTGATTGCAGTGCAGCCGACCCGCGGACTCGATGTCGGCGCGATTGAGTACATTCATAAGCAGATCGTGGCGCAGAGAGACGCCGGGAAGGGTGTGCTTCTGATCAGCCTGGAGTTGGACGAGGTGATGAATGTGTCAGACCGCATTCTGGTGATGTATGAGGGTGAGATTGTCGGTGAGTTTGATCCGAAGCAGGTGACTGTCGAGGAGCTTGGCCTTTACATGGCGGGGGCAAAACGGATGGACAGGACCGGAAAGGGGGTTCACTGAAATGGAGAAAAAAGCAAACAAGGGCGGCGGCCTGCTGCGCAATAATGTCGTGCAGTCTCTGCTGGCTTCAATTCTGTGTATCCTTCTGGGGCTTTTTGTCGGATACATTGCGCTTCTGATTGTAAATGCGAGCGGCGCCTGGGGCGCGATCGTCGCGGTTGTGAAAAATTATCTCTATTACCCGTCAGCAGCTGCGCAGCTGAAATATCTGGGCAGCACGCTGGTAAAGACGTCGCCATTGCTGATGTGTTCCTTATCGGTGCTGTTTGCCTATAAGGCGGGATTCTTTAACATTGGCGCGGCCGGACAGTACGTTGGCGGCGCGGGAGCCAGCCTGTATTTTGCGATTGCGCTCGGTATGCCGTGGTATATCTGCATCCTGGCGGCGGCTGTGGTTGGCGCTCTGATGGGAGCGATCTCCGGCGCGCTGAAAGCCTACCGCAATGTAAATGAAGTAATCTCCGGTATCATGCTGAACTGGATTGGCCTCTATACGGTGAACATGATTCTTACAACCGTGAAGGAGCCGACGAGTCCCTACACGACGGCAGTTTCCAAGGCGAACAGCGGAGCCATCATTCCCAATCTTGGCCTTTCCGCACTGTTCAGCAACAACTCCTATGTGACGATTGCGATTCCGCTTGCGGTGATTGTGGCGATCGTGATCTGGGTGCTGCTTGAAAAGACAAAGTTTGGTTATGAGCTGAAAGCAACCGGTATGAATAAGGAAGCGGCGAAATACTGCGGTATGCGTGAAAAACGCAATACGATTCTGACCCTGGCGATCGCGGGTGGACTCGCGGGCATGGGAGCGGCGTTCTATTATCTGACCGGCATCGAGCAGTGGAGCTGTTCGCAGACGAGTGTTCCGTCGATGGGCTTTAACGGGATCGCGGCGGCCTTCCTTGGCGGCCTGCATCCGATCGGAGCGATCTTTTCTTCCTATTTTATTCAGCACATTACAAGCGGCGGCGCTTATGTGGACAAAACCCTTTACTGCTCCCAGATATCTGATTTTATCTCCTCAATGATCATCTATCTGTGCGGTTTTGTATTTATTTTTAAACTCGGTATGAACCGCTGGCTGGATAAGCGGGATGAGAAAAAAGCGGCGAAGACCCATCAGGAAGGAGGCGAGGCATAATGCTGTTATTGATTCAGTATACCCTGATTTTTGCTTCCGTACTCGCATTGGTGGCACTCGGCGGATGCTTCTCGGAACACAGCGGCGTCATTAACATTGGCCTGGAGGGCATCATGGTGATCGGTGCGTTGGGCGGCGCACTGGTCATGAAATATATGTCCGCATCCGCTCCGGCCATTGTCATGATCCTGGCGGTTATGCTTGACAGCGCAGTTTTCGGGATGCTTTATTCCCTGCTGCTGGCGGTCGCTTCGATTAACTTCAAGGCCGACCAGACCCTGGTCGGCACGGCGATGAACCTGCTCGGTACCGCAGGTGCGACGGTAGCGGTGCGTGCGATCAACGCAGCCGAGGATGCGAGCAATGTCTCCTCCACCATCCAGTATGTCAACGAGAAAAAGGCGTTCCTCGTATACTTCGGGCGCTTCGAGTTCAACTGGTTTATGGTAGTGGCGGCGGTAGCCCTGGTGGCTTCCTATGTGGTTCTCTATAAGACGCGCTTTGGCCTGCGCCTGCAGGCGTGCGGTGAGCATCCGCAGGCAGCGGACTCTGTGGGTATCAATGTTGTCCGTATGCGTTACGCGGGCGTCCTGATCTCCGGCGTACTTGGCGGTCTGGGCGGTATCGTTTACATCACGGCAGGCGTGAGTGAGTGGAAGTTCGAAAACGGTGTGGCAGGCTTCGGCTTCCTGGCACTGGCGGTTATGATCTTCGGCCAGTGGACGCCGGTCAAGATTGGCCTGGCGGCAATCCTGTTCGGTCTGTTCCGCGCCCTCTCTAACGTATACACCGGATTTGATTTCCTGGTGGCGCTGAACCTGCCGGGCAGCGTGTACAACATGCTTCCGTACATCATTTCCCTGATCGTGCTTGCGTTCACGTCAGAAAAATCCCGCGCGCCGAAGGCGGAAGGGATCCCGTATGATAAGGGGCAGAGATAAAAAGTTGTTCTGTACATATTTCTTTGCTTATGGTAGAATTACACTGTACATGAAATGTGAATTTTATTGATACAGGTCAGGAGGAAAGGAAATGGTGGCAGAAGTTATGACAGATAATCAATTTGATAAAATCATTAAAATGATCTCCATGATTCTGGATGGTTGTACTGACTTGGATGAGGCAAAAAAGAAGGTCGCGGAATTGATGGATGACAAGAAAAATGAAAAAAAGAATGAGTGATGGTAAAGAAAAAGGGCGTTTTGATGACGCCCTTTCTTCTGAGAAAATTATATGATAACGAAAACAGAAGAACAAAAGAAGATATTCGCTCTGGAAATCATTGAGCGCTTAAAAAAGGAATACCCGGACGCAGACTGCACATTGGATTATGATCAGGCGTGGAAGCTCCTTGTGAGTGTCCGTCTGGCGGCGCAGTGTACGGACGCGCGGGTTAATGTAGTGGTAGAGAAGCTGTATGAAAAATACCCGGATGTGAATGCACTGGCTGTCGCCACGCCGGAGGAGATCGAGGAGATTGTGAAGCCCTGTGGCCTCGGAAAAAGCAAAGCGCGCGATATCAGCGCCTGTATGCGCATCCTCAGAGATACCTATGGAGGCAAAGTACCGGATGATTTTGATACCTTGTTAAAGCTGCCCGGCGTGGGACGCAAGAGTGCGAACCTGATCATGGGCGACGTGTTTGGCAAGCCCGCGATTGTCACGGACACGCACTGCATTCGTCTGACCAACCGCATGGGGCTGGTCGATGGAATCAAAGAACCCAAAAAGGTCGAGATGGCGCTTTGGAAGATCATTCCTCCTCAGGAAGGAAATGGATTTTGTCATCGGCTGGTTTATCATGGGCGCGCGGTCTGTACTGCGAGGACAAAGCCGTATTGTGAGAAGTGTTGCCTGGCAGATATCTGTGAGAAGAATGGAGTGTAGGTCTCTTTGGTTTAGCATAAACAGTATTTTGGATAGAGGCATGCTCTGCCTCTATTTTTTGTGCAAAAACACGTTGACAAATACCTTCCGGGGGTATATCATACAGATTGCATAAATACCCAATGGGGGTATTTGAAAGGTTCTATGAATAAGGAGGCTTTTTTTCGTGGAAGATAAGAAAGATATGCCAGAAGATACTTCTGATGTCTGTTGCTGCTGTAAGAAGACCGAGCGTTCTGAGGAAGAGCGCCGGAAGCTGATTAACCGCCTGAACCGCATTGAGGGTCAGATTCGCGGGATCAGGGGGATGCTGGAGCGGGATGCTTACTGCAATGATATTCTGATCCAGTCGGCGGCAGTCAACGCGGCGGTGAATTCATTTAATAAGGAGCTGTTATCCAGTCACATTCATACCTGTGTCGTGCGGGATATCCGGGAAGGCAAGGATGAAGTGGTGGATGAACTGGTGGCGACGATTCAGAAGCTGATGAAGTAGTAAAGTAATGATTTAAAACAGCGGGGCTGCAGACGGTCTGCAATGCAGATGGTTTATCGGAGTTTCGGATGTGGAAAAGGAGGAACTGTAAATTATGGATCAATATACCGTGACAGGGATGAGCTGCGCGGCCTGCCAGGCGAGGGTGGAAAAGGCAGTCTCGAAGGTCGCCGGTGTGACGTCTTGTTCAGTCAGCCTGCTGACGAATTCAATGGGGGTGGAAGGGACGGCCTCCCCGGAGGCGATTATCCGCGCGGTGCAGGAAGCGGGCTATGGCGCTTCGCAAAAGGGCGCCTCCGCGGGAAAGGCGCACGCATCCCAGTCCATCGCGGAGCAGGAGGCGGCGCTGGAGGATCATGAGACGCCGGTGCTGAAAAGGCGGTTGATCGCTTCGGTCGGTTTTCTGCTGGTGCTGATGTATTTTTCCATGGGGCATATGATGTGGGGCTGGCCCCTGCCGGCCTGGTTTGACGATAACCATGTGGCTATGGGTTTGGTGCAGATGCTTCTGGCGATCATCATTATGGTGATCAATCAGAAATTTTTTATCAGCGGCTTTAAAAGCCTGTGGCATGGCTCACCGAATATGGATACCCTCGTGGCGCTCGGCTCGTCCACGTCTTTTCTCTGGAGTGTGTATGCGCTGTTTATGATGACGCGGGCGCAGGTGGACGGCGATATGGAAGCGGTCATGACCTACATGATGGAGTTTTATTTTGAGTCGGCGGCGATGATCCTGACGCTGATTACAGTCGGCAAGATGCTGGAGGCGCGCTCAAAGGGCCGGACGACAGACGCACTGAAAAGCCTGATGAAGCTTGCGCCGAAAACAGCGGTCATAGAAAAAAACGGCGCAGAACAGACCGTGCCGATTGACCAGGTGCAAAAAGGCGACGTGTTTGTCGTGCGTCCCGGAGAAAATATCCCGGTGGACGGCGTGATTCTTGAGGGCAGCAGCGCAGTCAATGAGGCGGCGCTGACGGGGGAGAGCATTCCGGTCGATAAGTCGGTCGGCGACCTGGTGTCAGCCGCGACGGTCAACCAGTCGGGATTTATCCGCTGTGAGGCGACCCGGGTCGGAGAGGATACGACCCTTTCCCAGATTATCAAAATGGTCAGCGACGCGGCGGCGACCAAGGCGCCAATCGCGAAGATCGCAGATAAGGTCTCCGGTGTGTTCGTTCCGATCGTGATTACGATCGCGGTAATTACGACCATCGTCTGGCTGCTGGCGGGGAAGACAGTCGCTTTTGCTCTGGCGCGGGGGATTTCCGTGCTGGTGATCAGCTGCCCGTGTGCGCTTGGTCTGGCGACGCCGGTAGCGATCATGGTAGGCAATGGGATGGGTGCGAAGAACGGCATTCTGTTTAAAACTGCGGTTTCTCTGGAGGAGACGGGCAAGGTGCAGGTGGTAGTGCTGGATAAAACCGGTACAATCACAAGCGGGGAGCCGAAGGTGACCGACCTTTTCCCGGCAGACGATGTGACAGAGCAGGAGCTGCTGACATACGCTTACGCACTGGAGCAAAAGAGTGAGCATCCGCTCGCGAAAGCGATCCTGGCCTATGGAAAGGAACGGCAGCTGGACTGTCCGGAAGTTAGTGATTTCCAGGCACTTCCGGGCAATGGCCTTTCGGCTGTATTGGGTCGAGAAGAGCTTCTTGGAGGCAGTCTGAAGTTCATCCAGAGCCAGGTAACCGTGCCGCGCCGGCTGGAAGAAAAGGCGTACACTTTTGCGGAAAGCGGCAAGACTCCGCTGTTGTTTACGAAAAACGGGAAGCTGCTTGGCATTATCGCTGTGGCGGATGTGATCAAGGAAGACAGTCCGCAGGCGGTCAGGGAGCTGCAGAGTATGGGCATCCGCGTGGTCATGCTGACCGGCGACAATGAGCGCACGGCGAAGGCAATCGGCGTGCAGGCAGGCGTAGACGAAGTTATCGCGGGCGTGCTGCCGGACGGCAAGGAACGTGTGATTCGGCAGATTAAAGAGATGGAAGTGCCGGAGACTGGAAAGAGTGGATTCCAACGTCTGCTTCATGGCAGCATATTCAGGCGTGGAAAAGAAGAAAAGCAGCAGATCCGGGTTGCGATGGTGGGAGACGGCATCAACGATGCCCCGGCGCTTACACGGGCGGATATCGGCATTGCGATCGGTGCGGGCGCGGACGTCGCGATTGACGCGGCGGACGTGGTGCTGATGAAAAGCCGCCTGTCCGACGTGCCCGCCGCCATCCGGCTCAGCCGCGCCACGCTGCGGAACATCCACCAGAACCTGTTTTGGGCTTTTTTCTATAACAGCATCGGTATCCCCCTGGCCGCCGGCGCGTTCATCGCCCTGACCGGCTGGAAGCTGAACCCCATGTTCGCCGCGGCGGCAATGAGCCTGTCAAGCTTCTGTGTCGTGTCCAATGCGCTGCGGCTGAATCTGTTCAAAATTCGTGATACCGGACGGGACAGAAAAATAAAACCGGTTGATATAAAAATCACAGGAATCAATGGGAATGCCTCTGAGACAGCGCAAGATAAAACAGAGCAGGATAAAACAGAACAGAAGAGATCATCTGACATGCAAACAAGTGTGTCCGATCATATAAATCAAAACGAAATGGAGGAAACGGAAATGGTAAAGACAACAGTAAAGGTAGACGGAATGATGTGCGGAATGTGTGAGAATCACGTAAACGAAGCAGTCCGCAAGGCGTTTGAGGTGAAAAAGGTTACTTCAAACCACAGCAAGGGCATCACGGAAATTCTTTCCGAAGCTGCGCTGGATGAAGCGAAGCTTCGTGCGGCGATTGAGGAGACTGGATACAAGGTCGGCACGATCACGAGCGGCGACCAGGAGAAGAAAGGTTTTTCACTGTTCCACTAATATTACGTAACAGTTCAGAACAGCATCGAAATGAAAAGACAGGTGCTTAGCGCCGACCGGAGTGAAACGGAGACTGCGGCTTGCTGTTCTGAATAGTTAGTGCGCCCAGCAAAGGGCGTGATGCTTAG
>JAJBUL010000084.1 GCA_020860365.1 Clostridiales bacterium | reverse complement strand
CCCCTTTGCAAACTGCTCACACAGCACCTCAGAGTTTCCACCCTTGCGGGGGCTGGAATTGAGGATTGTTACATTCATTTCATCGGCCTCCCTTCGTTGTTCTGGTTATAAGTATAAAAAAATCCCGAAGGTCAATCAATCTGACTTTCGGGATAAGTTGATAAGTTTTTCTTATATGAACTCATTGCTCGTACTGAGCCTTTAGCATATCTGCAAATTCCTCTACATAGTAACCGGAATTATCCTTCTTCCAGAATGCGCAGTAGTTTCGTTTGATCTGTTCATCTCCCCGACAAAGTGGAATCCGGCAAATGGACGTGCCAAAGCTCTGCACCATTCCCACACCTTCCACAGGCATAAACCCTTTCCCGCTGATAATCATCAGCCTGGATTCTTCCAGATTTTCCGCAAACAGAAACTCCCCATGAAAACCGGCAACATCATGATAGTATTCCTGCTCCGTTTCCTGCTGTGACTGAGACGTAACGAGAATGCACGGTGTGTTCTTCAAATCCTGCGGCGAGACGGTTGGAAGTGCTGCAATGGGGCTTCGGGCCGAAATCTCAATATAGCTGTCAGCTGTGGCGAGGATCAGATTCACATACTCGTCGGAAAAAGCCCGGCGCTGGTCGTTCAGCACAAGGTCTACCGCCTCCGTGCGAAGCTGATAGTACAGTTCCTCGTGGTTTCCATGAGTCGTTTCCAGTTCAACATCCGGATACTTTGCAGCAAATGTCTCCAGTGCCTGTATCTGTTGGGAGATAGCAGACTGGGAGATGTGACATTCTTCCGCAGCTTCCGAAAAACTGTTGTTGCGGACAACGGATTGAAAATATCTCAGTTATCTTAGCATCACGAAGCATATTGGATACTATGATATTCTGCATGAAGCTTGTCAGGAACACGTAATAGGCGATATTGTTGAATGGCTGGAAGGGCTGTATTGGCAGAAGTATCTTTAAGAGAGTCGGTGGAAAAATCAGAGTTTACTATACCTCACGTCAGGTGAAAAGAGGTACGAGTACGCCCATATTGGATTAAGTCAATATCAGGAACGAAAAAGCCACTTGACTCTATGATGGTCATATAGTTTATAACAATATTAGATTCTGTGGTGGCCTTTTTAGACTGATATTACAGACCGTAAATGGGGCGACCGGCATAATTACGACATTATGCTGAACAGCGGGGAAATCGGACTGGAAAACGATAGTTTTACAGGTAATTTCGGAAGGAGGACGTGTATGTGAAATATGATGATCTGGACTGCGCCGGGCTGACAAAGCATATCCACGATAAAATGGAAAAGGGCGCAAATGAAAAGCTTGCGCGGCTGGGCCTTACATTTGCACAGATGCAGATGATGATGGCACTATACCGCATGAAAAATGATTCGGTACCCCTGAAGTCGCTGGAACGGCATTTTGAGGTTGCCCAGTCGACTGCTGCCGGACTGATCGTCCGCCTTGAACGGAAGGGGCTGGTGGAGGGCTTTACCCCTTCCGAAGACAGGAGGCTGAAATATGTGCGGCTGACGGAGAAGGGAAAAGAAATCTGTGCCACATCGGAGGAGGACGCGAAAGAAGGGGACAGGATTCTGCTTTCCGGACTGGATGAGGAGGAGCGGATACAGTTTTATCACCTTCTGACTAAGATAAAAAACAATCTGAAATGATTTTTGCCTGGTAAATACGGGTGTTTTTTAAAAAATTGCTTAAACGTCTGCGATTAAATATATACGTTTGTCAGCAGACGGTTATACTGGCGGTCAAAAAAACTGACCGCTCAGTATAATGTGATGCGCACAACCGCATAAGGAAATATGCCGCTTTGCGGCTGCGGTTGGCGCAATACTCACGGCAGATTTCTTCCGCCGTGAGTATAAATAATGTGACCCGAAGAGATTTCCACCGCTTGCGAGTGGAGATCACAAGGATCAACGAGCAGCTTGCTGTGAGTATAATATATAGAAAGGATCGTGATCTGCATAATGATTAAAACGTTGCTGAAAAGTGTACGTCAGTACAAAAAAGACTCATTATTGGCACCACTGTTCGTGGCGCTTGAGGTGGCTATTGAGTGCATGCTGCCTCTGGTTATGGCGGAACTGATCGACCGTATGAGCGGCGAGTCGTTTGGCCCGATTATTAAGCTGGGGATTGCCCTTGTCATCCTGGCATTGTTTTCCCTGCTGTTCGGCGTCCTCTCCGGCAGAGCTGCCGCTACGGCTTCCTGCGGCTTTGCCAGGAATCTGCGGCAGGATATTTTCTTCCGGATTCAGGATTTTTCCTTTGCTGACATTGACCGTTTTTCTACATCCTCGCTGGTTACAAGGCTGACGACGGATGTGACGAATGTCCAGAATGCCTACCAGATGGTGATCCGGATTGCCATCCGTACACCGCTTATGCTGATCTTTTCGGTGCTTATGTGCATGACGATCAGCGTGAGGATGTCGCTTATTTTCCTGGCGCTTATTCCGATTCTTGCTGTTGTATTGTTTGGGATAGCGATCTATACGTTCCCGATTTTCCAGCGCATTTTTAAAAAGTATGATGCGCTGAATAATTCCGTGCAGGAGAACGTATCGGCCATCCGCGTGGTAAAATCCTTTGTCCGGGAGGACTATGAGAAGGAAAAATTCAACCGGGCAGCTGCGGACGTATGTGATGATTTTACAAGGGTGGAAAAAATCCTTGCCATCAATAACCCCTTTATGATGCTCTGCATCTACACTGCTTTCATGCTGGTAAGTTTTTTCGGGGCGCGCATGATCATCAACACCGCGGGTTCTTCCCTTACAACCGGGCAGCTTTCCTCCCTGATTAACTACGGAGTGCAGATACTGGCCTCCATGATGATGCTTTCCATGGTATTTGTAACACTCAGTATGTCTTCAGAGTCGGCAAAACCGGATTGTGGAGGTGCTTACCTGGGAAAGCTCCCTGGTTTCACCGGAAAATGGAATCCGGGAAGTGCCGGATGGAAGTATTTCCTTTGACCATGTCTCGTTCCGTTACCATGCTGACAGTGAAAAGGATGCCCTGTCCGATGTAAATCTGACAATCCAGTCCGGACAGACAGTAGGCATCATCGGAGGAACCGGTGCTTCTAAGACAACCCTGATCCAGCTGATCTCGCGCCTTTATGATGTAACGAAGGGAAAGGTCAGTGTCGGGGGACATGATGTCCGGGAGTATGATTTAAATACGCTGCGGGATTCTGTCGCAGTTGTCCTGCAGAAGAATGTGCTGTTTTCCGGAACAATCAAAGAAAACCTCCGCTGGGGGAACAAATCCGCTACCGATGAGGAGCTTGTAGAGGCCTGCAAAGCAGCCCAGGCGGATGAATTCATCAGCCAGCTTCCGGATGGCTATGACACGCGCATTGACCGCGGCGGAACGAATGTATCCGGTGGTCAGAAGCAGAGGCTCTGTATTGCCAGGGCACTGCTGAAAAAGCCGAAGGTGCTGATCCTGGATGATTCCACTTCCGCAGTAGATACGAAAACAGACGCGCTGATCCGCCGGGCATTCCGGAAGGAGATTCCGGATACCACAAAGATTATCATTGCGCAGAGAGTTTCTTCGATTGAGGACGCAGACAGGATCCTGGTGCTTGATGACGGACGGATTGTCGAACAGGGCACCCACGAAGAACTGCTGGCCCAAAACGGGATTTACCGGGAATTGTATGATACACAGACAAAGAGCAAGGAGGCGGTCTGAAATGAAAGAAAATAAGAAACAACAGCCGGGCAGCTTTGTCCGTCTGATTAAATATTTGTTCCATTATTACCCGGCCCATCTGGTTACGGTTATGGTGTGTATTGTCATCAATGTCTGTGCTTCTGTGGTGGCAACCGCCTTCCTGCAGCGCCTGATTGATGAATGTATTACGCCGGGTATCACATCCGGTATGGATGCCGTATGGAGCCGTCTGGTTTCCATCCTTATTACTATGGGCGTGATTTATGCGCTTGGCGTGGCGGCCTCTTTTACCTATACAAGGATTATGGCGATTGTCACACAGGGGACATTGAAACATTTCCGGACGGATATGTTTGACCATATGCAGACACTGCCGATCAAATACTTTGATACTCATGCGCATGGGGACATCATGAGTACCTATACCAATGATACCGATGCCCTGCGGCAGATGATCGGCCAGAGCCTGCCGCAGATGTTCCAGGCGGTGCTGACGATGGCAGCGATCCTGTTCCTGATGCTGTACTACAGCCTGTGGCTGACGATCGTTGTGCTCCTTTTCGGTGTCGGTATGCTTCTGATCACTTCAAAGTTCGGTGGTGCCAGCTCCCGTTATATGGTCGCCCAGCAGCGATCCCTGGCCGATGAAGAAGGCTTTATCGAGGAGATTATGGACGGGCAGAAGGTGGTAAAGGTATTCTGCCACGAAGAGGACAGCAAGGCAGATTTTGTGAAGCTCAATGATAAGCTATTTGAGGACGGGAAAAAAGCCCACACCTACGGCAATGTGTTAGGCCCCATCCTGAATAATGTGGGAAACCTGATGTATGTGATCCTCGCGCTCGGCGGGGCTCTCCTGATTTACTTCCAGGTGACAAATGTTGGACTCTCCGGCGTCGGTACGATTTCAGCCGGTATCATCATCTCTTTCCTGAGCATGGCAAGGCAGTTTTCCCAGACGATTTCGCAGATCTCCATGCAGGTGTCCATGATTGCCATGGGAATCGCCGGGGCAGGGCGTGTATTTGAACTGATGGACGAAGAACCGGAGCAGGACGAGGGGTATGTCACCCTTGTAAATGCACAAAAAGACGAAAAAGGAAACCTGGTGGAGGCAGAGCGTCCTACCGGTCTCTGGGCCTGGAAGCATCCGCATAAGGATGGCCAGCCTGTGACCTATACGGAATTAAAGGGAGATATACAGCTGGAGCACGTTGATTTTGGCTACACGCCGGAAAAATTGGTCTTGCATGACATTTCCCTCTACGCGAAGCCAGGACAGAAAATTGCCTTTGTAGGGTCCACTGGTGCCGGCAAGACAACGATCACAAATCTGATCAACCGTTTTTATGATATTGAAGATGGGAAAATCCGTTATGACGGGATTAATATCAATAAGATCAAAAAGCCGGATCTGCGCCGTTCCCTTGGTATCGTGCTCCAGGATGTCAATCTGTTCACAGGCACCGTAATGGATAACATCCGCTACGGCAGACTGAATGCAACGGATGAAGAATGCATTGCCGCGGCAAAACTGACAAATGCGGACAGCTTTATCCGAAGACTGCCGAATGGCTACCAGACCATGCTGTCGGGAAATGGCGCAAACCTCTCCCAGGGACAGCGCCAGTTGCTGTCGATCGCCCGCGCCGCAGTCGCTGATCCGCCCTGTATGATTCTGGATGAGGCAACCAGCTCGATCGATACCAGGACAGAGTCGCTGGTTCAGGAGGGAATGGATAACCTGATGGAAGGCAGGACTGTCTTTGTCATTGCGCATCGGCTTTCCACCGTGCGCAACAGTAAGGCAATCATGGTATTGGATCATGGCCGGATCATAGAACGCGGCAGCCATGATTCCCTGATTGAAGAGAAAGGGACGTATTATCAGCTCTACACCGGGGCATTTGAACTGGAGTAATCTGTTGTCCCTGATTTACAATTGGGTGAAAGTATCATAAAATAATCAGGAAAGGATGGCTTCTGGAGCATCCGGAGCGGAGCTGGCGAATATTGTAAATGAGGCAGCCCTTCGCGCGGTGCGTGATGGCAGGGCGTGTGCAACGCAGGCCGATATGGAAGAAAGCATTGAGGTGGTAATTGCCGGTTATCAGAAGAAGAACGCGATACTGACGAACAAAGAAAAGCAGATCGTTGCCTATCACGAGATCGGTCATGCCCTGGTAGCCGCAAAACAGACGAATTCCGCGCCGGTTACAAAGATCACAATCATTCCGCGCACTTCGGGCGCGCTGGGATATACCATGCAGGTGGATGATGGCAACCATTATCTGATGAGTAAGGAAGAAATTGAAAATAAAATTGCCACTTTAACTGGCGGACGGGCTGCGGAAGAGGTGATTTTTGGTTCTGTTACGACAGGTGCCTCTAATGATATTGAGCAGGCAACGAAGCTTGCCCGGGCGATGATCACCCAATATGGCATGAGCGAAAAATTCGACATGGTGGCGATGGAAACGGTAACCAATCAGTATCTTGGCGGGGATACTTCCCTTGCCTGCTCTGCAGAGACACAGGCACAGATCGATAAAGATGTGGTAGACCTGGTAAAGAAGCAGCATGAAAAAGCGGCACAGATTCTGATTGAAAACCGGGAGAAGCTGGATGAACTGGCGCAGTACCTGTACCAGAAGGAAACCATCACAGGCGAAGAATTTATGAAAATACTGAACGATGAACAAAAAATTTATCTGGAATGAGGAAACGGCTTCAGGTAATCAGGCATCTTCCCATCTGATCGTCAACAAGCTTCGCGGCACCTTCCATGTGGTGGGTGTAAAAGCACCGGGCTATGGCGATAACCGGAAAGAAATGCTGCAGGACATCGCGACCCTTACCGGAGGCCAGGTGATTTCTGAGGATCTTGGCCTGGAATTGAAAGATGCTACAATGGCTATGCTTGGCAGAGCGAAATCCGTAAAAGTGCAGAAAGAGAACACAGTAATTAACGATATCTTTCTGAAGACAAAATCTTTCTGCAAAAGAGGTAATTTGCCGAAAAATACGACAATTTTTGGCAAAACGTCCAAAGTTTAGATGTTTTCATGAAAATGTCCATACCTGAAGAAATGGAAAACACAGGCTCAATATCGTGCAATCAGAAAGGATTCCTGCTTCGGCGTTTGCTGAAACAGGAATCCTTTTATGAGGGCTGTTTTATCACAGACCCTTCACTCTGCGTTTGACTTTATTCTTATTTTGTCTGTTCAAACAGCCATTCCCTTACGGTGTCCAGGTCGTAGGCTACGCGCCAGGTGTTCATGTGCTCTGTAGCGTCCGTGGAGGTTACATCGTCTCTCATTACGGTATTCGCGTCGAAGATGGTCCAGTTAATCGTTGTCCCTGCTGAAGCCTGTTCGGCTGCCAATTGTTCCTGCTCTTCATCGGTCAGGGTCGCAGCCCACTGGGCAATGGTAACTTCGGTCCCCTCTGCTTCCACGGCCTCGGTGATCTCGGTCATGCCCGGATAAGCTCTTGCGTCACCTTCGGAGCAGATCATCCAGATGTTCTGCGTGGACAGCTGCGCAATCGAATCGGTGTAGGCCGAATCGGTCTGCCCGACAACCAGAAGAGCGCCGGCAAATTCATCCGGATAATCAATGAGCAGCTTGATGGAGCGGATAGTTCCGGAGGACTGACCGACCAGGTATTCTCTGGACGTATCCACGCTGTACTGACTGACAATCTCAGTGACCAGCTCCATGGTATACGCCGGATCTTCGGTGTTGGAAGATTCATACTGCGGGACAAGCACGATGGTTTCATGCCTGCTCTGCCATTCTTCGGTCGTCCAGATCACTCCTCCCAGGCTTTCCGTCAGGGCGAGATATTCATCGCTGCCTTCCCCGGTAGCATCCGGCATAAACAGGACAAGAGGATATTCGGTATCTTCCGAGTAATCATCCGGCAGATACAGGCTGTACATCAGGGAAGTACCGTCTGAAAGTGTAAATGTATACTGGGAAAAGTTTTCAACAAGAAGATTTACATTCGTTTCATAATCGGTGGTACAGCTTTCTGTCCACGCATCCAGAGTCGTCCCATCCATGCAGGTGATGCTATCGGTCTGTTGGAACGTCACGGTCAGCTGGTTGCTGAGCGCAGACTGTGAGGAGAACATGGAGCCTCTGCTGCTATTGCTGCCGCCGCCCTGTGTGGAACGGTCTGCCTTATCGGATGCATCGAAGTCGTCCGTGTCAGAGTCACCTATACCAAAGTCACCCATCCCTGATCGGTCGCCACGACTGCCTGAACCGGAAGTATTCAGGTCGCCGGATTCCGTTTCATTTTCTTCATAGCTGAGAAATTCTGTGTTTCCGCTATTACCGGAATTCTCCCTGTCTTTCGTAGAATCATCACTGAAAGAATCATTTTCAGAAGAATCATTACCGAAAGAATCATCTCCGAAGGAGTTATACTCATCTGAATCACTATTGCCGGAGCCGCTTCCTCCGTAGTTTGTGGTAGTATAGTCAGTGGAGAGTTCAATCAGTACAAAACTTCCGGATGTGTTGCCCTCTGGAAGAACAGCCTCTGAATTTGTATAAACGGCTTCAATCTCATAATTATCCACTTCAAAATCGTCTGCCCGGACACCTGACGGGTCGAGTTCCACGCCGTAGTCGATTACAATATACCAGGGCTTCTGCCCATCGCCGTACATATTTGTCACGAGATAATAGCTATTAACGCCTGATGTATCTGTACTGTTTTCGGGAATGGTTTCCTCTGCGACAGCCTCTGTGGATGTCTTTGCACTTTCTTCGGCACTGGCGTTGATTCCGAAGCCGGCAGTTAGCGAAAAGGCAAGCATCAGGGAAAGAAAAGACGATAGATTCTTTTTCATACTGCATTTCATGATATGAATGCCTCCTGTTTATATTTGGGCAGTGTTTACACCGCCGATGTATTCTATCATTTGATTTGTGACAAAAGGTTGTCTATTCTGTGTTGGATACGTGAACAATACCTGGGTTTATTTGTTATTTAACAACTTTTCCACTTGGTCTTTTCGCTCAAAGAGAACGCAGCCTCCGGCATGATCTTCCATCAGCACATCACCATCCTGCAATGCTGTAAACAGTTTTGAATGTGTGGAATATGAAATAACAGATTCCGTCCGCTCCCTGATTCCGATTCTGACCGAGCTTGCCGTATGGGGCAGTAAATTAAAAGATAGCTAAAAAACTGTTGACAAAATGCTGGCAATGATGTAATCTCATATATACCAAGTAAACCTATTAGATAAGTGGGGTAAAGAATATGAAAAAAGTATATGATAGCATTACGGATTTGATTGGTGGAACACCGCTTTTGAAATTGGGACGCTTTGCGCAAAAAAATGGTCTGGAGGCAACACTGCTCGCGAAGCTGGAATATCTCAATCCGGCAGGGAGCGTGAAGGATCGCATTGCAAAGTCTATGATTGAAGATGCGGAAGAAAAAGGCCTGCTGCGGGAGGGAAGCACGATTATTGAGCCTACATCCGGCAATACCGGGATTGGACTTGCGGCGATTGCAGCAGCAAAAGGTTATCGAGTGATTCTTACAATGCCGGAGACCATGAGTGTTGAGCGCAGAAACATCCTGAAGGCGTATGGAGCGGAGGTCGTTTTGACAGATGGCCTGAAGGGAATGAAGGGGGCAATTGCCATGGCAGAGCAGCTGGCGCAGGAAATTGAAGGCAGCTTCATACCAGGTCAGTTTGAAAATCCGGCGAACCCGGCGGAGCATCGCAGATCTACAGGACCGGAGATCTGGAAGGATACGGATGGACAGATTGATATCTTTATTGCGGGTGTTGGTACCGGAGGGACGATTACCGGAACGGGTGAATATTTAAAAGCACAGAAATCAGACATACAGCTTATAGCAGTGGAACCGGCATCCTCACCAGTGCTTTCAGAGGGCAGAGCCGGTGCGCATAAAATTCAGGGAATCGGCGCTGGATTTGTGCCGGATACCTTAAATACAAAGATTTATGACGAAGTATTTCCGGTTGAAAATGAGGATGCGTTTGAAGCATCAAAGGTACTGGGAAAAACAGAAGGCATTCTGACTGGAATTTCTTCCGGCGCAGCATTGCATGCGGCTGTTCAGGTTGCTAAGCGCCCTGAAAATAAGGGAAAGACGATCGTCGTGCTTCTTCCGGACAGCGGTGACCGCTATTATTCGACACCATTATATACAGGGAAGTAAAGATTCGGAGAGCAGCAAAGAAACAGAAAGGGTAGCAATGAGAATTTCGTCAAAGGGAAGATATGCCGTTCGCCTGATGTTGGATCTGGCAATTAACGATTCAGGAGAGCCGGTCCGCCTCAAGGATGCAGCCCGCAGACAGAATATTTCAGAAAAATATCTGGAGCAGGTTATTTCCATATTGAATAAAGCCGGTTATGTCCGAAGTATTCGTGGCCCACAGGGTGGTTATGTGCTTGCAAATCGACCATCCTGGTATACTATGGGAATGATCCTTCGGCTTACGGAGGGAAGCCTTTGCCCAGTGGATTACGAAACGGATGACTTCCGGGAGGAAGCTGAGAGCGCGGCATCGATCCTCTGGGATAAACTGAATCACGCGATTAATGAGGTTGTGGACAACATTACATTGGAAGATCTGATGGAATGGCAGATGGCAAAAGCTGATTCTTATGTGATTTAAGAACTTGTCCTAAATAATAACCAAAGGGGAATGCCGTTAAATAAACCTATTAGAACAATAGGAAAAAGAGATGTGTTCGGGGTCGATAATATTTCGCGGTTTCAGAAAAGAATATTATTTATGGAAGGCGGCTGGTATGTGCGAGTTGTTTGGGAGTTGTTCGGAGCACCAACTTGTTCTGAATAAATATTTAAAAGAATTTTACAGCCACAGCCCCCAACATCCGAATGGCTGGGGGCTGGCTCTTCTGGACGGCAATGAGGCGCATATTGAGAAGGAGCCGCTGCAGGCAGACAAAAGCCTCTACCTTCGGGAACACCTGTCCGTCCCAGTGCAGGGGCGGATGGTGTTGGCGCATATCCGCTATGCGACAATTGGAAATGTTGAGCATCGTAATTGTCATCCGTTCACAGGGAAGGACTGCTCAGGAAGGTGTTGGACACTGATTCATAATGGTACAATTTTCGAGTATGAGCCATTGAGTGGAACGGCGGCCAGACAGCTTGGGGATACAGACAGTGAGCGGATTCTTTTGTATTTGCTGGAACAGATGAACCGGGAGATACGCGGCAAAGGGATACCGGGTGCAGCCAGACGGTTCCAGCTGTTGAACGAAATTATCTGCCAAATGGCTTCTGGTAATAAGCTGAACCTGATTTTTTCTGATGGGGAGTATGAGTATGTTCATACAAATTACGCAAATTCGCTGTATCAGCAGCTCGGAAAGGGTCAGGTTGTTTTCTCCACACAGCCGCTTGGAGGGAACGGATGGGAGCCGGTTCCGATGACAACGCTTCTGGCCTATAAGGATGGTCGCCTTGTTTTCACGGGAACGAACCATGGAGAGACCTACATAGACAGTGAAGAGAATATGAAGTATATTTATCAGATTTTTGCGGAGTTATGACCTGGGCTATCCTCTGGTAAAGATGAAAAGTGCCGGACAGTGGTGTCAAAAGGAAAATATGGATTTTGGTGGCTAAAAAATGTTAAATCAATTTTCAAGGACAGAACTTCTTTTAGGAAAGGAATGCATGGAAAAACTTTTTCATGCAAGAGTGGCGGTATTTGGAATTGGCGGGGTTGGCGGCTATGCAGTAGAGGCGTTAGCGCGGAGCGGGGTTGGGATACTGGATCTGATTGATGACGATAAGATCTGCCTGACGAATTTGAACCGCCAGATTTTTGCACTTAGAAATACCGTTGGAAAATATAAAGTGGATGTGGCGGAAGAACGAATTCGTCAGATAAATCCAGACGCACAGATCTATAAATACAAAATCTTTTACACTCCGGAAACAGCAGGGCAATTTGATTTTTCACAATATGATTATGTAGTAGATGCGATCGATACCGTGACAGGGAAACTGGAACTTGTACAACAGGCGGAACGAACCGGAACACCAATCATCAGCTGTATGGGGGCTGGGAACAAAATGGATGCATCTGCATTTGAGGTAGCAGATATCTATGAAACAAGTATTTGTCCGCTGGCTCGGGTCATGCGCCGGGAACTGAAGAAACGCGGGATTAAAAAACTTAAAGTCGTATATTCTAAAGAGCCGCCGATGCAGCCAATTGATGATATGGCGATCAGCTGCCGCACACACTGTATTTGCCCGCCGGGAACTGCTCGAAAGTGTACGCAGCGCCGGCAGGTGCCGGGAAGCAATGCTTTTGTGCCAGCTGTGGCGGGATTGATTACCGCGGGGGAAGTGGTGCGGGATCTTTCACAAATACAGTCTGCGCAATAGAGTGTTATTCAATAATGATTTGTATGACAGATATTATATGGTAAAGGTGCCAGGCAGTTACTGTCATAGATACAGGGGTGAATCTGATATGAAGAGTATTTTGATTAAAGATACAACGAAAGAGGAAAGGGAGGCAATTATCCGGCAGTCTCTGGATTACGGCGGTGGATGTGAAAACTGTACCGGCTGTTGGCTGGGCGGCGGGAATCCGTTTGAGATGTATCAACGGTATATCGACGGAGAGATGGAGATCAGGGAAATCAATGCGGAGTATAACGCCAGATATCTGAGAGGGTAGGAATTATGACCTGAAAACAGTCAATATCACCGTGCCAAACGGAGAATTTTACTCGGTGGCACACGCCGTGCGCAATGTGATCGGGTTTATGAAAGGCTTTTACCGGGACTATCCGGAAGAAGTGCAGGAAATCCTTGATTTCGAGGACGCCAAATTTATTAATCCGGAGAATCGGTATGCCTGGAAAGTGCGCAGGCAGTTTGAGGGAGGCTTTGTGAAGAAAGGGCTGGAGCTGGCCAGACAAAGACAGGAGGAATATGAAAAGCAACAGATTTTCGGCTGATATAAAATGGTGCGGAAAAGGAGAATGACAGAATGTCCGGAAAGAAGACAAATAAAAAGAACAATACCACGAAAAACTCTTCCGCAAAGAATAACGAAAAGAAAGCTGCTGAAACGAAAAGTATGGAAGAAAATAAGAATGGAAGCAGGATATTGCCCGTGATAGCGGGAGTGGTAGTTGCAGCGGCGGTTGCGGCAGTCGCTGTCACAAGATTTGCCGGCAGCGGGAACGGCGAAAATCAGGAGGTCTCGAACAGTTCCTCGTCAGACGCGCAGACGACAGGAGTGGTCGTTATTGATACCGGTGAGATTGGTGAGACGGCTTCCTATTATGATTACGATGCAGAAGGCACGACGATCGAAGTGCTGGCGGTGACCGCATCGGACGGGTCCGTACGTCTGGCGTTGAATACCTGTCAGGTGTGTATGGGATCGCCATACGCATATTTCGTACAGGAAGGGGATTCGTTCATCTGCCAGAATTGCGGTAACGCGTTTTCCAGAGACGATATTGGCCTGGAAGCGGGCGGCTGCAATCCGGTTCCGGTGATGGAAGACGATTATGAGGAAACGGATGGCGTGATTACCATTTCCAATGATTTTCTGAATGAATATAAGGATTCCTTTGCAAACTGGAAGAATATATAGGAATAGCAGAGGATAGTCGGTATGAGTAAGAAAATCAGAGAAATATCCATGCTGGTGGAAGGCATGATGTGCGATGCCTGTGAACGGCGCATTGAAAATGCGGTAAAAAAAGTGGACGGTGTCTGTGACGCAAAGGCAGACTGTGTGAACAACAGCCTGTGGGTGAAATACACAGAACCCGCATCGCCTGACGCGATAAGGAAGGCAGTGTGTGCGGCCGGATACGATGCGCCTGACTATGACGCGGCCGGGTATGATGCACATGACCATGCCACGCATGATTATAATACATCCGGTGATCCTAAGAAGAATCCCACGCGAAAGCAGGAAGTTCAGAAACTGCAGAAAAAAGAGCAGAATCGGAAGAACCTTCAGGGGCGGAATCGGGATACTTTGTATATCCTTGTCATTATCCTGGGATTGTATGTGATCGCGGTTCAGTGCGGTCTGACGCAGGTCTTTCAGAGGTTTCCGACAGTCAGTGAGGAAAAGGTCGGCTATGCCGTGCTTTTTGTGATCGGGCTTTTTACATCGGTCCATTGTATTGCCATGTGCGGCGGAATCAACCTGACGCAGAGCGTGGCGGGAGAAGAAAGTGCGCCAGTGCACAAAAGTGTGCTGTATAATGCCGGGCGGCTGACCGGCTATACGTGCGTCGGCGGCATCCTTGGACTGATTGGTGAGGCAGCCTCTGTCACGCTGCGTGTCCGCGGCCTGATCGGCGTGCTGGCAGGCGGTTTTATGGTACTGACCGGCGTCAATATGCTCGGAAGCTTCGGATTCCTGAAAAAGCTGACTTTAAAAATGCCAAAAGCAGTTTCGGGCGCCGCGGTATCCTTTGGCAGACGCGGTTCATTTGCGATCGGACTCGTGAATGCGTTTATGCCCTGCGGACCGCTGCAGTCCATGCAATTGTATGCAATCGCTGCGGGCGGCCTTGTTGCCGGAGCACTTTCCATGTTTTTCTTCTGTCTGGGGACGATCCCTCTGATGCTGATCGTCGGAGTGACGGCCGGTCTTTTGAAAAGAAAATGGAAGAGCCGGATGCTGCGCGTGAGTGCAGTATTGGTGCTGGTGTTCGGCCTGTTTATGTTGCAGAATAATTTTGCTCTGCTGGGAATATCCCTGCCCGGCCTGTCTGTTTCAGGCACTTCGAGCGAAAGCGCGGTGACGGCGATGGTCGGTACAGAAAATAATGTCCAGACCCTGTCCACAACTCTTCATGTAAACGGATTTGACGATATCGTGGTGGAAGCGGGGATTCCGGTCGTCTGGACGATCACTGCGGACGCAGCCAGCCTGAACGGCTGCAATAACGCGATCGTGATTCCGGAATACAACCTGCAGGTGACTCTGCAGGAGGGAGAAAATGTGATCGAATTTACTCCGTCTGAGACGGGGACATTTACTTATACGTGCTGGATGGGGATGCTGAAGAACACCATCACGGTCGTGTAGATGTTATGGCAGAACTTCCTGCTATAGAAAAAACTGATAACCAGTTATCGGAATCCTGAATTTGACGAAAACCGGATCTGGCTGTATTATAATTGACATAAACATATATTACCTACCGAATAAATAGGTAACATAAAAAGGACATGAAGGATGCAGGTGCTAAACAGTAAAGGTGCAGGCGCATCAGAAAAGGAGAGTATCATGAGCGAATACAAATTTGAGACTTTACAGCTTCACGTTGGACAGGAACAGGCCGATCCGGCTACTGATTCGAGAGCGGTTCCGATTTATCAGACGACTTCCTATGTGTTCCACAATTCCGAACATGCCGCAGCCCGTTTTGGCCTGACGGATGCCGGCAACATCTACGGCAGACTGACCAATTCCACGCAGAATGTACTGGAAAAGCGGCTGGCGGCTCTGGAGGGAGGCGCCGCGGCTCTGGCACTGGCAAGCGGCGCAGCTGCGGTTACTTACACCATTCAGGCTCTGGCGCAGGCAGGGGAGCACATCGTGGCGCAGAAAACCATCTATGGCGGCAGCTACAATCTGCTGGAGCATACGCTGCCGCAGTATGGAATTTCCACCACGTTCGTAGATGCGCATAACCTGGATGAAGTCGAGGCTGCCATCCAGGAGAACACGAAAGCGGTTTATCTGGAAACGCTGGGGAACCCGAACAGTGATATCCCGGATATTGACGCGATCGCCGCAATCGCCCATAAGCATGGCCTGCCGCTCGTCATTGACAATACGTTTGGTACGCCGTATCTCATTCGCCCGATCGAGCACGGCGCGGACATTGTGGTTCATTCCGCGACCAAGTTTATCGGCGGCCATGGAACGACGCTCGGCGGAATCATTGTAGATTCCGGAAAATTTGACTGGAAGGCGAGCGGGAAGTATGCTCCGATTGCGGAGGCAAATCCCAGCTATCACGGAGTATCCTTCGTAGAGGCAGCCGGACCGGCGGCGTTCGTTACCTACATCCGTGCAATCCTCCTGCGGGATACCGGCGCAACGATCTCTCCGTTTAATGCGTTCCTGCTTCTTCAGGGTGTAGAGACGCTGTCCCTGCGGCTGGAGCGGCATGCAGAGAACACGAAAAAGGTCGTGGAATATCTGGCTGGACATCCGCAGGTCGAAAAGGTCAACCATCCTTCCCTGCCGGATCATCCGGACCATGAGCTGTACCAGAAATACTTCCCAAATGGCGGAGCGAGTATTTTCACCTTTGAGATCAAGGGTGGACAGGAGGAAGCGTGGAAGTTTATTGACAGCCTGAAGATATTCTCCCTGCTGGCAAACGTGGCGGACGTGAAGAGCCTGGTGATCCACCCGGCGACCACAACGCATTCCCAGCTTTCTGAGACGGAGCTGTTGGATCAGGGAATAAAACCGAACACAATCCGGCTTTCTATAGGGACGGAACACATTGATGATATAATCGCTGACCTGGAGAACGGATTTGCTGCGGTGAAATAAAGAAACATCCTTTAGGATGAACCTGTATATCTGAAAAGGGCTCTCAAAATTTCGTGTTTGAGAGTCCTTTTTCTGAAATAGGAGAGCCGTGGCATGCAGAATCGCCCTGTGGGCGGTGCTGGACATCCAGTGGATGTCCGTTTAGCACCGACCGAAGCGGAGCGGAGAGCCACGGCCTGCGTCTGCGATTTGCAAGGCAAATCGGGACAATAATCGGAGAGCCATGGCATGCAGAATCGCCCTGTGGGCAATGCCACGGCCTGCGTCCGCGATTTGCAGGGCAAATCGGGACAATAATCGGAGGAATGAGTATATGAATTTTGTGTTTATTTCACCGCAGTTTCCACGCACCTACTGGAACTTCTGCGACCGCCTGAAGAAAAATGGCGTAAATGTGCTTGGCATCGGAGATACACCCTACGATGAGTTACCGAACGAGCTGAGAAGCACACTGACGGAATATTATCGGCTGGATACGCTGGAGGACTACGATCAGATGCTTCGGGCGGTTGGCTTTTTCACCTTTAAATATGGGAAGATTGACTGGATTGAGTCCAACAATGAATACTGGCTCGAACAGGACGCGAGGCTGCGGACGGATTTTCACGTTATAACCGGTGTGCAGGCGGACGAGGTTGGTCGGTTCAAAAGCAAATCAGGGATGAAGGCCTATTATCAGGAGGCCGGTGTGCCGACCGCGCGCTGCCACAAGGTAACGACAATTGAGGCTGCGAAGGTCTTTCTTAGTGAGGTCGGTTATCCTGTGATTGTGAAGCCGGATGTCGGCGTGGGTGCTACAGACACCTGGGCGCTGGATAATGAGCAGGATCTGGAAAATTTTTTTTGCCAGTCTCCCTAAAGCACCCTATGTAATGGAAGAGTTTATCGAGGGCGACATCTGCTCTTATGACGCAATCACAGACGCGGACTGTGCGCCTCTTTTTGAGTCGATGACGGTATGGCCGCCTTCGATTATGGACATCGTGCTGGAACAGCGGGATCTTGCCTATTATGTGGCGGCCCAGATGCCGGATTCCCTGCGCAATCTGGGAAGAGCTACGGTGAAGGCCTTCGGCGCTAAGAGCCGTTTTGTACATATGGAATTTTTTCGGCTGACGAAGGCACGTAAGGGCTTGGGTGAGATTGGCGATTTCGTTGGGCTTGAGGTGAATATGCGCCCGGCTGGCGGCTATACGCCAGATATGATGAACTATGCGCACAGCACGGATGTATACCAGATCTGGGCAGATATGGTGTCCGCAAATCAGCGCCTGCTTCCGGAACGCGGAGAGGATTACTTTTGCGTTTATGCGAGTCGACGAGACTGCTTTTCCTATCGGCACAGCCACCAGGAGATTCTGGATCGGTACGGCGAACGGATTGTGATGTGTGAGCGGATGCCCGAAATGAATGTTGCTCAGATGGGCAATCAGATGTACACGGCTCATGCAGCTACTCTGGAGGAGACGGAGGAATTCATCCGCTTCGTGACGGAAAGGGTTTGAATGCGGATATTCGGGATTTATAGTAAACGACGTAAGTCGTTTTTACAGCAGGAGGTTCCAAAATGGCAAAAAAAGAGAACAGATTTAGAGGGTATGATATTTCCACGCAGGCCATACACACCGGAACGGATTACGACGAGGGAACCGGTGCTGTCCGCAGACCATTGCACATGGCGAACAGCTACAGGCTGCCGGATGATCTTTCACAGGTCAATTATTCCTCTACGGATCTTTTAATGTATTCCAGAAACGGAAATGCCAACCAGCACTGGCTGGAGGAAAAAATCGCGGCTCTGTACAATGCGGATGACGCGATCGTGCTGGCAAGCGGAGTCGGGGCACTTCACGCGCTGTTCTGGACGCTTTTGAAATCCGGAGACCGGGTCGTGTATCCAAATGTCAGTTATATGGCCGTCTACCGGATGTTCCATGAGCTGTTCAATAAAAAATTCGGCGTGGAAACGGTCATGGTGGACATGACAGACCTGGAGGCGGTAAAAAGAGCGATCACTCCCGGTACAAAGCTGGTTCATATCGAAACGCCGGACAATCCAACTGTAGGGGTGACAGATATAGCGGCGGTTGCAAAGCTTGCTCACGAAAATGGAGCAATCCTGTCAGTTGATAATACCTTTGCCTCCCCTCTGAACCAAAAGCCATTGGAGCTTGGGGCAGATTTTGTGGTAGACGCGCTTACAAAGTTTATCAATGGCCATGGTGACGCACAGGGAGGGGCGATTATCTCGAATGACCTGAAAACGATGGATCGCATTCGTTATGAAGCGCAGGTCAATGTCGGGGCTGTGATCAGCCCATTTAACGCATGGCAGATATTTCGGGGATCTGTTACTTTTCCTTTGCGTATGGAGCGGATCAACCACTCTGCGCAGCGGATTGCCGAGTGGCTGGAGCAGCGGGAAAACGTTACGTTTGTATCTTATCCGGGTCTTTCGAGTAATCCTGGACACGAGCTCGCGAAGCGGCAGATGCAAAACGGCTATGGAGGCGTGATCTCTTTTGGTATAAATACGGACGATAAAACAGTCGAGCAGTTTTGCGCAAAGCTGAAGGTCGTCACTTTCGCGGTCTCCCTCGGACACGACGAGAGCCTGATTTTCCCACAGCCGAGCTATGATGAGCGGATTCAACTGTATCCGGAAAAATTCAGGAAGGGCTTTATCCGATTCAGCGTGGGACTTGAGTCACCGGAGGATATCATACGGGATCTGGATCAGGCACTTGGGGCTGTCGGACTATAAAAATGAAAAGGATCACGTTTAGGACCCAATATTATTCTGATTGAGCGGGAAATAGATAGTTGAAACAACACGAAAGCACCACCGTCTTTAGGCCGTCTGTTTTCACGGGTGTAGATATTTTTCTTTGGTTTTTTAAACCGCGACATAAAAGCAGGTAACAT
>JAJBUL010000225.1 GCA_020860365.1 Clostridiales bacterium | reverse complement strand
AAGATGAGGAACCAAACACCTTAGATATCATCCCCACCCCGTGAATAGTAACTGTTTTTGAGACGAACTTTCCTGCCCTTTTTGATGCCTTTTTTGACAACAGTTTCGTATCCACACCCCTCAAAAATCAGTTTCATAGCCACAACCCACCCTCTAAAAAGTAGTTTCGTATTCTCGCTCGGTCCATTCTCGCTATATGGATATGTCTTGTCAGAAAGCACGAAAGGGCTTTCACCACCTCACCGTTTCCCCGGTCAAGTGGCAAAAGCCCCTGTTTTCAAGCCTATTTTAACTCATTGTGTGTCGTTTCTTGACATCAATACAACCGTCTCGACGTGGCACGAATTCGCAAACATTTCTGTCGGACAGACTTTTTTCAGTTCGTACCCGCCCGTGCACAGATATTTCAAGTCCCGCGCGAGCGTCGCGGAATCGCAGCTCACGTAAACGATTCTCTCCGGCCGGATTTTGAGCATGGTGTCGAGTACGCTTTGCTCGCAGCCTTTACGCGGTGGGTCTACAACAATGACGTCGGCATGGATTCCTTCTTTCTCGTATTTTTCGGGCAGGACTTCTTCCGCTTTGCCGACGAAAAACTCCGCGTTCGTGATGTGATTCAGCTGTGCGTTCTGCCTGGCGTCGCAGATGGCGTCGGGCACGATTTCTACGCCGTAAACGACGCGGGCTTTCTGCGCGAGGAATAAGGAGATGGTTCCGATTCCGCAATAGAG
Organism: Clostridiales bacterium; assembly: GCA_020860365.1. Classification (GTDB taxonomy): domain Bacteria; phylum Bacillota; class Clostridia; order Lachnospirales; family Lachnospiraceae; genus Choladousia. Next base: position 18,656 of record JAJBUL010000225.1, on the reverse strand, counting down.
ATCCCATACGGTTTCCTGGCCGGTCAGGCCGGCGTATTCAAGTGCTTTTCCATAGAGCTTTTCTGTCTGACGGGGATTTACCTGATAGAAGGAAAGCGGTGAGATGCGGAATCGGATTTTTCCGATTGTATCTTCGATGAATTCCTGCCCCCATAACAGCTTTATCTGCCGCCCCATGATTACGTTTGTTCGCTCGCGGTTGATGTTCAATGTAATGCTGGTCATACCCGGAATGGCGCAAAGTGCCTGAACCAGGCGCCCGCTCTCTGGCAGGGAGGATCCGTTAATGACCACGCAAACCATGATCTGTCCGGATGCATTCTCTTCACGAAGCACTTCGCTGGAGACGCGTATCATCACATGCCGCACCAGTCCCCTGCCCGTGGCCTCGTCGTAGGGCTGGATATGGTATTTTTCCATATGATTCAGCACGATATCGAGGATGGTCTGGTTAACTTTTGCGCCAAGCAGACAATCCTGGTAGTCGATGACGGTATGCGTGCGCCCCGCGTAAAATCCGGCGATCAGTTTTCCGTTCTTATCTCTGCTGATGGGAAACTGCGCTTTATTGCGATAACGGAATGGATTATCCATCCCAATGATTGGCTCCATGGGAGGATCTGTGAAGCCGCCGATGCGCTGCAGGTTATTGCGCACCTTCTGTTCTTTAAAGCGGAGCTGCGCCTCGTACCTCATTTCCTGAATCTGGCAGCCGCCGCAGGATCGGGCGACCGGGCAGGGCGCCTCGACCCGATCCGGGCTGGGCGTGAGAATGCGCAGCAGACGGGCGTAGCCGTAGGTCTTTTTCATTTTCATGACTTTTACCTCCGCCACATCCCCAATCACAGTGTCCTTTACAAACAAAGTAAGGCCTTCGCTGTGTCCAATGCCAAGGCCTTCTGTGCTGAAATCTTCTATTTTAAGTGTTACAATATCATCTTTTTTCATACATATTTTCCTGTACCGTCTATTTCCTCGAAGCAGCGAACCAGGCAGTCGTGCCTGCAGCGCTGCAAACCTGATACCCCATCATATGTTCCGCATCGCATTTGGATGCGGGACGAAGGCCACGCCCATGGTGCGGCAGCACAATCTTTAATGGCATGGCTCTCCCGATGCCTGCATCGGGGTATTTATCGGGGTATTTATCGGGATATTATCGGGATATTTGACTTAAACATCGGCGAAAACCACGTCTACGGTTTTTCCTACACACCTGTATATTCTGCTCGAGCGTCAAAGCAAATCTTACCTTTCACATCTTTAAAACTCGGACGTCTTTCTCAGATTCGACTCGAAAAGCCGGTTATAACCAAGCCATTCGTTGTTATCCCCTGCATTTTTCAGGACTTCGCGCATGGTCTCCAGCTTGGCGTCCGTATCGTCGGCATAGTTGAGCGCGAGCGCTTCCGCGAGCGCCGGTTTTTTGGGGGAGCCATATTCGAGCTCGCCATGGTGCGCAAGGATACAATGCTGCAGTTCACTCATCAGTTTTTTGGGGAAACCTTTGATGTGGCGACAGCCGAAGCCGACCAGCTCGCTGCCCATGACAATATGTCCGAGGAGCTGACCGTCGTCGGTATAGTCGTTCTCCGGGAAGTTGGAAATTTCCTTTAATTTGCCAACGTCGTGAAACACTGCCGCGGTGAACAGCAGGTCTTTCCGGAGATACGGATACTGTTTTACATAAAAATCACAAAGCTTTACGACGCTGAGTGTGTGTTCCAGCAAGCCGCCGACAAAGCTGTGATGAACCGTTTTAGCCGCGGAATGGTTTTTAAACGCAGCGATAAAAGCCTCGTTATCCACGAAATACATCTGAATCAGCTTTTGCAGATAGGGGTTTTCCACCTGACGCATATAACCCATCAGTTCCTCATACATCTCATCTATGTTTTTTTCACTGACCGGGAGATAATCGGAAGCAACATATTCGGATTCCTCTGCTCTGCGGGCGCGGCGGATGCTCATCTGGAGTGTACCCTGAAAATTGGTCACATCCCCATTTACAAAAACATAATCCAGTACACCGAACTCTTCAATCCCGGATGAATTCGGATCCCAGATTTTTGCATCGATGGTGCCCGTCTTATCCTGTAAAACAACGTTTTCATAGAGCTTACCGTTCTTCGCGGTCGCAGACTGTTTGTATTTACACAGATAAATCTCGTTAATTTTATCTCCCTCACGAAACGAATTGATAAACTTCATACTTCCTCCTCATATGGCAGGGGTTCGCAATTCCTGCCTCTTTTTTTATAAGCAACTGACTATTCTGCCGGACAATGTTTTCCTCGCAGCTGACCATTCTGCCGGACAATGCTTTCCTCGCAGCTGACTATTTCTGTCCAGCCCTTTTTTCCCTGATTATGTCATAAGAGAGACTGACATGCCGGCGGATCTCTTATGACGCAGGCTGCACCATTGCCGCTGGCAATTCTGTATGACGCGGCTCTCCTGATACAAGCGACCGCAGGGTAAGTCAGTTCCCTCCTATTGTAAGCGATTGTTCTGCCAATCGTTTTTTACGAATGAACCGTTTCGGCAACCAGCTTTTCCCGGCAGTTCAGACGGTAATCTGGATTTCCCGCCCGCTTCTCTGGTAACGGTAATAGCGCACCCCTGCAGCATCCATCATGCGCTTGGATGTCAGGACGGAGAGCGTTCCCTCATACTTGTCGTCGTCGTAGACGACGGTTTTAATACCAGCCTGAATAATAGCTTTGGCACATTCATTGCACGGAAAGAGGGAAACGTACAGCTTCGCACCCTCGAGGCTGCCGCCGCGGTAATTGAGAATCGCGTTCAGTTCGCTGTGCACGACATAGGGGTATTTCGTATCCGTCTCATCGCCTTCCCGCTCCCAGGGAAATTCATCGTCCGAGCAGCCTTTGGGGAAGCCATTGTAGCCCATTGAGAGTATTTTGTTATCCTCGCTGACGATGCAGGTGCCCACCTGCGAATTCGGGTCTTTTGAGCGCATTCCCGCCAGCTTTGCTACCGCCATAAAGTATTCATCCCAGGTAATGTAATTTTCTCGCTTTCCTGCCATTGCGTCCCTCCTGCCCGGCTATCACTACAATTTCGCCCCTCGCCGAAAAGCTCCTCACTTCGTGCACGATAAATCCTAACCCGATAAACCGGAGCCAAAATTTTGCCATTTTGCGCAAGGAATTGTTCTTCAATTCCTCATCACACAGCAAGTGCGTGATCGACTTTGGAGACTATAGCATTCTATTTCCTTCCGTCACAAAACGTCTGGAGTGGTTTTCCCTGTCTTTTATCATCCACTTTATTCTACCACAATCCTTACGTTTTGGGGAGTAGGAAATAAGCAATTCTTCTTCCATTCTCCTTTTCGGTATGATAGAATATAGAACAGTGCTGAAATCGAACAGAAGGTGACTTGTCGACCCCTGTTCACCGCGCAAGCTCCATCCGGCACCAGCCGGAAACCTCCTTACACAGCTCTGCGCATCGAAGCAAAGAAACGCCCGCCAGCAATTCGCCGGGCATCGCCAAAAAGAAAGAAAAAGAAAGGAGACCAAATTTCACATGGACTGGTCTATGCACAATTTCCCGCTTTCTCTGCGGGATGTACAGGTTACCGATGATTTCTGGAAAAAGGAAATGGAGCTGGTGCGCACGGAGGTTATTCCCTACCAGTGGGCTGCACTGAATGATCAGGTGGAAGGCGCAGCTCCGAGCTACTGCATGCGTAATTTCCGGATCGCAGGCAAGCTGAACCGTGAAAAAGCCACGAAAGGCAAGGCCTTTGAAGCGCCCAAATATACATTTCGTGGTTTTGAAGCGCTGCCGGAGGATCCGGAGCACCTTGAAGACAAATTCTATGGTTTCGTGTTCCAGGACAGTGATTTTTCTAAATGGATCGAAGCCGTGGGCTATTCGTTGACGCAGCACCCGGATCCGGAGCTGGAACGAATCGCAGATGGCGCAATCGATATCGTCTGCGCTGCGCAGCAAGAAGATGGCTATCTGGATACCTACTATATCATTAATGGAAGAGACCAGACATTCTCGAACCTGCGCGACCATCACGAGCTCTACTGCTTCGGCCATCTGGTTGAGGGTGCAGTCGCCTATTATCAGGCCACGGGAAAGGATAATCTCCTGAAAGCAGCGGAGCGATTCGCGGATTTTGTCGCGGATACTTTTGGTTCGGAAGAAGGCAAGTGCAAGGGATATCCGGGACACGAAATCGCGGAGATGGCACTGGTACGCCTATATGAAGTCACCGGCGAGCAAAGGTATCTCGACCTGAGCCGCTTTTTCATTGATCAGCGCGGGACAAAGCCCTATTACTTCGACCAGGAACACCCGGAAACAGTAAAACCCGGACATGAGGACGAGCTGCGCCACGCATACAACCAGGCACATCTTCCGGTGCGCGAGCAGGAGGAAGCGACCGGACACGCGGTTCGTGCCGTTTATCTGTACTCCGGCATGGCCGATATTGCGCGTCTGACACACGACGAAGCACTGTACCGCGCCTGCGAGCGGCTCTGGGATAATATTGTGTCCCAAAAAATGTATATCACAGGAGGGATCGGCGGCACACACATCGGCGAAGCATTTTCTTTTGCCTATGATCTTCCAAACGATACCGCCTATGCGGAGACCTGCGCTTCCATTGGTCTTGTTTTCTTCGCCCGCCGGATGCTGGAGATCCGACCGGACTCCCGCTATGCAGATGTGATGGAACGCGCACTTTACAACGGCATCTTAAGCGGAATGGCGCTGGACGGGAAAAGCTTTTTCTACGTAAACCCGCTGGAGGTAAATCCGGAGGCCTGTCAAAAGGACGAACGGAAGTTTCACGTAAAGCCAGTGCGTCAAAAGTGGTTTGGCTGCGCCTGCTGCCCGCCGAACCTCGCTCGGCTGGTCTCCTCCCTCGCGTCCTACGCGTACACAGAGACAGAGGATACCCTGTTTGTACACTTGTACGTGGGAAGTGAGATTACAAAAAATGTGACTAGTTCCTCGCAAAGCCTGAATACCGGGCACCCCAGGTCAAAAGTGGATGACCAGGCCTGTGCCGAAAAGTACCCGGAAACCGGAACGAATCCAGAAAGTACCCACCAGACAGTACACGTTTCCGTCACCTCTGGCCTGCCCTGGGACGGCACGGTTCGCATCCGCGTAAACGCCAAAGGAATACCTTTCCGGCTCGCCCTGCGAATTCCGGACTGGGCTTTATCGCCTCTGGACCGCGAAACGCTTTCTCCATCCGGGACGTGTTCTGCCGCCAACCGCACGGAGGGAGGCGTCTCCATAAAAGAAGAAGCAGCCGAAAAAATCTACTCCCTTTTCCAGATCACATGTGCCAAAGACGCCAGGCTGGAGCTGCACGACGGCTATCTGTACCTGACAAAGCAATGGACAGAGGAAGATCTGCTGGAGCTTCATTTCCCGATGGAGATAAAACTGATTGCCGCAGATACCAGGGTACGCGAGGATATCGGCAAAGCGGCTGTGACGAGAGGTCCGATCGTCTACTGTATGGAAGAAGCCGACAATGGCAAAGATCTGCATTTGCTCTCGCTCGATCCGGACGCCGCTCCTGCCCTGACCGAAACCGAAATCTGCGGCGAACCGACCAGAGCAATCCTGTGGCCTGGCTTCCGGCAAGCCAGCTCCGATGATATCAGCAAGGCTTTATATTATACCTGGAAAAGGCCGGAAAAAGAACCTGCCGAGCTGAAATTCATCCCTTACTACATGTGGGCAAATCGATCAGAAGTGCCGAACGGAGCGGAAATGCAGGTGTGGACGCGCGTGAAGATAAAATAGATTTAGGAAGTATTAAAATAGAATCCTACAAAGTGGGATTCTTGCGCTGCCGCGCATCTGCGTAAGCAGACAGTTTCCTCTAGCGCAGCATGTGCATCCGCCGGAGAATCCCGCTTTGCGGGATTCTCGCGCTGGTACACCCCCCCCGCTTTCAAGCTCTATATGATTCAGATATACGAGTTGCCATATAAAAAGTCAATGTTCTAATCTGTTAAAGTGGTAAAATACCGATATAAAATCCATGCGTATCCTGCAAGCAGACACAGCTGTCCCACTGTAAACGACAGCCACGCGCCAGCAATACCAAATCGCGGCACAGCAAACAATCCGGAAAGAATTCCAACCGCCAGCCCGATCACATAATTGAAGAGAATCTGTCTCTGTTTACTCAGGATCACCATGATATAATACAAGAGCTGATTAACCGCGAGCAGCCCTCCAGAAATTACAAAAAGAAACATCATTGTACGATAGGCGTAGAGATCCTGTCCAAAGAAAATCTGAAAAAGCGGCGCACCGACCAGCCACATACCAATCCCACACACAAGAGCAAACACGGCAACTGCCCCCACATGCATGGAAAACAGCGGGCGAAAGCCTTTTTTCTCTTCCAGAAGAGCCTGCGAATAACGGGCGTAAAACGGCTTGAAGATAAACTGTCCTAAAAGATTGATGACATACGTCGGCATAAACAGAAGGCTGTACGCCCCCTGAATATCGTCCGACAAATAATAATCAATCAAGTATTTCGGGCAGTTGATAATCAGGAGGGAACCCAGGACACTCAGGCACAGAGGGAATACCTCTTTTATCAGATTTTTCGTCTGCTGCGGCTCCGGAGCATAGCCCGAATCCCGGTATTTTTTTTCATATCTTAAAATCCACCACAGCGTCACCGCGACATCGGCCAGCAGCATCCATGCACAGGCCGTGACTGCGGAGCCTCCCAGCAAAATCACCGCAAGAAATGCTATCGTCGACAGAAGATAGCGGAAAAACAGCGATTTCCCGGATAAATCCAGGCGGTTGCTCTGGAAAAACATCGCCTGATACAGCTCTGCAAAGGAATTCACCAGCATAAACCCGGTCAGAAGAAGCGTATAGTTTCTGGTTGCCGCTTCCGCATGCATTGCAGCAAGTGTGACCACACAGGCACTCCCTGCCAGCAGGGTACTGAAAAGCTTTGTCCAGAAATAATGCGCAAAACGATAACGATGCCCATAGTCCAGCATCTGCCGGTCATTCGCCCCAAAAAGAGCAAGCGAGTACAAAATCTGCGCGGTCGTAAGCGCCAGCGTAAATTGTCCCAGATCGCCCAGATCAAAGAAATTTGACACCAGCATACTCAGCACGACCGTATTCGCCGACATCATACCGCTGCCCATCATATTCCAGAAAGCGCCGCCATGCCCGGAGCTTTCTTTCTCCGTCGGAAAGCTCCCACGGCTTTTTTCCGAATCTGGCCTGTGTTTATGTCCCATTCGCCCTCCTCCAAACCATTATCCGGCTTCCCTCTCCCAGTAAGTATGCCTTAGCCCTGTATATAACACATGATACAGCGACTATCACCTGTCCATCCCTTTCAGCTTCCGACCATTATTTATAACCTCAGAACCATTGCCCTAAGACAGCTTCCATGGATATCTACAGCCACAACTATAAAAGCGGTTGACAGGCATATTCATTCCATACGTCATGTTGCCACAGTATATTGCGCAAAAACATACACCAGAATCCACACATTTAGTATCCCGATTCCAAAAACCAGGTATTTTCTCACGACGCTTTTCACTTCCACCAGACGCGACGGCAGCAGCCAGATAGCCGGAATCAGCAGTGGAATAAAATACCGCCCCTGCACCCCGGTGACATAATCATAAGACATCGGCGTCCAGCTCACCGTCATAACCAGGATCGTGGCAAAAATGCAGCCCGCGCATAAAAATGCAACCCACAGCTTTTGCCTGGAAGCAATCTGTGCCGCCTCCGACCGCTCATCGCGGATATTGACCGCCAGAAGCAGCATCAGGAAGCTGGCTACCGCATAGACCTGCGGGATGTCAATATCCAGCCATCCAAGCTTTGTGCCAATCATCGTAAAGAAGTAATAGTCCAGCATCTTGACTACCGTGCGGGACAGGATCAGGATATATTCTCCTATATGAGTGATTACCCAGGAGATTGTATATCCTTCTTCGTCTATCCAGCTTAGCATGTTCACAGTGGCGCTCTGCTCCGCCATCTTCCGCAGCGTCGAATCCGCACTCAGCAGACTGATAACTACCATAATTACACCGGTCACCGCCAGACTGATCCCTACCACAGTGATCTTCTTCTTCCATGCCTCTTTTTTCGTCTCCCCCAGCCGTTCCCAGGGAACCAGGAAAATAAGAAGGAGCAACGGAATATACACCATCTTCGATGGCGCCATCAAAATCCCATAGATCACGCACTGCCGGTAATCTCTCTGACTGATCTTCTCAGCGGTTCTGCATCGCGAAGCGTTTTCTGCATCAGAACCGCATTCCGCTGTCGGTGCTGTCTGCCGTTGACAGGCGTTTGGCTCCTGCTGAAGCGGAAGCGGAGACGCTATGGAAGGGGGCATTTCCACAGGGCTGACCATACACATCACCTGTACCACAAAGAGCGCAACAAAACCAAATGTCATCACATCATAGGAATACGACGCAGCCATATGCAGCGTCATCGGCATCATCGCAATGGCAAAAAGCGCGGTCCTTCCAAATGGAATCTTTTTCATCAGAAAACGCAGCACGGCTGTAAAGAAAATCAGATTTGCCAGCCGTCCCATCAGAAAGGTCATGGTACCGCTCATGCGAAGCATCCGCGCAAGAGCAATTCCAATCCCAGGCACAAGATAGGAAAAAATCGCGTTTGTCACCATCGCTCCATCTGCAATCACATATCCCTGTTCACTGGCGAAAAAGCGGAAATTCTCTGTTACCTGCATATAGTATTCCGAGCTGAGCGCTTCCTCATCCAGGTTATACAGTACAAAATCCTCCGCGCGCATCAAAAGCCGGTCGCCGCTCGTCAGACCGGTCTTCCCCAGCAAAAGATTCGATACACGGTAAGCGGACGCAAAATGCGATGGCTCATCCGGAGAAACATAAGGCAGAAAAACAAGCAGGTAGGCCAGCCCTATCAGGAAAAACATGCAAATGTAGATATTTAAAAATGAGATACTCTCTTCCCGTATATTCAAAACATACTTTTGATAAAGCAAAGCGGACAGAATCGTCTCAATCACAGCAAATACAAATGGAAACTGGAATCGAATCAGCCCGGCAATCTCCGGCATTTCCTCCGACCCGTCCACCCACTCAAACACGATAAACAGGCAAAATACCAGAATTCCCACCCAAAACAGGATCCGATACCCCGTAAGCTTTCCCCTGCTCTCTTCCGAAGCCATGGTGTCATTTCTGACAATAAGGAGACGCACCTGATATGCCACAATCATACTGCAAAGACTGATCATCGCAACCCAGATCTGCGAATAGTCTCTGCCTGTCAGACGAAACAAAAGATACGCCGCCCCATTTCCCACCAGGACAGCTCCTGTCAGAGTCATCAACCGTGCATTCATCTCTTTTTTGTTTTTCAGATAATATCCCGCCGCCTGCATCACCCACGGCGCACAGTACAGAATCACTTCTGCCAGCGCAAATACCACAGCAAACGTAATCAGCCCCCGCTGAAGCATAGAGGCCTTTTCCAGACGATACTCCTGTACGGGCGTCTCATTTGATATCCGGATATCCTGAATCGTATAATCCTCATCAATATCAATGCGCAGCTTTTCCACCGAATACCCGAGATCCTCCGGAAGCTCGAAGAACACACTGGTTTCCTCCCGCGGAAGCGTAACCGTAACAGAGCAGTCTTCTTCATAGCTGCCATCTTCATTTGGATAAAACAGCACACAGATCACATCATAAAGGAAGCCCTCTTCCAGAACCAGCTCAACCGTACGAACATGGACGCCCGCCCCTTCCTCAAATGTCATAAGCAGCTGCGGATCCGGGTCCTCTTCTTCATCCTCCGGCTTCTCGAAGCATACATGCAATCCTTCCAGCGTACAGTGTTTCGCGCGCAGCGAAACCTGATCCAGAATCGAATCCCCATCCTCCGCCAGTGAAAGGTCTTCATAGTAGTCTGACGAAATCGTTTCCGGTATCGAAGAATTCGTGGAAATGACCGCAACGCAGCTGATCAGACACGCACATAAAATACAAATGAGATGGTAAAATACGCTGTTTCTTTTTTTCATCTGATGCATAAAAGTCAATACTCCCTGTCAGGCCAACTGAATTGATAACGATTTATCCCACAGGTGTCTGGAAGAATTCTCTTCCTGCCGGATAAAAAGTGTAAGGCTATATTCCGCTTGCGCGTCATATGTCTAAGGCTTGCTTTACAATAAAAAGAGGAACAGGGGACTGCGGTCAAAAAAAGCAAACGCGGCCCCCATCTATTCTCACAAAAATCCACTATCTGATCGATTACTTATACCCAGGCCTTTACCTGCTCATACACACCGTCCCCGTCAAGCTTGTACTTCGCAAGAAGCGCTGCAGCCGGGCCGGACTCGCCAAAGACATCCTGCATACCGATTCGCAATACCGGCGTCGGAGCCTTCGCGCAGAGTGTCTCGCAGACTGCTCCGCCAAGACCTCCGATTACGGAATGCTCTTCTACAGTCACAATCTTGCCAGTCTTCTTCGCGCAGGCAACAACAAGCTCCTCATCCAGCGGCTTAATGGTATGGATATTAACCACCTGAGCGGAAATCCCGTCCGCGGCAAGCTTTTCTGCCGCCTCCAGGGCACTGTTCACACACAGGCCGGTCGCGATAATCGTCACATCCGTTCCTTCTCTAAGAACGACGCCCTTACCGATCTCAAACTTATAATCCGGACGGTCGTTGATCACCGGCACAGCCAGACGGCCAAAACGCAGATAAACCGGACCTTCGTGCTCATACGCAGCTTTTACGGCTGCTCTCGCCTCAACGTCATCTGACGGGTTGATAATCACCATACCCGGAATCGTACGCATCAGCGCCATATCTTCGTTCGCCTGGTGAGACGCGCCATCCTCGCCAACCGAGATGCCGGCATGTGTCGCGCCAATCTTGACATTCAGATGCGGATAACCGATGGAATTTCGCACCTGCTCAAACGCACGGCCGGAAGCAAACATGGCAAAGGTACTGACGAACGGAACCTTGCCCGTTGTCGAAAGTCCTGCCGCGATGCCCATCATATTGGACTCAGCGATCCCGCAGTCAATGTGGCGCTCCGGAAATACTTTTTTGAATGTGTCTGTCTTAGTAGCATTTGCGAGGTCGGCGTCCAGAACCAGGAGGTTGTCATGCTCTTTGCCGAGCTCCACCAGAGCGTTTCCATAGCTCTGTCTCGTAGCGATTTTCTTTACTTCTGACATAATGCTTCCCCCACTTTCTCCAGATCTGCCATCGCGATCGCGTATTCTTCATCATTCGGTGCCTTGCCATGCCAGCCAGCCTGGCCTTCCATGAAGGAAACGCCCTTGCCCTTGAGTGTCTTCATAATAATCGCGGTCGGCATGCCCTTCACCGTGCGCGCCTCGGCAAACGCATCCGCCAGCTGCTGCATGTCATTGCCGTCCGCCACATTAATCACATGGAAATTAAACGCCTCGAACTTTTTGTCAATCGGATACGGGGAGCAGACGTCCTCGATCTTTCCGTCGATCTGCAGGCCATTGTTGTCCACAATCACACAGAGATTGTCCAGCTTGCGGTGACCGGCAAACATTGCTGCCTCCCACACCTGGCCTTCCTCGATCTCGCCATCGCCGAGCAGTGTATACACGCGGTAAGACTTCTGATCCATCTTGCCCGCAAGCGCCATGCCCACAGCCGCCGAAATGCCCTGTCCCAGGGAACCGGAGGACATATCAATGCCGTCAATGTGCTGCATACACGGATGCCCCTGCAGATGGGACCCCAGGTGGCGCAATGTCACCAGATCCTCCACCGGGAAATATCCTCTGTGCGCCATCGCGGAATAATAGCCCGGCGCGTTATGTCCTTTCGAAAGCACGAAACGATCGCGATCCGGATCCTTCGGATTCTCCGGGTCAATATTCATCTCCTGAAAATACAGGTACGTAAATACATCTGCAGACGAGAGCGATCCGCCCGGATGCCCCGCCTTCGCACTGTGAACGCCTGTCACAATGCCCTTGCGAACCTCGTTCGCCATTTTTTGAAGTTCAAGAATTGTCATGATAAAATCCTTTCTCATCTCAGATACCGGCAGGCAGTACACCCTCCTGTTCCTGCGGCAACTCACAATCCGGTGGAAAACCGCCGCACATTTCACAGGGAACAGGTCCGTCTATCCCGAATCAGTTCTGCCCGTAGTATGCGTTTGCGCCGTGCTTCCTCATAAAATGCTTTTCTTTGATCGAATCCGGAGCCGGCGTCACACGTGGGTTAATCAGCTCCGTGCGGCAGGCCATCTTTGCCACTTCCTCCAGAACCACCGCATTATGTACCGCTTCCGCAGCGTCTTTCCCCCAGGTAAACGGGCCATGGTTCGAGCAAAGCACCGCCGGTACATAAACCGGATTGATCCCTCGCTCCCGGAATGTCTCAATGATAACAAGTCCGGTATTTTTCTCGTACTCGCCATTGATTTCTTCCGGAGTCAGGCTCCTCGCACACGGAATCGGCCCGTACATATAGTCCGCATGTGTCGTACCGTAGCAGGGGATGTCCCTGCCTGCCTGCGCCCACGAGGTTGCCCACGGAGAATGTGTGTGAACCACGCCCCCGAGCTCCGGGAACGCCTTATACAGCTCTGCGTGTGTCGCTGTGTCCGATGACGGCTTATAGCGTCCTTCGATCTTATTGCAATTCAGATCCACGACGACCATATCATCCGGAGTCAGTGCCTCATAATCCACACCGCTCGGCTTAATCACGAAATATCCGCTCTCCCGGTCAAGACCGCTCACATTCCCCCACGTGTATGTTACCAGTCCGCGCTTCGGAAGCTCCATATTCGCCTCATAAACCAGCTTCTTCAATTCTTCCAACATAAGAATAAGATCCTCTTTCTCTTCTAAATGTCTTCCCCTATCATACACGGTTTTCTCTTTCAAGTCCAGATATTTTCTCAAATATTGCAATTATTCGTTACTATCCGCGGCAAATCCGACGCTCGCCATCCGGCTGCGCCAAAAACCGTTTCGCGTATATAATTCGCTCCCATGCGTCGAAAATGCATTTAAAATGGGGAAATCGTTATTCAATACTCTTCAGCGATTCCACCATGTCAATCTTTTTCAGCCTGAAGTGCATCACAAAATTCACAATAATGGAGAAGCCAATCGTGAACAGAATACTGATCATGTAACTTTTCAGATATATTGCCCGCCCGAACATACAGCTGTCGACCTCGACGGTCGTAATAATAAAAGCGTGCAATGCTTTTCCGATCAGGAGACCCGCTCCCGCGCCTATCACGGTAGTCACCGCATTTTCGCGAAAGATATAGGCAGATACCTCTCCGTCATAAAAACCGAGTACCTTCAAAGTCGCCAGCTCGCGCCTGCGCTCACTGATGTTGATATTATTCAGGTTGTACTGCACAACAAAAGCCAGCAGACCTGCAGATACAATAAGGACAATGATAACCAGGTCCAGCGCACTGAGCATCGTGTCAATCGTCTCCTGCAGGGATTCCATGTAGGTAATACTCAGAGCCGCTTCACAGGACAACAGACTCGTCCCGACATCCTCCAGCTCAGCCAGACTCTCCTCTGTGCCGTCGTATTCTGTGCAGAAGAAAATGCTGTTGTACTCTGGCATTTCCCCAAAAATCTCTTCATATAGAGTTGGTGTCAGGTAAACATAGTGATAAAGGTAGTTTTCACAAACAGCTGCAATCGGAATGTCCACCGTACCGCCATCGTCCTGGCTGATACAGATCGAATCTCCGACGGAAAGATCAAATTCCTTCGCAATTTTTTCCGTGATGATCGCTCCCTCGTCCGTCAGCGTGTAGGTTTCATCCGCAGTCCGGCTGCGGAAGGTCAGAAATTCCTCCAGATCATCGGTGTTTTCCGGCACATAAACATAGATCGACCACTGTTTGCCGGTGCCGCTCGCGTCCTGTCCGTTGATATCCATACTCTGCATATAGAAGCGCTTCCAGCGGGTAATCTGGTCATCTGAAGCAACCGCGTCGTTTAGTTCTTCCAGCTTCTCCTCCTGGGCGTCCGCGTCGTAAACCAGCATCGCGTCATAGGTCTGCAGTTCACTGTACTGCAGCACCCCCACATCCCCGATGGAATCCCGCAGGCCATAACCCACCATCAGCAGACCCATACAGCCGCCAATACCGAAAATTGTCATCAGCTGACGCCGTTTATAGCGCATCAGATTCCGCACTGTCGATTTCCAGTTAAAATTCAGATGCTTCCAGATAAACGGAATGTGTTCCAGAAAAACACGCTTGCCCTGTTTGGGCGCAGGGGGACGCATCAGCTCGGCCGGAACCGTCCCCAGCGCGCGGTAGCATGCAGAAAAGGTCGCGCCAAGCGTACAAACCAGAGCAATTCCGGAAGCAGCCAGCCCATAGGCCCAATTGTACGGTACGAGAATCGCCGGCTGGTATTTATACATAATCTGATATGCTTTGATGATTACCCATGGAAATACCTTTTCACCAAAGAGCACACCGAAAATACTGCCGCATGCTGTCGCCCAGAAGGCATATTTCAGATATTTTTTCGCGATATCCCATTTCCCATAGCCGAGTGCTTTCAGCGTACCAATCTGTGTGCGCTCCTCCTCGACCATGCGGGTCATCGTCGTCAGGCTAATCAGAGCCGCCACAAGGAAGAAAATCACCGGGAAAACCTGCGCAATATTTGTCATACGGTCTGCGTTCTCCCCATAACCCGTGTTTTCCGGAAGGCAGCTGCGATCGTAGACATACCACTCCGGATAATCAAGATCAGCCAGTTCCTCCTCGGCGTCCGCAATCTTCTGCTGCGCGTCTGCGATCTCTTCTTCCGCTTCCGCGATTTCCTGCTGCGCGTCCGCGATCTTCTGTTCTGCTTCTGCTTTTCCCTCGTAGTAATCGTTCCAGCCATCCGCAATTTCAGATTCCGCATCCGCGATCTCTTCTTCCGCTTCCGCGATTTCCTCCAGAGCGTCGTCCAATTCCGCTCTGGCGTCCGCAATCTCCTGTCGGCCTTCCTCCAGCTGCTTTAATCCATATTTATACTCATAAACCGAAGAATAATACTGCGCCCAGCCATCGTCCAGCTCCTCCCGCGCATCTTCCAGCTGCACCCGTGCGTCTTCCAGCGCAGCATAGCCATCGTCCACCTCCTGCTGCGCCTCGGCCAGCTCTTCCTCCGAAGACTCCAGCTGTGTTTTCGACGAGGCGAGCGTCGCCTTTGACGCCTTAAGTGTCTGCTCCTGTTCCGCAATCTCTTCCTCGGCTGCCGTCAGCTGTGCCGCCGTCGCATCCAGCGTCACCTGCCCTTCTTCTAACTGCGTCTTTGCCGCAGCCAGTTCCTCTTCGGCGGCGGTAAGCGTCGCCTCCTGTTCCTCTAACTGCGCGGCGGCAGCGTCCAGCGTCGCTTTCGCGGACGCCATTTCTGCCTCCTGCGCGTCCAGCTGTTCTCTTGTCACGGCCAGAGTCGCTGTCGCCTCATCCAGTGCCGGCTTCTGCGCCGCAAGCTCGCTCTCAGCAGATGTTAACTGCGCCTGAAGCGTCTCCGCCATCGCCTCTGCCTCCGCGATCGCCTGCGGCAGAGAAGCTACCTGCGCCTGCGCCGTGGCAAGCTCACTCTGTTTCTGCGTCAGATTTGCCTGCGCCTGCGCAAGCTGCTCTCTCAATGTCGAAACATCCGACCCGGATGCAGATATGCCCTGCGCCGAATCATCGCTTTGCACAGAATCATCGCTCTGCGTAGAATCGTCGCTTTGCGCAGAATCACTACTCTGCGTAGAATTAGAATCGCTGCTCGCCTCGCTCGCCGCAATCTGCGCTTGCAGACTGGCAATCTCACTGTTTAGCGCCTCGATTTCTGATGTCAATGCAGGCACCTGCGCCACCGCGGCATCATACGCGCTTTGCGCGCTCTCGGCCGCCGTCACGGCAGAATTATAAGCCGCGCGCAGCTCTTCCACCTGAGCGGCAGCACTGTCATACGCACTCTGTGAAGACGCAAGCTGGGCGGCTGCCGTGTTATAGCTCTCCCAGGCCGCGTCCAGCTGCGCCCGTCCGGCATCATAGGTACTCTGCTGTGTGGCCAGCTCTGCCTTTGCCTCCTCCAGTGTCTCCCTGCCTGCCTCTGCCTCAACAACAGACGCCTCATAGGTATTCCAGTTCTCGGCAAGCTCTGCCACCCCCTGTTCGTAAGCGGCCCATCCTTCGGCCAGCTGCTCTTTGGCCGCCGCGATCTGCGTCTCGCCGGACGTGATCTGTGCCAGGCCGTCATTGTACTGCTTCCAGCCGGAAGCGATCTGCTCCGTGCCGGAATCAATCTCCTCCTGCGCGGATTCCAGCTGCTCTTTGGCCTCTTCCGATTCGCTCTCGTACTCTGCAAGGCCGCTGGCATATTCCGCCTCATTTGTTTTCAACGTATAATAAGCATCCCTGAGCTCACTGCGCGCTTCCGCAATCGTTTCTTCATTTTCGGCCAGCTCCGCTTCTCCATCTGCCAGCTCAGATTCGGCCTCCGCGACCGTTTCTTTTGAATCCTCCAGCTCCGCTTTTCCTTCTGCTAATTCCGATTCCGCCGCCAGAAGCTCCGATTCCGCCTCTGCCAGCTCTGACTCCGCTTCTGCTTCCGCATCCGCCAGCTCCTGCTTTGCGTCAATAAGCTCCTGCTCACCGTCTTCTACTTCCGCGCGTGCTTCCTCAATCTCAGACTCAGCTTCCTCCTGAATCTCCGTATACCGCGCCTCGCAGCGCACATCTTCGATCGCCTCAATGCGTTCCAGGACCTCTTCCACCAGATCATCGTAAGCGTCCGTATAGGCCATCTCTTCCTTCGCACCCTCGACCTGTACATAAATCACACTATAGACATCCGAGTCAAACTCCTCTGTGGTCACATAGACAAATCCGGAGAGCGTACCTGTCCCAAGCGTCGTACTGCCGCGGTCATTCGCGATATAGCAGGGACTATAGCCAATACCGGTAATCGTCAGTTCCCGGTGTACCAGACAGGTATCGTCCTCATCTTCCACGGTAATCTCCAGCACATCACCTACTTCATAGCCCTTCGAGTCCGCAAAAGCCTGATCCAGAAAGCATTCCCCCGCCTGCGTCGGAAGGCTGCCTGTACTCAGCGCCACCTGATTCATCGTCTCCGGAAACGCCTCTATGTGAAGAACCGACTGCGAAGACTCGTCCCCTGTATAGACATCCTCCATATAGGTGCCCTCGGCCATCGCCACGCCCTCCACCGCCGCGATGGCCGCCACGTCATCCTCCGTCAGACCCATGGTACTGATCACACGGATATCCATCAGATTAACGTCATCAAAATAAGAATCCTCTGTAACACGCATATCCGGTGCCGCAGACTGAAGCCCAGAGAAAAAAGACACGCCCAATGCCACGATCAGAAAAATGGACAAAAAGCGGTTCATGCTTTTTTTTACTTCCATTCGGAAATCTTTTTTTAACGCGCGTTTTCTCATATATCAACTACCAGTCCTATTCTCATTCGCATTTTTGCTGTTTCAGGCCGCTGCTTCACGCAATTACCGTCAGAAAGCATTCTTCCCGACACGCACTGGTTTACCACTCATAACTGTTCAGTACCTTCACAGTTACGAGGGAAAAGCCCATTTAAAATCGCTTCGCGATGGGCTTTTCCCCATATGCTATATACTTTCATACGTACCTCGCAGCAAGTGCGAGGTACTGTCCTGAATAATTACTACCACTCTATATACTCCACCGACATCGGCGTCTTATTCCTGTACTGCTCGGCCACCTGGCCGTTTTTAATCCGGATCACATGGTCTGCCATCGGCGCGATCGCCGAATTATGCGTGATCACCAGTACCGTCATCCCCCGTTCCCGGCACATATCCTGCAGCGACTGCAGAATCGCCGTGCCAGTCTGATAATCGAGGGCGCCGGTCGGCTCATCGCAGAGCAAAAGCTTCGGATTCTTCGCCAGTGCGCGCGCGATGGAAACGCGCTGCTGCTCCCCGCCGGAAAGCTGCGCCGGAAAATTTTTCATACGCGACTCCAGCCCAACTTCTTTCAGTACGCTCTCCGCATTCAACGGATGTTTGCAGATCTGGTTCGCCAGCTCCACATTCTCCAGCGCGGTCAGATTCTGCACCAGATTGTAAAACTGAAAAACAAAACCAATGTCATCTCTCCGGTAACCGGTCAGCTTCCTCTGGTTGTATTTCGCGATGTCATCCCCATCGACCCAGACGCTGCCGCTCGTCGCAGAATCCATCCCGCCCAGGATATTCAGTACCGTCGTCTTCCCGGCGCCGCTCGGCCCTACGATCACGACAAACTCACCCTTGCCGATCTCAAAATCAATCCCGTCCACCGCATGAATCTCTACCTCACCCATGCGGTAAATCTTTGTCACATGCTCCAGCTTTACATATGCGTCCATAGGAATCTGTTTCCTTTCTGGTCTGGCCTTGCATCCATTCCTTCTTAATTATATATCCTTGCGCTTCCAACAGACCACTGCCTGGCATCGAGCAAAACGGCACCGCCACTTCATTTCTATTTTAATAACCCACACAATAATATGCAATTATTTTA
>JAJBUL010000053.1:13364-19467 GCA_020860365.1 Clostridiales bacterium | reverse complement strand
GTTTTCAAGGTGCCAAATCAAAATGTAAGTCTAAAATATTTGCGGAACTATAGATAATCTGACTAGTCTGGATGTAAGCAATAATACAAAACTTATAAACCTGGATTGTTCTGACAACAAACTGACAGCCCTTGATGTAAGTAAGAATAAAAAATTGGAAATGCTTCGCTGCGGCAACAATTCATTATCTAAGCTGGATGTAAGTAAAAATACTTCCCTGCTCTATCTATTCTGTTATCAAAACAGTTTAACCAGCCTGGATGTCTCCAATAATACAGAACTGGTTACGTTTTATTGCGGTGATAATAAGCTGACAAGCCTGGATGTGAGTAAAAATACAAAATTAACAACACTTACATGCTATAAGAATAACCTGTCTAGCATCGATGTCAGTAAAAATATGGAACTGGTTATATTTAACTGCTTTTCTAATGCGTTTAGTGTATTAGATGTTACCAACAATACAAAAATTGAAACTATGAACCTTGTGGATCAAACAGTTGCTGTTACGGCTACTTATTCAGATGGGTATTACCGCATATCACTGGCTGACCTTGTAGGTAAAGACAATATTTCCAATGTTTCTGTAGAAACAGCAGATGTATCTATCTCTGGAAATTATCTTGTTTACAAAAATAAATTAAGCAGCCTGGTCTATAATTACACAGTGAAAAATGCAACAATTAGCAAGGCAATGAATGTGACATTAAATATTACTGTTGGTTCATCGTCCTCTTTCACGGCTTCCTTGTCGACATGTGAAATATCCAGCCTCACAAATGTTGCCAAGGGCATCAAAATTAAGTGGAACCAGGTGTCCGGCGCTTCAGGCTACATTATCTACCGGAAGACCACCACAGGCAGCTACAGCAAGGTCAAAACAATTAAGAGCGGCTCGACGGTAAGTTACACGGATAAGAAAATAGCAGACCAGAACGGAACCGTATATACATATAAGGTAATCCCGTATTCAGGGAGCACAAAAGGGTCTGGGACAGAAGTGACAACAGCCCGTCTGACTGGAATTTCGCTTACCTCTGTGAAGAATTCTGCAGCCGGCAAGGCTAAGGTGAAATGGACAGCAACCACGAATGTGGACGGCTACCAGATTCAGTATTCCACCAGCAGTTCCTTTGCTTCGGGCAAGAAAAAGACCGTTTCCGGGGCCTCAAAGAGCAGCAAGACTTTAACGGGTCTGGTAAAAGGAAGTACTTATTATGTGCGGATCCGCACCTATAAGACTGTAAATGGCACAAAATATTACTCCGCATGGAGCAGCAAACTTAAGGTTAAGATTACAAAATAGCCAGTATTTAAACCCTGATGGCAATGCAACAGGGGCACTCCTTTTAAAATACACGGTGTCAGGCACCTCTAAGAATGCGTTTTCCAATGGCAGTTTATCCTGTGAGATGTTGTCGAGGCAGGCTTTCCTGACCTGGCGGAGTCTGTAATAATAAGTGGTTTTGGTGATGTCATGCTGCTGGCACCATTCATCTACACTCATACCTTCCGGGCGCTGATTACATTCTTTGACCTGACCCGCCCACTCTTGAATGCGGCATTGGCGGGCAATTAAACTTGTTGTTGATTTCATAGGCTATACCTCTTTCCGAACGTGCAAAAAGTTCAGGCTGAACTTTTTGCACCGTCCTATTTAGTTTAGCCTATTCTTTATGGTTGGAAACCGATTAATTATATTGTGCGAATCTCAGGCTACCTGGACTGAAAATATAATATTCCGTAGCTTAGCTTATTTGGCAAAAACATATCAGGATTATTTTGATGCGACTAAGCAAAATATATATGGAAGCAAAAAACTGCAGGCTCCAGAGGCAGAATTATATGTTATATATGTAGGAAACAAGAAAATTGACAAAAATATTATATCCCTTTCGGAAGAATTTTATTCTGGTAAACAGACGGCCATTGATGTCAGGGTGAATGTGATTGTTGAGAGTAAAGAAAATGATATTGTAAATCAGTATATACTGTTTTGTAAAGTCGTCAATAGTCTCCTTGAAGAAAAAGGACGTTCAATTGAAACGCTCCGTGAAGCAATCCGAATTTGCAAAAATCAGAATATATTGAAAGATTATCTTGAAAGTCATGAAGAGGAGGCGGTTGATATTATGATGGATTTATTTTATCAGGGAAAAAATACGGATAGAATGTTGGTGAGCGAGCATATTGAAACATTACTTGAATCTGTTAAAAACCTTATGGATAGTTTAGGACTGACATTTGAGCAGGCAACGTCGGCTTTGAAGCTTTCTGGTGCTGATAAGGAGAACCTGAGGATTAGAATGTGACGATTGGATACAGGAAAATAATAATGTATTTCATCTGAAGACAGTTCGAACAGGACTGAATATGAATAAAGAACTTCAGAGAAAAGAAATTGTCTGTAAGAATTCGTAAGAGTAGGGAATAATGGTTGAGAACACAAAAAGGGCATACATCTTGTTACAAAACATCTGTCTAGGACTTGTCGCAACAGCGATCATATACTGGAGATGAATAGATAATTATTTATATAGCAGAATAACACTCAATCGGTATGTGGTATAAATGTAAAAATGAAGCCAAAAGAGCTGGATAATTCTATTCCGGGCTTTCATGACTCTTGTTTATATTGCTTTTAAAGAATTTTATCTTAAAAGGTTTAATAAAAAGCACTAAAGAAGAATTCCCGCTAAATGTATGCATAGTGTCAGTTACCTTTTAGAATATGTAAAAAGTACTCTAGGTGTCTGTAAAGCCGATAGAGCAGGATAAGATCAAGATGGGATCATGATACAGATCAAGTTGAACAGATCAGCATATAAAAAATCAGTTGCCGGAGAAACTGTATGCTCCTCCTCCGACGATAAATAAAAAAGCCGCAAGCTTTCTCTGTCTACCCAAGTGGGCAGGAGAGAAGCCTGGCGTTTTTTTGCTGTTTTGATTTTATGAGTGCGTAAGCATTATTTTTCAATCAGGTCTTCAATGGAACACCCCAATGTCTTTGCAAGATTCCGAACAGTGGTGACGCTTGCTTTGTTGATGTCCTTCTGACGCTGCTCGTACATTTGGATAGAGCGCAGGCTGACGCCAGAGAGTCTGGCTAATTCTCTTTGGGAGCAGCCATATACAGTGCGCAGGCGTTTCAGGTTTGTATCCGGGAAAGTCTCACGGATTTTTTTGTCCACTATGTCAACGAATTTCGAGACATCTGCCTCATGGAGTGTGGGGTACATACAGAGCAGATCTTCAAACGTAATCGCTTTAAATATCTCGCTGTACTTTCTGGAGGAGAACCACTGATAATACGCCGCGGCCCATCCGCACCAGTATTCCGTGGAACGGTCATAATGTATCTGTGGCTCGACATCAAGTTCCTTTCCGGTTGTGCTTTTCACGCACTCACGGGCGATCTCAATGCCGCTTTTCCCGGCGAGGTATGCCGGCTCCCCGTTTTCAATTTTGCTACAGATGGGGCTTCCTGCCAGCATCTTGATAAAGCTGCTTCCGGCAATACCGCAGTCGTTCATCGCATAGTCGAAAGCCTCACCCATCGAGGACATTGCGCTGCTGAGGTAAATTTCCTGGTATGCGTGGGTCGTCATTTTTGATTCCTCCTCTTACAATGTCACGGACATACAGCCCGTCGTCATCTTCTTCCGCCATTTTGAGATAAGATTGGTTGGCTTCGTCATTCCGTACTTTCCGCAATACATAGTATGTGTCCATTTCGGCAGGATCAAAGCCCTGGAACTGTAACTGAGAAAACGCAAATCTGGATTTGATAACAAATTGTTCTACCAGTTTGCCCAGCATCATTGCCTGCGCCAGCTGGTTGACAGACAGAGCGTTATTCACGAAAGCTTCCGCGTAATCAAAATAGGAATCATCAGCACGGTAGCCGGTCACGATGTCATAAGCGTTGACATCGACATAGAAGTTCTCAATCAGATATCGCTTTGCCCTTCCGGCAATGGGAGTCTTGACGGGAAATATTCTGTGACGGAGGAGTACAGCAATCCAGTTCAAGATGGTATACTCCGGACTGTTCAGGTTCAGCACGTTCATGCCCTCGGTGTTGATTGTGTATTGGTTACAGAAGCCGTTATTGATAGAGGAAACAGCCCATTCCTTTGCCAGTTCCATACTTTCGGTGCAGTAGAACCCCAGGCCAAAGTCATTGTGTTCTTTGCCCAAGCCAAATTCGGGCGTTTCGATAATCTGGCTGGAACCATGATAAAGCGTCAGAATTTTTTTGCTCACAGAGAATCCCCCTTTCAGGTTTATGTAGATAAAATATCATCATAGTGATATAAAGTCAAGCGTAAGATATACACAAACGCTATTGCTCAACACTCAAAAATGAATAACAGACACTTATGGAAACTATAAAAAATTTAATCATACCCAGTTATAGCGAAACGATCAAGGGATAATTTCTTATATATTAAAAACATTAGGTTGCCAATAAATAAAAGGCCTGCTATACTAAGAACATATTAGCTTGACAAAAAATGAGAGGAGGAGGCTGAGAAAAAGCGTGAACTGGAGGCAAAAACCAGAGAACTTGAAAAGATGAAGAAGCTTATGTTTAATTGATGAGTATGATGTATAACTGTCTATTTGTAACCTGAGCTATAGGCCACCTGTTATCGTAAAGGCAGAGGAAAGCATAAGTAAAGTGCATTGTGGGGCGCGCTTTTTGTATTACACTAAGATTCAGAAAAATATTTGATGAAAACATTCCGGTCGAAGCGTTGAATGGCCACTGCTCGGAGTAGCTACAGAGTTTGTAATAATTTGTAATCACATAAGAAGAGGTTTTTGATGTATCAGGTATTCTTTATCAGAGAAGAAAAAAACATTTACGTGTCGGAGGGCGTGACGGTGCTGGAGGCAGAGATCCAGGCGGGATTGAAGCCGGACGCGCCCTGTGGGGGAGCGGGGAAGTGTGGAAAATGTCTGGTGCGGATCGCGGATATACTATCTCACGGTGATACAGCTTTACCATGCGAGGATATTGATACAAAAATATCTTCTCGCAACAACATAGCGTTGTCGTATGAAATACGTGATTCGGAAAAGACAATCGCAGCCGGAGCATACGGCAAACCTGTGCGTGCCTGCCAGACCAGAGTGACGGCGGATATCTGTGTCGATACGCTCTCTTTGCAGACGCAAGAGTACGCGATACTGACGGAAGGGTTTCTGCGCCCGGTGACTTATCATCCGGGGCTTTCAGTACATAAAATACGGCTCGATAAGCCGGAGACTGGGGATAAGCGTTCGGACTGGGACCGTATGACGGAGCAGCTTGCGCAGGATAAACCGGCCGAACCGTTTGCACAGATACACCCCACCCCCGAGCTGGCTTCTTCCCTGTATGACAGACGCGCGGAATCTGCGCAGTGGTACGCCATTCATACAGATGATAAGATTCTGGATCTGCGCCGAGAGCCGGGGCGAGTTTGTTTTGCTGCCTTTGATATCGGGACGACCACTGTGGCGGGTTATCTTCTGGATGCGAAGGACGGTCGTACCCTGGCAATAGAAAGCCGCCTGAATCCGCAGGTTCAATATGGGGCGGATGTGATCATGCGCGCAAATTATGCACTGGAACATGGAACAGAAATATTAAGTGCGTGCATTCGCGAAGCAGTAAACGAGATGCTTCAGATTCTTGCCAAAAAAGCATCGGTATGTCCAGAAGACATTTTTCAGATAAGTATTGTGGGAAATACCTGTATGCACCACCTGTTCCTCGGCATCTCGCCGGCAAGCCTGGTTCACGCGCCATACACGCCCGCGATCAGTACCCGGTTGACGCTGCGCGCCGCTGCTTACGGACTGCACGTTCACCCGAACGCACAGCTGCTGATGCTGCCGGTGATAGCGGGCTATGTGGGGGCGGATACCTGCGCCTGTCTGATGGCAACGCGCCCCGATCAGGAGGATAACATTACGCTCTTGCTGGACATTGGCACGAATGGCGAAATGGTGCTTGGAAATCGTAAAAGGCTGGTTGCCTGTTCCACGGCGGCTGGTCCCGCGTTTGAAGGAGCGAAAATCACCTGCGGAATGCGCGGGGCGGCGGGAGCAG
>JAJBUL010000053.1:0-13354 GCA_020860365.1 Clostridiales bacterium | reverse complement strand
GCATTGGATCATGTCTTTTATGAAAATGGAAACTGGACATACACAACAATCGGCGGTGAACCGGCCGTAGGGCTGTGCGGCTCCGGCCTGATTGATCTGGTCGCATGCCTGCTTCGCGCGGGGATGATTGATGAGAACGGCAGGCTGGAGAGCGGACAGACGGATCCCCAGACGTTTGTGCTTGTCCCACCAAAGAACTCCGGAAACAGCCAGGGCGTTTATCTGACCCGGAAGGATGTAGGAGAGGTACAGCTGGCAAAAGCCGCGATTGCCGCCGGAATTCAGCTTCTGATGGAAGAGCTTCAGATAACAGAGGACGATATCACAGAAGTGCGTGTTGCGGGTGCGTTTGGCAATTATATGAATCCAACGAGCGCCGGTGAGATCGGGATGTTTCCCCGTTCTCTGGTCGGACGGGTGCGGTCGATTGGGAATGCGGCCGGAGAAGGGGCAAAGCTGGCGCTTCTTAGCCGGGAGGAACTGAAGATTTCCGAGGAGCTGGCACACAGGACGGACTTTATTGAATTGGCGGCGCTTCCGGAATTTCAGGATTGCTTTGTGGAGCAGCTTGGATTTGAAGAACAGGAGTGATTTTAATTGATAGATATAGATAAACTAAAGAGACAGGGGGAAGCCCAGGGCTTCACTCACGTTGCGTTTTTGGATTGCAACACTTTAGAGCTGCGCGAGGAAGTACGCCAGATGTGTGAGGCGAATACCTGTCATATGTATGACAAATGCTGGAGCTGTCCACCGGGATGTGGCTCTCTGGAACGGTGCCGGGAAAAGATTGAACAGTACCATGAAGGAATCATCGTACAGACTGTCGGAGAACTGGAGGACGAACTGGACGGGGAATCCATGATGGAGACAGAGCAGCGCCACAAGGAGAACTTTTACGCATTCGAGAAAACGCTGCGCAGTCAGTACCCTGGAATGCTTGCGATTGGTGCGGGCTGCTGCACGAAATGTAAAATATGCACTTATCCGGATCAGCCATGTCGCTTTCCAAATGAGGCTTTCTCTTCGATGGAAGCATATGGCATGCTGGTTACACAGGTCTGTCAGGCCAATCATCTGGAGTACTATTATGGCCCCTGTACGATTGCCTATACAAGCTGTTATTTGTTAACATAAATTAAATATGTTAATCTAAGAGATTGCGAAGACGGATCAATCAGAGACAAATGATTCTGTAGCTGACATAGTGGGGGATATTTATGACGGTATTAGAAAAACTGCGGCAATCCATTGAAGCCGGACATCCAAAAGAGACGGAAAAGCTGGTAGCGGAAGCTCTGGAACAGCGGATTGATTCCATGCACATCGTGGAGGAGGCCATGATGCCGGCGATGCGCACGATGGGGGAGCGATATAAGGAGCAGGAGGCAGATATTCCCCGCATTCTTGCCGCGGCTCGCTGTGTCCGTTCTGGTTTCGCGCTGATTGAAAAAAAAAGACGATTCATTTGAGGGGCGAAATATCGGCACTGTGATTGTTGGTACCGTAGAGGGTGATCTCCATGACATCGGAAAAAACCTGGTTGCACTGATGTTTCGCAGCGCAGGCTTCAAAGTGATCGATCTGGGAGTAGACATCTCAGAAAAACAGTTTTTGAAAGCAGTCCGTGAGAATCCAGACGTACAGATCGTGTGTATTTCCTCTCTGCTAAGCACAGCTTTGCCAGAGATGGAGCAGGTAGTAAAGGTTTTGCGGCGCAACGATCCAGAGAAAAAATACAAAATTATGGTAGGAGGCGGTGCAGTGACAAAGCAGCTTGCCGAAGATATGGGAGCGGACGCCTATACTGAAAACTGCGTAGAGGCGGCTGAGGTCGCAAAGACCTTTATTATCTGATGGGAAAGAGGATAGCAAGTGAGACTTTCATCGGTGTGGCTGTATGAACAGCTTTTAAAGAAATATAGAATTGTCGGATATGCGGGATTGTCCGGCAGGGACAGTTATTTGCGCCCTTATCTTTGTCTGAATGCAGACGGTAATGAACGGCCAGGACATGTATGCGTGGTTCCGGTTGCGTCGGAGCGAGAGATCAGAGCTTTGACCGGGACAGACCTGACCAGGAAATCTTTTCCGATATTTTGTCTGAATGAAGCTGTGGGTGGCAAAGACAAAACAGGTCCTGACAATTTTAGCTGGGCGATGAAAGAGAGCAGACAAGGCAATACATATGTATGCATCGCAGCGAATAGAAAATGGAATGACCATAATAAGAATCGTGAATTCGACGAAAATACCTTTGCAGCTGCTGTCTTAAATGATATTCAGGCGGTATTTGACCTTTGCGATGAATGGGAAGACGCAATTATCAGCCTGCTGGCCGGAGACGCCGGCATTGAAAAGGTTCTGGAGACAAGCGCCGGATTTCTTGGAAATCCGCTGATGGTTATGGGCACTGATTTTTCTCTGATCGCAGAGGCAGGCATGGAGAAGCTGCCTGAGCGCGCGAGGCTGTTTGCGGAGGATGGGGTCAATGTAGAGTATATGAATGCCCTGATGCAGGATGCGGAATACCAGAAGATCGCGCAGGCGGAGCACACAGAATTGTATCCGGGTTATATCAGCGGTTATCGCACGGTGAACCGAAACCTGTTTGTAAATGGACGGCCAACCCATCGGATTGTACTGACAGAATGTGCTAATCCTGTCACGCCCGGTTGTATCTGTATTCTGGAAACGCTGGCCGGACATCTGGAATACCAGCTTTCCCGTGAAATGCCCGCTTCTATGAAGGGAACGCTGGAAACCATCTTCCAGAGTGTTCTGACGGATCGAACCGCGGATTATGTGCAGGTCGGCCGCAGACTCACCGCAGCCGGATGGGGCAGTGAAGACGAGTACCTTTGTCTTATTTTGCAGATCACTTATCTGAATCAAAAACAGCTTTCGACAGGAGCGATCTGTCATTATATTCAGAAGCTGCTCCGAGATTCCGTCAGCTTCCTATATCAGGATGAGGTGGTCAGTTTTTTTAATCTGACCCGTCTTGGCATGGATGAGGAAGAAGTGGCCGCAAAGCTGGTCTATTTTATCCGTGACAGTTATCTGAAAGCAGGATACAGCAGAACCATGCGGGGACATATGAACCTGCGCCGCCAGTATGTGCAGGCGCGCACAGCTTTGGATGTAGGCAGCCGCAAAAAGCCATATCTGTGGATTCATTATTTCGACCAGGTAGCGCTGCCCTATATCATCGAACAGGCGACAAAGAGACTTCCGGCAAACATGATCTGCCACAAAGGACTTTTGCGCCTGAAGGAGCAGGACAAAAAAAAACATACCGAATATATGCTGACATTGAAAACCTACCTTGATCAGCACCTGAATGCGTCGCAGACGGCAAAGGAACTGTTTATCCACAGAAGCACCTTCTTGTACCGCCTGGAAAAGATAAAAGAAATCCTGCACTCAGATCTGGAGGATGCGGAAGATGTATTTTATCTGGAGCTTTCCTTTCGGTTGTTGGAGCAGGATGAGGAGAAAAAATAAAATAGAGAATCCCGCAAAGCAGGATTCTCGCGCTGCCAGTTTATCAGAGAATGTGCGCATCCTCTATATTGAAATTCAGATTGACCTGATCGGCTACATTGTATATTTTTTTATGCTTCGGATTGAATTCCGTGATTTTTACAAGGGTATTTCCAAGCATTACATGATAGTTCTGGTAGGAGCCCATAAAGCAGGAAAGGATGACTTTGCAGGGCAGCAGGCCCTGGTCCTCAAGTACGGCGGATTCCGGACGCAGAACCAGAGTGCAGGGCTGTCCGGCTTTCTGATTTCCCACATCCGCAAGTGGAAGCGCATGGCCTTCGATTTCCATGACGCCGCCTGCTCCGCTGCGGCTTTTCAGTGTGCCCTTCAGGAAGTTCGCCTCGCCAATGAAGTCCGCGACAAATTCATCGACCGGGTGGTAGTAGATTTCCTGCGGAGTCCCGATCTGGGTGACTACCCCCTTATTCATGATGATGATCTGATCGGAGAGACTCATGGCCTCGGACTGGTCGTGCGTGACATAGATCGCGGTGATCCCCACCTCTTGCTGGATCCGGCGAATTTCGGTGCGCATGGTGACGCGAAGCTTGGCGTCAAGGTTGGAGAGGGGCTCATCAAACAGGAGAACAGAGGGCTCCAGAACCAGAGCACGGGCCAGGGCGACTCTCTGCTGCTGACCGCCGGACAGCTGGTTGGTCATGCGGCCTTCCATACCGCTCATTTCTACCATGTCAAGAATCTTCAGCACACGATCCCGGATCTCAGCCTTGGGAAGCTTGCGCAGCTTCAGGCCATAGGCCACGTTGTCAAATACATTGTAGTGGGGCAACAGCGCATAGCTCTGAAAGACCATGGCGGTGTCCCGCTTGTTAGGCGTCAGGGCATTGATGGCTTCGTTTCCCAGATAGATTTCGCCCTCATCCGGGCTTTCAAATCCGGCAATCATACGCAGGGTTGTCGTTTTTCCGCAGCCGGATGGTCCGAGCAGCGTGACAAAGCTGCCTGGACGGATATCCAGATTTGCGTCTTTCACAGCGTAAAAATCCTTTCCAGTCTTTGGATCCTGATAAATCTTGGAGATGTGCTCCAGACGAATCCCCTTTTTTTCCTTTGCCATATCAATTCTCCTCCTGTTTCCCAATTTTCCGGCTTGTCCCGAAGAATTTAATAAACAGATTCATCAGTGTTACCGCGCCGTAGGTAATAATAATCAGAATGGTAGCAAACGCACAGGCAATCCCGTACGCACCCTTTTCCGCAAACTCGTTGATCCGCACTGTAATCAGCAGATAGGACGGCGTTACCAGCAGAATGATCGCGGAAATTGCGGTAATGCTGCGCACAAATGCGGTTACCAGACCGCTCAGGAAGGAATCCTTGATCAGCGGCAGAGTCACCGTCATAAAGACGGTAAAACTGTTTGCACCCATATCATAAGCGGATTCCTCGATGGATTTGTCAATCTGCCGCAGGGCGGAGATGCCGCTGCGTGTGCCGGTGGGCAGGGAGCGAACGACAAACACAATAACCAGTATAGCGCCGGTTCCGTAAAGCCCCTGCAGGATTCCCGTCCGGAAGAGACCGCCGGAAAACCCGCGGATATAGCCAATGCCAAGCACCGTTCCAGGCACGGCCATGGCCAGCATGGAGACCATCTCGATAAAGCCCTTCAGCTTGAACTTCTTTTTTACGACCAGATAGGAAATAATCATGGAGAGCAGGGCGGTAATCGGAGCGGCGATAAAGGAAAGAACAAAGGAATCCTTAAAGGCCTTCAGCCCCTTATACTTCTGGAATACCTGGGAAAACCACTTGGTAGTGAGGTGGAAATCATAGCCCCAGGTCCGGAACAGAGCGCCGAATGGAACACAGGCGTACATCAGGATGACAAACAGGGCAACCGCACCGCAGAGGATGGTCAGAGGAATGGCTACGCTTTTATCCTCAATCATCATGCGCCCTCTGGTGGCTTTGCCGGTAAGCGTGGCGGCGGATTTCCGCTCCAGATAGTATTTCTGGATCATAAACATGACCATCGTGATCAGCAGCAGCACCACAGCCATGGCAGAAGCGCCGTTTTTATCGTACGCGCCGGTAATCCGCAGGTAGATGGTGGTTGCCAGGGTATCATAGGAACCTCCGATGATCATGGGGTTTGCAAAATCAGCGATTGACTCAATAAAAGTAACAAGGAACGCATTCCCAAGGCCAGGCAGAAGAAGCGGAAGAGTGACACTTGTAAATACCTTGCTGCGGGAAGCACCCATATCCCGTGTCGCTTCTTCCAGGGACGGGTCAATGTTTTTCAGCAGTCCTTTGAGCATCATGTAGCAGACCGGGAAAAAGGTCAGCGTCTGCACAATCACAATCCCCCAGAAGCCATACACGCTGTTATCATAAATATGCAGCAGATAGCGGGTAATGATCCCGGCTTTGCCGAACAGCATAATCATGGAAAGAGAAAGCACGAAAGGCGGTGAAACGACTGGCAGCATGGAAACTACTTTAAAAAGACCGCTCATAATCCGGGAATGGATATCGACGTAGACTTCCACATACGCAAAAAGCAGACCGATCGCCGTTGAGGCAAGTCCTACTACAAAACCGGCCTTTAACGTATTTGTGATGGCAGTCCGGAAGGAGCGCATACTCAGTACCGATGAGAAAAAGGACGCTGTCAGACCGGTTTCTGACGAATAGACACTGTCTACCAGCAGAATCGCCAGTGGATATAGAATAAAAAGGGACAGAAATATAACCAGAATAACAATGGTGATCACCATGACCGGATCCCCCAAAAGCTTTTTGCGGTCCAGCTGTGCACCCTGCCGTAATTTCATAGAGATTCCCCCTTGCATCAGATGATTTACTCAGGGGAAATGCTTCTGTAAATCCCCTGTACTATGAAAGAGGGAAGGCAGTGAAGCAAAACCGCCTTCCCATTAAAGCAATTGGAGCCTGCTCACTTAGCGGGCATTTTCATTTTACAGGAAAGCTCTCTGAACCTTCCTGTCGGATAAAACTTTCTCCAGATTCACATTTTATTCTGTCTGGAACCGGTCGTCCGCCGCGTCACCAAGCGCTGCCATGACTTCCTCTACATAAGTGCTGGTATTCTCTTTTGCATCTTCAAAGTCATATTCCATCACGTTATCCGGATCAAGGCCAAACTCGGTCGCTACTTCCGGCTGTTCTGCGTTATCGATTACCAGGAACTGATAAGAACCGTTCTGTGCCGCCAGCTCAACGCACTCCGGAGACAGAGCGTACTCAATAAACAGCTTCGCCGCATTCACATGCTCACAGCCCTCGAAAATCGCAGTCGCACCGATTTCATAAGAAGTGCCGGAAGACGGAATAATCAGAGAAATATTGCCATAGCCGTTGTCAACGATCTGTGTAATGCCGTCATGCAGGAAACCAATGCCGATGACGCATTCACCGGTACCTACGTTCTTAGAAGGACCTGAGCCGGACTTGGTATATACTTCGATATTCTTGTCCAGATCTACCAGATACTGAATGCCTTCGTCGTGGCCGTATTTCTGGATCATGGTGTTAATTACAAGCTTCGCGGTACCGGCCGTGTTGTAGTTCGAGAGCCAGATCAGGCCTTCATATTCTTCATTCAGAAGATCTGCCCAGTCTTCCGGCGCGTCCAGACCCATGCGATCCAGCTCATCGCTGTTTACCATAAAGCCAAGGATGCCTTTGTAAATGCCGTACCAATAGCCGTCTGCGTCGCGATACGAATCGCTGGTAAGGTGCGTTGCATTTACCGCCTCATAAGCCATCAGCAATCCTTCTGTGGAAGCCTCATTGAACGGGTCTGTGGTGCCGCCGAACCATACGTCGCCGGACGGATTGCCATTTTCTTCTTCAATCTTCGCCTGGACTTCACCGGTCGAAAGGCGCTGATAGCTTACGGTGATGCCAAAGAGTTCCTCGAAATTTTCGCAGGCCGCGGCGAGGTATTCTTCCTCGCAGGAGCCATATACAACCACTTCGCCTTCCTCCTGGGCGGCTGTAATCAGCTCAGCGATATAATCCGGGTCATCCGTAGTGATCGGAACCGATGTCTCCTCAGCAGCTGCGGTGAGCCCCATAGCACTGGTCAATGTGCTGACACCAAGTGCCAGTGCAAGTAAAACAGATAACTTTTTCTTCATACGACAATATCCTCCTTCTTTGGCAGGGATTCCTCCTGCGTTCTATGTAAAATTTATTTTACAATTATTAACAGTACAAGTCAAGCATTATTTTAAATAATATGGACAATGTGCCATAAAAGCGTTCTAAAGGGCAATAATGTTTTATAAAATATTACAAAACAAAGTGGGCAGTTAAAAAAGCTTGATAATCAAAAGTAACAGGTTTTTATAAAACTCTGAATGCAGCCGGTTTACTTTACTGTATTCCAGCGGCTCGATCAGGCACGGTCTGCATAGAATAAAAACAAAACCAAAGAAAATCTATTGAGACCAGCGAATTCTTATGATATGATTCTGTAGGATCGTTCAAAGCTGACGGATATTAGCGAAGTACAGAATATCGTGGATTAAGGATCTGAATTGAAACAACAAACATACTGATATAGAAAAGGATGATGCAGAATGAAGCTTGCAGTTGTTTTCCCTGGTATAGGCTATCATGTGGATAAGCCGCTTTTGTATTACAGCAGAAAAATCGCAGATAATTACGACTATGAAACGGTCACTGTCCCGTATGGCAATTTTCCCGCCGGGGTGAAGGGCTCTGCAAAAAAATGGAGGATTCCTTTTACAGTGCACTGGCACAGGCGGAAGAAATCTTAAAAAATACAGATTTTACCCTATATGATAAAGTCCTGTTTATCTCAAAAAGCGTTGGGACAGCGGTAGCTGCTGCTTACGGACAGAACCACGGCCTCGTAACACAGAACATTTACTATACGCCGGTAGGCCAGTCCTTCCCGCTTATGAACCAGCCAGGCATTGTATTTCACGGAACAAAGGATGGCTGGGTGGAGACAGCGCTGGTAAAAGAAGAGTGTAAAAAGAAAGAACTGCCGCTTTACGTGATTGAGAATGCCAACCATTCACTGGAAACAGGTGATGTAAGAAAAGACCTCGCCAACCTCCAGGCCATTATGGATAAAACGGAAGAATATATCGGAAGCATTTAGGATTACACGGGATTCATTTCCAGTTCCTGTAAATCTCTTTTGCTCTGTCCTTCTGCTCCTGGTTTTCCAGTCTGCCGCCGTATCGAACCGTCCGGTATAAGTGAGTCAATTCTTCGGATTCCTCACTTTTTCCCAGGCTGGAAGCAGCAAATTCATTTACGTCCTTGCTAGTCAGCGGATGCTCTGTATTCAGCCCTTTTTCTGCGCATACATACAGGATCTTTTTATAATAATACCGGATGTTTCGCTCCTGCCATAAAAAGCTGTGCTGCCTGGGCTGTCTGGCGTTTTCATCATCGTTGTTCCTGATTATGCTTCCGTGGGCTGCGTTCCTCCACCCAGATGCATTACCGGAAAGCTTGCGGTAAAAAAAATAAAGGATTGCTACTGCCGCCAGCCCGATCAATACATATCCGATCACCTTAACAGCCAATGGAGTTTGTGAGGTGTCTATTTCGTCAAAGCGAAGAGAATCACCCAAATCCATAAGCAGAGTTTCCTGGGCTTCTTCCTGCTTTGCACCGGAAAAAAACAGCAGAAAAAAAAGAAATAATAGCAGATAGAATTCTTGCCAGAATCCAGAAGATAGCTTCCAGAACCGGAATCACCAGGCGATTATAGACCGTGCGCAAAAGCCAGAGCACACTATGTAAGACTGTTTTTGAAGTAAAAATTGCCGCAGAACAAAGCGCTGCGAGAAGCGAAATGCCGCTGGAACCCCAAAAACTGCGTTTTTCTCCTGAAGTACCTGCAATCCGCCCCGCACGCAGGAGAAAAATGCCGAAAATAAGAAATAAAAGCACAAGACGACCACATAAAGCCTGCCATGTGGCGGGACCGATGAAAATAAGCTCAAGCAGGCTGACGCACAGGAGAAATCTGGCTTCGAAGAGAACCATACTCTGAAGATCGGATATAAAGTCACGTTTTTTCCAATAAAGAATAATATAAAACGCCCACAGAACCGGCACTGCCAGAAAACACACCCGGACTGGGGCAGAAACAGCCGCCACTGCCGGGGAAATAAAGGCGGCATACCAGACAATATCCGTCAGTATTTTTAAAATTGCCAGAGTCATATTCGTCGATCCCCCTCCTGTTGTATCTTTCTAATCGAGCAGGGAGATTTTCTCCCTGCGCATAAAAAGCAGATTATGAACAGATTGTATCCGCGCAAAGAAGCAGAACCTTCTTCTGTGATTTTTTTTCAAAACGAGCGGCTGCCGCGCGGGCGGTTTCCCCGTCTGTCGGAGTGACAAGGATGATGCTTTTGTTATTCTGTGCGATTCGGATTTCCTTCTCCCAAAAATCAGCTTCCGATTCCCTGGTATCGTAAGTCATACGCCCAAGACCTTCCAGGACAGCTTCCAGATGGGATACCCCGAGACCGTCGCGGATATGGTTCCAATCACCCATCGGCCCGGCGATACACCCATTTGTCCGGAAGTCATAGGATATTTTCTGTTTCTCCAGCATCTCACATACACTGCGGACAATGGAAAAGCACTGTTCCAGAAGCGTTCCCTGATTCATTTGTTTTGAACAGTCCGTATTTAAAAGCACCGTGCAGGAGAATTCGGTCGTATTCTCATATTGCTTCACGAGCAGACGACTGTACCTGGCGCTCTGCGTCCAGCTGATTGTCCGGAAAGGCTCCCTGCCAGTGTATTCCCGAAAACCGATGATCTCAATGGGATCCTCCATCAGGCTTTTCCGTACGGAATTTTCACCGAGATACCCACCAAGAAGCTCCGTAAGTTCTGACAGAGGGTACCGTTGCGGTTTTACTACAATTTCGTGCATCTCCGAATACGTATCCGTCACGGAGCGAATTCCAAGGAAATCACCTGCATCCACAGATGCGCCGTGAAAAAAATAACGGCCGCGCTTTGGAATGGAGACCTCTCTTTTCAGGACAACCTTCTGGTGTCGCCCGAGGTAAAGGGTCGAAACGAGCCAGGAATACCATTTCTCCCCTACCTTCCCGCTTCCATCCGCGAATACGAGTTCTTCCGGGACATGCTCACGCAGACGGAGATAAGGAACCATCATCCGTTTTCCATTTCGGATGGTCATAGACCAGGAAAAAACTTCCCCGGGTTCCACCACAACCTTGTCCAGAGAGGTACAAAACGTTACCTGATCCAATACGTGCTTCAGAGAATATTTTTCTGCATAATATAGTACAACGGCAAAAACCGCGATCAGCAGGATCATTTCTTCAGTTCTTCTAAAGGCACCGGCACTTCCCCGATCAGGCGATCCAGGTATTTTTTGGTGTCCTCATAGCTTTCGGAACCTTTGGACAGAATCCGGTGGCCCAGCACGTAAGGAGCCACAGAGAGTACATCCTCCGGAATGACAAAATCTCTGCCCATACACGCGGCTGTTACCTGGGAAGCGTGGTAAAGCGCAAGCGCTCCCCTTGTCGACACACCCGTGACAAACCGGCTTTCTTTTCTGGTCTTTTCCACAATATCCATCATATATGCCAGTACATCCTGCTCCACATGTACGTTCGGGTATTCCGTTTTCATCACGCGGATATCCTCCGGCGAGACAACGGCCGTTAACTCATCAAGCTTTCTGGCAGAGGGTTCCCCTGAGATGACTGACATTTCCTGTTCGCGGCTCATATATCCAAGGTTGATTTTCATAAAAAATCGATCCAGCTGTGCCTCTGGCAATGGAAAAGTGCCATAAGATTCCACGGGATTCTGTGTCGCCATGACAAAAAACGGTTCTGCCATCGGGTAAGTTGTTCCATCCACAGTAACCTGGCTTTCCTCCATCGCCTCCAGGAGACTGGACTGTGTCCGCGGAGTCGCCCGGTTGATTTCATCCGCCAGGACAATGTTCGTAAACAGAGGCACCGGACGAAATTCAAAATCTCCCGTTTTCTGGTTGTAAAAATTGATTCCTGTCAAATCTGACGGCAGCAAATCCGGTGTAAACTGGATTCGTTTAAATCCACTGCCAATCGTTTTGGCGAAGGCGCGCAGAAGCATCGTCTTTCCCGTCCCGGGCACATCTTCCAGAAGCACATGACCGGAACAGAGAAACGCTGTGAAAATCAGGCGGATTTTATCTTCCTTGCCCACAATTACTTTCGAGCAGTTTTGTACTACCCGTTCTGAATTTTTTAAAAATATTGTACAGTCCATCTTTTTCCTCATAGGGTATGTTTATGGCTAATAGTTACTTCGTTCCCTGACAACAGAATTCTTATACCTAACTAAATTATAGTAAAACGACGTAAGTCCTTTTACTTTGCATATCTTAACATTATGCTGAAAAAATAACAAGCCAAAAAATCAAAGCTTCATTTGAAAGGCTTTCATTTGAAAGCTTTTCCAGGATATAAGATAATTCTGGACACTAACGAAGGACTGTGATATAATTCTGCAAGTTGTATCGCAGTCTTTTTGTCAACGGAGAAAGGAACTGAGAAAACGGAATGATATTCGGAAAGCACGTAAATCGTTACTACCTGAAAAACGCGCCGATTCTTCTGCTCGGCATAGCGGCACTTGTGCTGGTGGATTATTTTCAGCTGCTGGTGCCGGAGCTATACCGCATCGTGGTGAATGGCGTAAACACCGGCCAGGCGGTTGTTGATGGGAGCACCGTGGATTTTACCATGGATGTGCTTCTCGATGAGGTCTGCCTGCCAATAATTTTTATTATCCTCGCAATGGTGATCGGACGCTTCCTGTGGCGCGTCTGTTTTTTTGGCTCAGCAATTCGCGTGGAGACGGATCTGCGCTGCAGGATGTTTGAGCACAGCAAGGATCTTTCCCAGCAATATTATCAGGAAAATAAGGTCGGTTCGCTGATGAGCCTGTATACAAATGACCTCGACACGATTCAGGAATGCTTTGGCGACGGCGTGCTGATGTTCTGTGACGCTCTGGTGCTGGGCGGAATGGCTTTTTATAAAATGCTTCAGATGAACCTGCTCCTCACTGCTTTCGCATTGATTCCGCTGGTGTTTCTCTGCGTGATTGGCCTGACGCTTGGGAAAATTATGGAGAAGCGCTGGGAGCTGCGCCAGGAGGCTTTTTCGGATCTGTCTGATTTCACGCAGGAGAATTTCTCGGGCATTGCCGTGATAAAAGCATTCGTCAAAGAATACCAGGAACTGCGGGCATTTTGCAAACTGAACCTGCAAAACGAGGACACAAATGTGTCTTATACACGGATTTCCACCCTGCTGGATATCACGGTGACCCTGTTCATCGAATCTGTGATCTGCGTAATCCTAGGCTACGGCGGCTATCTTGTATACAATGGTCAGTTCGACGCCGGAATGCTGATCGAATACATCGGTTATTTTACTTCTATCGTGTGGCCATTTATGGCGATCGCAATGCTGATCGAAAAGTCCTCACGCGGAAAAGCCTCTGTGAACCGCGTCAGTGAACTCCTTGACGCACCGATCGATGTCAAAGACCGGGAAGGCGTGAAAAATCTTGAGACAGTGCAGGGGAAAATTGAGTTCCGCCATCTTTCGTTCCGCTATCCGGGTGGCGATTTTGATGTGCTAAAAGATATCTCCTTTACCATCGAGGCGGGAGAGAGTGTCGGTATCGTCGGGCGCACCGGTGCGGGAAAGACGACACTGGTATGTGAACTTCCCGTAAGTTTTTACGCCTAAAGAGAAAAAAGAAGCCTGAATGT
>JAJBUL010000269.1 GCA_020860365.1 Clostridiales bacterium | reverse complement strand
AAGATGAGGAACCAAACACCTTAGATATCATCCCCACCCCGTGAATAGTAACGCTATTCCTGCCTTCATAGCTATACTCCAGATTCTTTTATTCCTCATACGTCCCGGCAATCATTTCCTTAATCGCCGCACGATTCACTGTCAGATCCGGCACCAGAACGCTCATGCCGCGGATCGTCTGATTTGTGTAGGAGCCGTCCACCGGAATCCGGTAAGAGCCGAGCTCACTCAGATCCATCGCCTGCGCGAGATACAGCATGGAAAGGATTTCTGTGTTTGTCATATCGGTTGACACCAGCTCCAGGATATCATCAATCAGCGAAATCTGTGTAGCAAGCCCCACATCCTTATACGCATTAAAAATACTTGTGATTACCGCACGCTGCCGCTGGGTCCGGCCAAAGTCGTTGGTCTCCGTGGCTGTAGAGACGTACCGCGTGCGCGCGTAGACAAGCGCAAACTCACCATACACATGGTTGGTCCCCTCCGACACACTGTAACCCTGTGCCTGGAAATAGCTTGCCTCCGTCGAGGTCAGCGTGATATCCACGCCCCCTAACAGATCAATGATGCTCTGGAACCCGGAAAAATCAATCTCTACATTATAATCAATCGTCACGCCGAAGTTCTTCTCAATCACCTCATCAAGCAACGCCGCCCCGCCAAACTGATAAGCAGCATTGATGCGGTTATCTGAATAGCCGGGAATCTGTACATACAGATCACGCATGATGGAAATCATATTGACCGCATCCGTATCGTCGTTGATTGAAATAAGAATCATGGAATCGGAGCGTTCCCGCGCGCCTGTCGTACGCGTATCCTGCCCAATCAGCAGAATATTCGTCACACCTGCACTCTTTTCTGTCTCCTGTTCCACATCCTCTGCCCATTCTACCTCATCCGGATGCATACTGTCCTCACCGGCATCCTCATCCGTCTCAAAATCTTCACTTTCCGGATCCAGAAGCTCCACCTCTTCGATCGTTCCAATACTGCTCATCACATGATTCACCGCAAACGCAGCAACACATGCCAAAATCAGCATCACTGCCACTACGCTCAATGTTCCCACCAGAACCAGACGCCGTCCGCTGCGTTTTTTCTTATTGTTTCCATCTGTCATTTTCCATTCCACCTCAGTTT
Organism: Clostridiales bacterium; assembly: GCA_020860365.1. Lineage (GTDB taxonomy): Bacteria > Bacillota > Clostridia > Lachnospirales > Lachnospiraceae > Choladousia. The sequence continues at coordinate 18,432 of JAJBUL010000269.1, read as the reverse complement.
TTCATTTCACCGGATATACCAGGAATGTTTTCTGTGACATAAATCCCTTCAACACATATAAAGTCACGGGATGTGGTCTGGGGCAGCATCTTTCACCCACGATTGACACACTCCACAAACCGCAGGAACGCTGCCTGGCCTTCTTCCGTCCGCTTATAGACCCCGGCATGCTCCAAAACCTTGCTGAACACCAGGCCGACCTCATCCTCTATGATACGATCAATGGCATCCGCCGTAAAGCAAAGCGGTTCTCCCACGCCGCCAGTCGTACTGGTGCTGTTCCGGTATTTCAGCTTCAGCTCTTCTACCCACGGCGCATGCTTGGCAAGCTTCTCATCATTGGAAATATCGCGACCTTCTACCATGGCTGTCTTTAAGTGTTCCAGTTCTCCTTTCAGTCTGGCCGGAAGTACCGCAAGACCCATGACCTCAATCAGACCGATGTTTTCCTTTTTGATATGGTGCAGCTCTGCATGCGGATGGAACACCCCGAGCGGATGCTCTTCTGTCGTAATGTTATTGCGCAGCACCAGGTCGAGCTCGAATTTGCCGTCGCGTTTCCGGGCAATCGGCGTGATCGTGTTATGCGGCTCCCCTTCGGTCTCGGCGAACACAAACGCCGCCTCATCCGTATAGCCGCGCCATGCAAGCAGAATTTTGTCCGCCAGATCAATCAGGCGCTCCGCCTGCTCACTGCAGATGCGAATGACAGACATCGGCCATTTGACAATCCCGGCCTCGACATCCTCATATCCGGTAAAGACAAGTTTTTTCTCGACCGGCGCTTTTGCCATCGCGAACTCATAGCAGCCGCCCTGGAAATGGTCGTGGCTGAGAATAGAGCCGCCCACGATCGGCAGATCCGCATTGGAACCGACAAAATAATGCGGGAACTGCCGCACAAAATCGAGCAGCTTCGCGAACGTCGCGCGCTCAATCTTCATCGGTACATGCTGCCGGTTGAACACGATGCAGTGCTCATTGTAATACACATAGGGCGAATACTGGAAGCCCCACTGGCTGCCGTTGATCGTCACGGGGATAATGCGGTGGTTCTGGCGCGCCGGATGGTTCAGACGCCCCGCGTAACCCTCATTTTCCATGCAAAGCTGGCATTTCGGATACGCCGACTGCGCTGCATTTCGCGCCGCCGCGATCGCCTTCGGATCCTTCTCCGGCTTAGAGAGATTAATCGTGATATCCAGATCGCCATACTCCGTCGGCGCCACCCATTTCTTATCGCGCGCGATGCGGTAACGGCGGATATAATCGGTATCCTGGCTAAATTTGTAATGAAGATCCGTCGCCAGCTTCGGATCCTTCTGATAGCGCTCATTGAACCTGCGGATCACATTGGAAGGGCGGTCGACCAGCAGGCTCATCACCTTCGTGTCAAACAGATCACGGTAGCCGATCGTATTTTCTTCCAGAATCCCGTTTTCATACGCACAGTCACAGATCGCGCCGAGGATGTCCGGCAATGCCGCAATGAAATCCTCGTCATTACTCCCCGCCTTTACGGCCGCAAAATCCAGAATTTCTGCTTCCGCTGTCTCATCCAGAACGTCAATTTTCAGCAGCTCCAGAACACGGTTGGCTGTATAAATCGCGTCCTCCGCCTCAATCAGGCCAGTCGTAAGACCATATTGCACCAATTGAACGATATTTTTCTGAATCATGTCGCTTTTCCCCCTCTTATTTATTTTCTATTATTTATTTTCTATTATTTCTTCAAGCTGTTGCAATAATAATGGAAGTTCATCAAATACGACATCCGCTATTATATTCCAATTCGTGCCGTCATAATCATGCACTAACCTATGTCGCAATCCTGCTATCATCGCCCATGGAATTTCGGTATATTTTTCCTTATATGCGGCAGATAGAAAATATGCCTGCTCACCTATATTATACAATGGAGTTGTAACCAGCCATTGCAATGAGTATTCTTTCATCAACTGCTCTTTCGTTATCTTGCTTTCTTCAATATAGTCCAACAGTTTCTTCGAATACTCATATATCTTTTTTACGCGTTGTTCATCGGAGTATTTCATGCTACCAATAGCCTTTCTTTCATGATAGAATGATAAAATGCACTGTCTGCGTTAACCTCATTTATTTCAAAAACATCTACATCCTTATGAAATATTTCTCTAAGCTCCTCAGCTAGTGCAAAAATCATTGTGAGTTTAAAATTCTCTCCACCAAAAACCAAAAAATCCAGATCGCTCTCTTTTGTTGCTTCTCCTCTTGCATAAGAGCCAAATAAATAAATTGCCTCCACTTTATATTTTCGCGCAATAGGTTCCACCATACGAATAATTTTTTCTATTGATAAAACATCATCCAACATACGTACAACTCCTATTCAATACTGTATCCATGTCAGAGACAGAATTTCAAACTCAAATCCCCCTGAAGCAGAAAGTAAATTCCAGCGGCTGATCTGCCCGCAGCAGATACTCGTCATGCGGACGGGCGCCCCAGGAATTATCTCCGGCCACGCCTAGCTGCGCAAGCGCCGCACGAATCACCGTGTAGTGGACCTGTGGAAACTCGTATGCGTGCTTCGCGTTGTCAAGTTCATGGGAAGTGTAAGGCATCGCGGAAAATTCCATGCCAGAAGTAACGACTCCGGTATGGGCAGGCAAATGATTTTCCGGCGCCGCCGCGCAGTCCACACCTGCGGTATTTGTCTGCATCTCTGGCACCGCGGCTCCGTCCCAGAACAGAAGTCCGCGGTTCCGCTCATCGGTCACCTTCGCCCAGCGCACGCCTGTCTTATTGCCGCACTCCTGCGGAACCAGATATTTCGCCATACTCTCTCGCACAGTGCTTCTGTAGATGCCAAGCTTCGCCCCGCCCTCGCGGTCACAATAGGTCTCCTCCGGCCCAAGCCCGTACCATTCAATCTGATCGTAATCCGCGTCAATCTTCATCGTCACGCCAAAAAGCGGCATCTCAGTAATTCCCTTAATCGGATCATAGTGAAGCCGCACCTGAATGGTGCCGTCTCCGTACACGGTATATTCCATCTCACAGGACGCTACCGGCTGCATTGGCATCCAATAAGTATAACGAATCACCACATGATCCTCATATTCCTCCAGGCTCAGCGGAATCTGGCGCGGATCTCTTAGCTCCGTCGGATTCTTCACGCTTACATAGAGGCTGGCGAGCTTCCACTGGCCGTAACGGACAGCAGCGGCTGCCCCGTTGTCATTATCGGTCAAGCCGCGCCAGAAATCCGGCTGCGGACTGGTTTTCAGCATCTCTTTGCCCCCGACACGGTAGGAGGTCAGGCCGATCTGATTGGCAAACAGGGCGTCAAAGTGCGCGCCGCGCACACCAATGTTGTCCTGACCATGTATAACAGTAAGAGGTGTTTCTGCCGATGCGCAGCGAGAGTATTCTCCCATACCAGCCGCCGACAGCCGGATTGCACCGTCCGCCATGCGGCAGCAATCGGCCATGGAAGCCGCATATGCAGAGGTATCCAGCCGCGCGGTCTCACATTTTCCATAGACATACTGTCCAAAAGCGACCTCATGGCCTCGTTTTGCCCACAGAGTATCTTTTTTGAGGCAGAAAGATACGGTCACGGTATATTCGCAGGACATACCCGGCTCATTCCGGCAAATGCCTGGTATCGGATCTGTGCCCGCATCATGCGCAGCATTCGTTTCCTCGTAGCTGCGATCTGCCGCTGCAGCACAATTGGCAGCGTTCTTTTCTTCGCAGTTGCGATCTGCCGACCCTGCCAGGCGAGAGGACATTTCCGAAAATGGAAGATCAAAGGTCTTCTCGGAAAGCGGCGGCACCGCCAGTTCCATATGTACTTCACAAACCGGACGCCCATCGCGCGCCAGAGACATGACACAGTCATACTCTGCCGTATCTGTAAACAGACTCAGGTTTTTCACCCGCACCTGTGTCTCGGATGGAAAAACGCGGATATCCTGATAATAGAACTTTACTGCCTGCATCTTCGGGGACGGCTTGCGGTCACCGCCATACACGATGCCGTTGCCGCTGAAGTTTGAATCGTTCGGCCGCTCGTCAAAATCGCCGCCATACGCCTCAAACGGCATACCATAACGATCTTTTTTCGTAATCGACTGATCGATGTAGTCCCAGATGAATCCGCCCTGGTACAGCGGCTCCTCCTCGGTCAGGTCAGTATATTTCTGCATCGCGCCGCAGGAATTTCCCATCGCGTGCATATATTCGCAGCAGATAAACGGCTTGCTGCGGTCTTTTTTCAAAAATTCCCGGATATCTTCTGCCGGCGTGTACATCTGACTCTCCATATCGCTCGTGCCATTGTAGCGCCGGTCATTGAATATACCCTCGTAGTGCACCAGACGTGTCGGATCCAGGCGACGGAACAGCTGCGACATCTCATAAATCACCTTTCCGCCAAACGCTTCATTGCCGCAGGACCAGATCAGGATCGACGGATGGTTCTTATCACGCTGAAAGATCGAATTTACCCGATCCAGCATGGCGCCCATCCACTCCTCGTGATCGCCCGGCACCACATAGTCCTGACCGACCGTTCCCTGAAAATAGGCGCACCAGGTACCATGCGACTCCAGGTTCGTCTCATCAATCAGATACAGTCCATACCGGTCGCAGAGGTCATACAAAAATGAAAGGTTCGGATAATGGCTGGTGCGGATCGCGTTGATATTGTGGCGCTTCATGGTAATGATGTCCTGCTCCGTCTCTTCATACGTCACTGCGCGTCCATATTTAGAACTAAAGTCATGACGATCCACGCCGCGGAAAACAATTCGTTTTCCATTTATATGCATCATGCCATCCTTCATCTCAAAGCGGCGGAAACCTACGTTCTGGCGAATCACCTCGGCCACTTCGCCCTCTTCATCCAGCATTTCCAGCAAAAGTGTATAGAGATTCGGATGCTCCGCACTCCAAAGCTGCGGGGCGCCAACATGCAGCGAAAAGAGAAGCTCACTCGCAGCCTTTCCTTCCCCTTCCATCTCCCCGGCACCGTTACGATGTATATTATATGTAGCAGCCGCGCAATGCGCAGCATTCTTCTCATCGCGGCTGCGACCTGCCGCCGACGCGCAGCGAGGGGGCGTTTCCACAGCAGCCGCGCAATGCGCAGCATTCTCCTCCAACAGACTTACCCGAACGCTGCCGCTGCCCCATACCTTCAGAGCCACTTCCAGATCCGCATCCTGGTAATCATCGTCCAGCAGCGTGCGCACCCGGACATCCTGCGCGTGTACCTTCGGAACCGCGTACAGATATACTTCACGGAATAAGCCGGAGAATCGGAAGAAGTCCTGATCCTCACACCAGCTGCCTGAGGTCCATTTAAAAACCTGAACGGCAAGCTTATTTACAGCTTTCTCAGCAGCCGCACAGCGAGATGCCGTTTCCACCAGCCAGGGCGTCAATTCAAACTCCGCCGGGGTAAAGCTGTCCTCACTGTATCCGATGTAATGCCCATTCAGCCAGATGGCCAGGCCGCTCTCTGCACCCTGAAAAGATACAAACACGCGCTTGCCGGCCATCGCCGGAGGCAATGTAAAATACTTTACATAAGTCCCTACCGGGTTGAATTCCTCCGGAATCTCGCCAGGGATCACTTCATCACGCCCATCCCATGGATACTGTGTGTTCACGTACTGCGGCACCCCGTATCCCTCCATCTGGATATGCGCTGGCACACGGATGTCCTCCCAGCTTTCACAATTGTCCACGCTTTTTGCCGCATTCTGATAATTTCTCGCGTAAGAGAATTTCCAGAACCCATTCAGAGAATAAACCAGACGGTTTCCCCCTCTCTCCATCTCCTCTCTGGATGCAAAAAAAGCATGATCTGAATGTGCCTCCAGTCTGTTCTCTTCAAAAAAACCCGGATCCTTCACTTTGCTGTAATTAAACTCAATCATTCCTGTCTTTCCTCCCTGATGTCATTTCTCACTCTTCTGTTTCTATCCCATCGAGTCTTTCCGTCAATGTTTTTACCAGCCTTTCAAAAGCCGGGGTAAAACTATCCCGCACCAAAAGCATCATCTCATCAGCCTCTTCTTCATTATAAATGTGAATGGAATTATTTCTTTTTTTCAGCATAAGCATCCACACCGCCTCATCGTCAAGAAAACCAAATTTATATCCAATCTGCAGAATATCTCTGGGAGAACCTGTCTGAGCACCATTGGCTCCATGCTCGCGCAGCACCGCCTGCAAGGCTTTCCACGCAAGCTCAAAGGTCAGATGAAATTGACCGATCACCCCCATTCGGTAAATTTCATCGTTCTCGGCCGCAACATAATCAGCCCCTTTCAACACCTCCAGGCAATTTGAAAAATTATCAAGCTTTTTCATAAATGGTTATCCCCTCTCTCATAATTTCTGCCTTCAATTCCGCAGAAATCTTTTTATTCAAATCAATGATATCGAACATCAAAAGGGAATGCGTTTTTTCTTTGATATCCCAATAAAAAGAATCGAATTCTCCACCAACCACAGCCAGATCAATATCACTTCTCTCCATGTGGTCTCCCCTCGCTCTTGAACCAAAAAGAATTACCTTTTCAATGTTATGGTCGCTCGCGTACCGGATGATATCCTTCATTACTCTTGGCGGAACATGATAACTGTTCTCCATATTCACATCTTCCCTCCATTCATTTATAAACGAACTGTTTGTCCCCTCACAGTGACCAGGCTTTTCCGGTATATCGCCTCACAGCCGTTTCCCCAAATGCTACGAATATGTGACCAGTAACAGTATTGTACAAATCCAGACTCCCTGCGTCAAGCAGAAAAAGTCAAGATTTCTGTTTCTTTTTTCCGTATTTTCTGTTATGATGAAAGAAATCTTATTTCAGCAGCCAGCCGTTGTCGTCGGAGCGTTCCGGACAACCTGGCACCGAGGAGTATACAAACAATGGCACGCAAAAAGGAAGCTCTGGAATTTCGCTATTATGAAATCCCCTATGGGGAGCCGCTGCTCGCGCTGTATGGCGATGCGTGGGCACATCCATATGGTTACGATGACCACGATTGTTCAGTTCTTGACCTGCACTTTCACAACCTGATGGAGATCGGCTGCTGTCATGCAGGTACCGGATTGCTGACCCTGAAAGGCACTTCCTACAAATACGCAAACGGCACGATCAGTGTGATTCCAAAGAATTACCCGCACACCACGACCGGGGACAACCCTACAGGCAACCATTGGGAGTATCTGTTCATCGACGTGGAAAAGTCCATCCACACGCTCTACCCCACGGATGATGCGCAGGCCGAGCTGCTGCTTTCCCGCATTAATAAAAACGCTTTTTTCACGACCACCATGGAATCTCCGGAATTATCCGCCCTGATTCAGGCAATCCTGCGGGAAATGTCCATGCGCCGGGAGATGTATGCAGACTCCGTCAATGGGCTTTTACGTTCCCTCTTCATTGAAATTGCGCGCCGTCAGCCGGCTCCAGTGGAGGATACCCCGCCGCAGTCCACGAATTCTCTGCAAATTGCGCGGGCGCTGGAGTATATAGGGGATCACTTCTGGGCTCCGCTGCGGGTCGAGGATCTCGCGGGGCTTTGCAGCATGAGTGAGACCAATTTCCGACGCGTCTTTATCAAATGTATGAAGATCGCACCGATTGATTACATCAACCAGGTACGCGTCCACGCTGCCTGTGAACGCCTGCGCACCTCAGACGAATCCATTGCTGAAATTGCGCAGAAATGCGGTTTTTCTTCCATTGCTACCTTTAACCGCAATTTCCGCCGTTACGCAGGAACCACACCAAAGGAGTGGCGGAAATCACCTGACACAAAACCATTGGATAGCCGTTAGAACCAGAGAAAACATTAGCAGCCATGCAATCTTTTCATTACGGCTGCGACCTGCCCTCGCCGGGTGGCATCCTCGCCCTTCGGGCGGGATATCCGCCGATGCACAGCAAAGAACAATTTCAACCCTGACCACACAGAAAATGCGTGATCAGATTGTTACCAATAACAGGGAGAACACTATGAACGATGAGATCCGTTTGTACCGGAAAAGAATCATCCCGGAGGAATGCCTCCTGCTTGATGAAGACCATATTCTGTACGCTGACAGGGAAATCATCATCACAAAATGGCACACGATACGACCCAAAAAGACACTGTACCATGGCTATTCCTGCTATTTTATGGAGAGGGGCTACAAAGTCAGCAAATTCTACGATCATGAAAACAATCTGATCAGCTGGTATTGCGATATTATTGAGTACGAATACAACGAAAAAGAAAACAGCTACATCTTCACAGATCTCCTTGTAGACGTAATTGTCTATCCGGACGGTTTTGTGCGGGTGGTTGACCTTGACGAGCTCGCAGACGCCGCGCGCGACCACCGAATCACAGAAGAGCAGATGCAGCACGCGTTGCGCCGCACAGACAAGCTGCTCTCCGTGATCTATAAGGGAGCGTTTGGAAAGCTCCAGCAATACATAGAGGATGCGGAGGCACGGGATCTGAAAAAAATAATTATATAATTTCTGAGCAATCTCATTATCGGGCAGGGCAAGCCCTGCCCCTGCAATCATCTTGTTCTATTTCGCTTTTCCGGGATCATCCGCATGCTTCCGGATTACCTCTAACGCCGGCAGCGCGTTTCCGTCATAGTCAAAGAGCGCCTGGTTCGCCCACTCGTTCCCGTATGGCCCTGCCTCCTGAATGTATTCGCAGGAGGCCGCGTTTGCCCAGCCGACGCCCGGCACCGGCAGCCACGCCGGTTCCCAGTAGATAAAGCCGCAGCCAAGCCCATTTGGCACCTGTCGGATCACCCCAATCACATTGCTCATAAAATCCGCCTGCCCCTGCGGACTCATCGGATACGGCACCTTCGCGGCTAACTCCGGTTTCGTCGCCATCCCTTTGCGCTCACTGGCATTCAGCTTTTCGTAAGAAGCATAGTCCTCCATCGTAAAGCCCATTGAGACTTCCGCCACCACCAGCTTTTTGCCGTAGCGCCGGGCAATGTCATTCATATTATCGCGCAGCATATCCAGTGTCCCATGCCAGAACGGATAATACGACAGGCCAATGTATTCGAAGTTCTCCCCGCCATTGGCAAAATACTGGTCAAACCATCTGCGGTAGAGCTCGTTGTTGCCTCCGTTGTCAAGGTGAAGCATGACGGGTATATGATATCCCGCCTTCGCCGCAGCTTCTGCTTCAGAACCATTTACAGCTGCTTTCCCATCCGCGGCACAGATTTTCTTCTCAAAATCCCGTACTGCACGGATCCCCGCACTCACAAACGCAGCGACATTCCGGTAGGCCTCCGGATTTCTTTCCACGCCTGGCGGCAGCTGCCCCAGCGGCCACAAAAGTCCGTTCGAAAGCTCATTGCCGACCGCCACCATCTGCGGCAGAATATCCTCCCTCCGGCAGCGCTCCAATACCTGAGCCGTAAAATCATACACAGCCTGCTCCAGCTGCTTCGCGTCCATCCCGCGCCATGCCTTCGGCACACGCTGCTTTCCGGGATCCGCCCAAAAGTCACTGTAATGGAAATCGAGCAGCCAGCCAATGCCCAGACGCTTTGCGCGCTTCGCGAGCGCAAGCGTCGTCTCCATGTCGCCGCCGCCCGCGCCGTAAGAATTTCCTTCCGCGTCAAACGGATCATTCCAGAGACGCAGACGCACCAGATTCATGCCATATCCCCGCAAAATCTCCATCGCATCCTTCGGCTGGCCCTTGTCATAAAATTTTCCGCCGTTTTTCTCCACCGCCAAAAGGGTGGACAAATCCATCCCTGTAATCCAATCGCTCATTTTGCCTCTTTCTCCAGGAAATGCGAAACATTACAGGTCACACCTTGATCAATTTACGTTATTATAGCTACTACAGGTGTGACCTATAACGGCATCCGGCCAATTAAATCGCTGCGCGATGGCTTATCATGCCCGATTTTGGGGCAGGATGCCACCCGGCGAGGGAGCCGGATGCTTGCTACCACTACGTTTTCAACCCTCAGAAAAGTCCTCGAAATCTTTCTCCTCAAACCGTTTCATCATCGCGCCATAGCGGAAGCGTGCCATCTGATTTTTCTCCAGGACATCAGCCTCGCTGCCGCGGTACTGACAGCGGATGCAGTAGTATTCCTCTTTTTCCTTATCATAAAACATATCAATATCCAGATCGCGCATAAAGCAGGACGGACAGCGGTAATTTAATTTGCCTTTTCCAGATTGAGCCATGTCGTGAAGACCTCCTTCTCACATAATTTTCCGGTGTAACCGATCGTAAACATCGGGCTGAACGCATATCCTTCTTTGATGTAACCAGCCTTATTCCGGCCCTCGCAAGTCATGGAAACCTTCGTTTCAACTGGCGGAACAATACAGGTCGCGCAGTCCGCGCCTTCCAGGGATGCCTCACGGCACTTATACTCATAAGGAATCTCTGTCTTTTCATCACCTTTCGTTACACGCAGTGTCAGGCTGGACATATCCTCTGTGTACTCCGTCGTACCGTAGCAGCCCACCATATATTCATTAATCGTAATTTCAGCAGCTGCGCAACGCGTAGCGTTCTCGGAATCGCAGCTGCGATCTGCCGCCGAACTGTTGTGAGGGGGCCTTTCCTCAGCAGCTGACACATCCGCGCCCTCTTCCTTCGGTGTGATCTCCAGCACCTTACGGTCAATACGGATACTGCCCGTACCTTCTGCAAAGGTCATCACCGTCTGCAGCTTTACGGTCAGATCCGAAAATTCAATGTCTACCGGATCCAGAGTAAGAATGCGGTTCTTCGCGACTTTTGCTGCACTTCCGTCTGCCGATGTGGTCTCTGCGGAAGCCTGCGGCTCCTCGGAAAAATGCGCTTTTGTGCGGCACAGACACAGATCAACCTCTTCGCCGTTGTGGCAGATTTTCGCGCTGCGGACGGTTCCCTCGCCCGCATAATGGGTAAAATAACCCGCGCGGTATTTTTCCTGAATCAGGAACGGATAGCTTGCATCCTGAATATGCGGGGTACCGATGCCGACCGGCCAATTCAGCTTCGCGACATACGGACGCAAATCAACAATCGCACCGCCCTGATCCATATTGACGCCCGCGCGCAGATACGGATCGCAGTACCAGAATACCTGTTTTTTGCTTCCATATAGAATATCTCTCCAGAGTGCGCACTCCGGTTCGGTATAAGACTTCTTCTGACGATAGTAATCCGCGAACTCGCTCATCGTCATGTCGATCAGCTGGCCTTCTTTTTTCAGCTTTCCATAGTACGCGCAGCCATCCTCGTAGGATTTCAGAAGCAGCTCATATGGCGCTTCCCAGCGTCCCATCTTGTTCATCCAGCCCGGTCCGACAAACATCATATTATACGAGTAGCCGTCGTTGAACTTCGCCTGATAACGGTACTGATCAATCAGGTTGTACAAATACGGGTACTCCCAGGTCTCCGTATCGTAAATCATACCGCGCAGCACGTTCTGCGGATGCGTTCCGAAGTTTGAGCCATTGCCATCGTAGCACGCGATCAGGTCACGGCTCAGATGCGGGATCGCCACAATGCCGGAATCCTCTTCTTCATTCGCCGCAGGCGCGTGCGTATTCTGCTTTGACGGAATCCACGGCGCCCAGGGACCGCCATCCATAAAGGTATACCAGCTGTTGTTGCAGGTGTGATAAGCCTTTGGGCCTTCCTCCCAGCAGGTCGCCACCGCGCACTTAACAGACGGATATTTTTCTTTGATATAATTCGTCAGTTCCGCATCCATATAGTAGGAACCGGTCGATTCCGGATAAAAGCCAAAGCAGTCATAAAACTTCTCAAATACATCCTGCACAATCGCCTTTTTATCTTCCATTGAAAACATCCAGATGCAGAAATCCTTTGTATTATACTTTTCCCGGAATTCCTTACACGGAAGGCCGAGCAGCGTCAGCGCGATCTCATCGCCGTATTTCTCATGATGCTCCTTCGCAAGCGCAATCGCCTCCTCATTGAAAAGGCTGGCATAGGTCATCTCAATCGTCGTCTTTAAGCCGTTTTTGTGCGCACATTCCTGCTGCGTCTTAAAAATATCCAGGCTCTCCGTCAGCAAAGCCTTACGTCCAATGTCTTCCGCCTGTCCATGGCCGGTCACCTTCTCAGCGTACTCCGGCACCATCTCGGGACGGTGGATAATGTTTACAACAAATTTGTCCATGTTATTTTCCCTTTCATCAATCTATCATGCATCAACAGATCAGGACATATCCTGTTCCCCGAATCCCATGGGATGACACGACCCTCCCGCTTTTTGGAAGAATCGCCGTTGCCTAAAATTCTACTGTTTACATACAGCAGCAAAATTTCATGCCTACCGCAGCACCAGAATCGACTGTGCCGGCATCACCGCCACGCCATCCGCAAGTACAATCTCCTCGTTGTTCAGCGTCAGATATCCGGTGATCTCCATCCCGGAGAGCGCCGTCCCGGAAAGGTCGATTTCCACCCCGTCATCCGACGTATTATACAAAATCGCGATGGTACTGTCTTCCCAGGTTTTCACAATCGCACCCTGGTTACCGTCGCAGAGTTCTTCCACCTTCTCAATCGTCCCGCGTGCAATCTCCGGATTCTCCTTCCGCAGCGCAATCGCCCGCTTATAGTAATTGAGAATGGACGTCTCATCCGCCAGTTGCTCATCCGCCGCCGCAAAGGACGAAACGATGCCTTCCTCCGCATCCGCCGGACCGTCCGTCATCCCTGTAGTGTCTGTTTCTGACCAGTACATCGGCAGGCGTTTGTTTTCATCCGCGGAGCCTTTGCTCTTCATACCAATCTCTTCGCCATAGTAGACAAACGTATTGCCGCTCATTGTCATCAGCAGACCGGCCGCCATCTTGATATCGTTCTCATCGGAGGTAAGCGCATTCGAGATCCGGCCGGTATCATGATTCGAGATAAAGGCGGCGTCGATGTAGTCCGGATTCTCTGCGGAAAAATCCTCCTGCCATTTGATCATGGAGTCGATCAGGCTCGATATCTTCAGAGTTCCCCGCGCCGCTTTGATCAGCTTGCCCTCGGCTTCCGCCATATCAAAATTGAACATACTTGGCGTCCCGCTTGCGTAATAGTCCGCGATCGTCGCTTCGTTTGCCCAGACCTCAGAGACCATGTAAAAATCCGGATCCAGCGTCAGGCAGTACGAATACAGCCAGTTCAGCACCTCCGTATTAAAGGAAGTGTCGCTCTCTTCAAAATGCAACGCCGCATCCATGCGGGAACCATCAACGCCCATATCAATCCAGTATGCGGCAATCTCCTCCAGGTCTATCCGCAGCGCTTCGTTGGAGAGATCCAAGTCCGGCATTTCCGACCAGAACACACCCTCATAATACCAGGTCGAACTGCCCGTCACAGGAATCTCATAATAATCGCTGCTCTCCTGCGTCTGTGAAAAATGGTAATACCCCACATAAGGGCAGGCACTCTCATCTGGCTCTTCTCCCTCTTCCAGGGAAGCCAGATACTCGCAGGCCGTCTGGAACCACGCATGCTGGGAAGAGGTATGGTTAATCACGAAATCAATGACCACCTGAATTCCTCGCGCATGGCATTCTTCCACCAGCGCCTGAAAATCTTCAAGCGTGCCATATTCTTCGTCGATCCCGTAATAATCCGTTACATCGTACTTATGATACGTCGTCGAGGGCATGACCGGCATCAGCCAGATTCCGTCAAAACCCATCTCCTCGATATAGTCCAGCTTTTCCCGGACGCCGTTCAGATCACCGATCCCATCTCCGTCTGAATCATAGAAAGAATAAACGAATATCTCATAGTAATTGCGGTAGTTGTCGTCGATTGTTATTTCTTCATTCGACACGGATTCCATCTCAGATCTCTGAACCATGTCATCCGTGTTCGTCTCTGTGTTCGCATATTCTGTCGCTTCTGTGATTTCCGTCTCCACAGAAAATTCTGCTTCCGTAAATTCTACAGACTCTGCACCTTCCGCCTCCGCCAGAACCGGCATCGTCTGCCCGAAGCAGAGCAAAAATGCCAGAAACAGAACCGGCAACAGGCATTTCGCCCCGCTGCCGGTCGCTTTCAGGCTTTTCCGGAAAACAGCAGACAAGTAAGTCTCCATCTTCATTTCTGTTTTCAAAACCTCTGTCTTTCCTTGAATTGGTCTTTCACATCCCGAAACCGTGATGTAAAAGACCAATTGATCAGGCAAGGCAAGCCCTGCCCCTACAGCTTTATCGTTGTCTGACCGTTACAGGTCACACCCTAACCAAATGAACCTTATTTTTACTTCAACAGGTGTAACCTGTAATAGCATCGTATCAGCCCTTCACAGCGCCGCCGGTCACACCTTCTACATAGTACTTCTGCAGGCACATGAAGAGGATGGTCACCGGAATGGCTACCAGTACGCCGCCCGCGCAGAACCTGGTGTAATAGCCCTGGTAATCGTTCGTCCATACCCAGCGGGTCAAAGCCACGGCCACGTTATAGCTGTCACTATAGCCAAAGGCCACATAAGAAGCCATTACGTAATCGCACCATGGAGCCATGAAAGCAGTCAGCGCTGTATAGATTATGATCGGCTTGGTCAGCGGCATAATGATCGTAAACATGATACGCGCGTTAGATGCGCCGTCTATACGGGCCGCTTCATCCAGCGCCTTCGGGATTGTATCAAAATAACCCTTGCAGACATAATAGCCCATACCCGAACTCGCGCATGACACCAGAATCAGGCCCGGAATTGCGCCTGCCTGTGTCAGTCCCATCTGCTTCAGCAGGAAATAGAGACAGATCATGGTGAGGAATCCGGGGAACATCCCCAGGATCAGCCACAGCTGCATCAGGAACGTCCTGCCCGCGAATCTGGATCTGGAAAGCGCATACGCCACCGCCACAATCATGATCGTGTTGATAATTGCCACAAAAATGGCAATCGTCAGAGTGTTCAGGTACCATTTTGGGAACGAGCTGCCGGCATCTGTCAGAAGCCAGGTATAGTTATCCAGGGAAAACTCTTTCGGCACAAAATAAGCCACCATACCGCCATACTCGGTCGCATAGGAGCGGAAGCTCTGCAGCACCAGTC
This sequence comes from Clostridiales bacterium, assembly GCA_020860365.1. Taxonomy (GTDB): domain Bacteria; phylum Bacillota; class Clostridia; order Lachnospirales; family Lachnospiraceae; genus Choladousia. Next base: position 3,332 of record JAJBUL010000269.1, on the reverse strand, counting down.
CGACAAACGGGAACAGCCAGATAATGCTCATGAGGATCAGGACAATGTAGATAATCGTGTTGATTATCCTGTCATGTTTGCTTTTTGATCTTAATTTTTTCTCATTCATTATTGGAATCCCTCCTCATCTCTTACGGACGGCAGGATTCGATACACTACCAGGGAAATAATCGCCGTTACCGCAAATACCATAATACCAATGACGGCCGCCATACGGTAGTTCGTATCGTTCACAGTCAGCTTATACAGCCAGGTAATCAGAAGGTCGGTGCCGCCCGCGCCGCCTGTCATGCTCATCGTTGTCGGCTGCCCCTGCGTCAGCAGGTAGATCACGTTGAAGTTATTCAGGTTGCCGGTAAAGGATGTCAGCAGATATGGCCCCAACACGAACAGCATATACGGAAGCGAAAACTTGCGGAACATCTGCCACCCGTAAGCCCCATCAATCCTTGCACTAACATAAACATCCGCCGGAATATTCATCAGAATACCGGTTGTCATCAGCATCATGTACGGAATACCAATCCACACATTGATCAGAATAATCAGAATTCGCGATGATGTCGCATACGTCCAGAATGGGATATACGTCTGTATCAATCCCCATTTCAGCAAATACGTATTTACCAGACCATCGTTGGCAAACATCTTGTACATATACAGCAGAGATACAAACTGCGGCACCGCAATCGTCATGACCAGAATGGTTCTCCACAGCTTCTTAAATTTAATCCCCTTTTTGTTAATCATAATAGCCACGCCCAGACCGAGGAAGAAATTCAGGAAAGTCGCAAAGAAAGCCCAGACCAGTGTCCAGCCCAGCACCCGGAAAAACGTGGTTCCAAAACCGGACGAACCCATAGAAAACAGATTTTTAAAGTTCTCCAGCCCAACCCACGTGAACAGATTCGTTGGCGATTGATGCGTCGCGTCATAGTTTGTAAACGCAACGCAAACCATGAAAATGATCGGCAAAATAATAAAAACAAACACACCAACATTCGGAACAGCCAGCAAAGTCGCGGCAAAGTGCTCATTCAGCAGAGATTTCAGATCATCTCTGCTGGTCGGCAGCTTTTTTCCCATCTCCTGTAGCTTCTGAATCTGGCGCTGCTGCCCGACATTCATCCGCCACATGAAAATAAAAGCTGCAATCACAAAGAGCGTCAGCAGGCCATACAGCAAAATCAGAAAGCTGTTGTCGCCATATACAGTAAGCGGAATCTTACCGCTCTTATCCACATAAGTTTCCACTGTGCCAAGCGTCGGCAACTTCGATAAATATTGTGCGCCGAATGTAGCCATGTAGTAAATAAACACAATCTCCGTCCCCAGGAAAATGATGCCTCTAAGGAACTGCTTATGTACCAGCTGGCCAAAGCCCATGATCAAAAAAGACAGCTTCGCGGTCCCGTCGCCTTCTTTAAAAGTCGTGCCGATCTCCGCGATATTTCTTCCTACCTGCGTAAAGCCTTTCTCCACGCGGGCGGAAATCGTTTCTTTTTGTTGACTCATTGCGGTCTCGTCCCTCCCTTTTCTAAAACCAGTAAACCATTCAGAGCGGCAGTCCATACAGCTGCGTTTCACGCCTCCTGCCTCTGAATAGTAACCTGAACTTTAAAAATACAGACCGCCAAAAGACGGTCTGTATTCAGGTTTCCTTTCGGGTTTCGTGATCAGCCCGTAACAGCAGCCTCACACTGTGCCTGGAAATCAGTCAGGACTTCAAGCAGCTGCTCGTCGGTATAATCATTGTAGGTACCAGCGATGATATCCTTGCCAAGAGCCTCGGATACGGTCCAGTAATCATCCGGATAGTCGCCCTGCGGAATTGCAAACTCACTCTGCTCAGCAAGAGCGGTAAGAGCCTCGTTCTCCTGTACTGCCTCATCTGCCTGTGCGGTCAGGTTCGACGGTCCCCAGCCTTCCGCCTCGAAGCGAGCCAGCTGTACTTCTGCGTCAGCGAGGTACTGTGCCAGATCAAAGCACGCCAGAGCCTTATTCTCATCGGTCTGCGGCTTCACGCCGAGCATCTTATATCCGCCAAAGCTGTTCATCTGATAGGTCACATCATCAACCGTGAAGGTCGGAAGCTTTGTGCATGCGTAATTCTCACCAAAGAGTTCCTGTGCAGCTGAAGAATCCCAGGTACCGTCAACGATCGCCGCGCAGTTCGTCGCGTCGCCGATGGAAGATCCATCATAGAATGCGGAAGAGGACGCAACAGAGATCAGAGCCTTCATCGCAGTCACACCTGCATCCGAAGCATAGTCGATCGTGCAGTTGGTGTATGTACCGCTCTCATCTGCCTCATAGGTCAGGGTGCAGCCGGTGCCGAAGAACATCGCTACATTGTACCAGCCGCCGCTGATCTGGAAGTAGAAGCCCTTGCCCGCTGCTTCACAGTCCGCGAGGATCGCTTCTACAGAAGTCGGATCGGTCACTACGCTGCTGTCATAGTACAGGAAATAGCCGTTATCAGAAGTAATCGGGAATGCGTAAGTAGCTTCGCCATTCTGCACTGCTGCTACAGAACCAGCATCATTATTCTCTGCTACCCACTCTGCATAATAATCAGAGAGCTCACTCAGCGCGCCGGCGCTTACCAGACGAGCCTTCTGATCCTGTGCAAATGTATAGATATCCGCGCCGCCTTCAACGTCCGTGATCATGTTAGAAGCTGCGTCACCTTCGCCAACTGCCTGCACATCAATCGTAAAATCCGGATAATTCTCCTCAAGGTACGCAGTCGCATACTCTGTCGTCAGATCTACCATGTTGTCTGCTACCCAGATCGTAATGGTAGTGTCATCAGCAGAAGCAACCCCACCCATAGCGCCTGCCAGCGCCAGTGTAGCGATACTTGCAGCGGAACCGCGCAGAAACTCTCTTCTGGATATTCTGTTCATAATTATTGTCCTCCTTATAGACATAATAGGTATACAGCAAACCGTGCTCACGATCCGCCGTACAACGGACTGCCTGTGGAAACGCCCCTCTCAGCGACGCTCCGGAAAGCTTATCTCACTCCCGGCAATCCGCGATTATATTGCGCAACTGTTGCGCAATCACTTAACCATGCTAACAGTATACCTTATCTGTTTCTTCATGTCAACTATACTAATTGTACAGTATTTAGTTTATTTTTTTATGCAATTTGCACATTTCTTTTTCTGTTGCCTTTTTCGGTGCGCAATCGATTGCGCATCTTGTTTTATCTGGCTTTTCAGGTTTATACTTCGTTCTTCCACATGCTCTGTTTTTTATCTTATTCTATTGGTTACTATTCACAGTAAATTAAAAATATAACCTAATCGTTTAGAAAGCTTCAA
>JAJBUL010000191.1:14845-19640 GCA_020860365.1 Clostridiales bacterium | reverse complement strand
TTACAAGGGATTCCACCTCTTTTCTAATCTCAAAGTGTCGAAAACGGGATTATATAATGTTGCATGGATAATTGCAATGATTTTATAAAAACAGACTAAGTACTGAAGTGTACTTGTAACGTGTGATCTGTAACAAATACTGAGCTGTGATTCAGTGATCTGGTTTCTATACTGAAATCAGCTGTATATTTAAGAACAAAAGCGGTTCTTGGCAACATTTCAGGAAACCTTAATATTTCCATCGAAAAACCTTTCTTGTATTCGGGGACGAGGAATGCTATACTCATAACTGACAGCGTTAATCAGCTGCGTCAGTCAGAAAGTCCCGGCGCAGTTGGAATTGATCGAACAGAAAAGGAGAGGTTAGCGTATGAAATTTACAAAGAAACTGACTGCGGTTTTGCTGAGCGCGTTTTGCCTGGCGGCGGCGGTGCCGTCGGTTCCTGCGATGGCGGACAGCCAGAAGGTGGTGACGCTCGGCGCGGATCTGACAGAAGAACAGCAGACGATGATTCTCAAATATTTCGGCATTTACGGTGAGTCGAATATTGAGACACTGACGATTACAAATGAGGACGAGAGAGAACATCTCGGTTCTTACATTCCCCTGGAGCAGATCGGTACCAGAACATACAGTTGTGCGCTGGTGAGTCCGACGACATCCGGTGGCATTCAGGTAAAGACGGCGAATCTTACCTATGTAACCAGCAATATGATCGCCTCGACGCTTTCTACGGCGGGCGTGGTAAACTGTGAGGTACTGGCCGCGGCTCCGTTCGCAGTATCCGGCACCGGAGCGCTTACCGGTGTGCTGATGGCGTATGAGACTGCTTCTGGTGAGACATTGGATGAGACGAAGAAAGAGACTGCAACCCAGGAGCTGGTTACCACGACGACGATCTCCGACAGTGTCGGTACGGTTGAGGCGACGCAGATTGTCAATGAGACGAAGATCCAGGTGATCCAGGGCGATGTGGTCAGCACAGGCGACATCGAAGTAATTGTAGATACTGTTGCAGAGGAAGAGAACGTAACGCTTTCTGATGAAGATCGCGCCCTGCTGGTAGAATTGATGGAAAAGATCGCGGAGCAGGATTACAATTACGAAGAGATGAGCGAGACACTGGAGCGTGTCGAAGAAAATCTGGATTCACTTCTCAATGAAGAAAGCGACTCAGAGGAGGAGAGTACAGAGTCCGGCACGGAATCCACAGAGAGTGCGCAGGATACAGCTTCTGGAACGGAAGAATCGACAGAAAGTTCTACGGAAAGCACGGCAGCGGAATCAGAAGAATCGGCTCTCGCCGAAGACAGTATTCTATTGAATACAGACGAGTCCGCACTGGGAAGCGACGTCGTGTTTGACGCTACCGATGCATCGGCGCTTGCTGAAACGGAAGCGGAGACGGAAACCGAGACAGAGGTTTCTGATGATTTCGGGTTTGATATTACGGTATCCGACACCTATGAAGATGCGACAGGCGGTGATGGCTCCACGGATACGGTAGACGCGGATTATTCTGTGGATGCGGACGGTTCCACGGATGACGCTGCAGATGACGGCTCGGCACAGACCGACGGCTCCGATATCGTCATTGATTTCGAGACTTCTGACACCGAAGGGATAGATGATACAGAGGTAGTCGAGACTGAAACAGAGAGCACGGTTCAGGAAATCATTTCCCTGTCAGAACTGGTATTGAATCCGAATACGGATGAGGATGCCGCCGAGACAGCGACGATTGAGGCAGGACGAAATTATCTGACGATTTCTACGCAGCGCACGGATCTGGTTGCCGGCACTGGGACGGTTTCCGTCTACGATGCAGCGGATGGCTCCCTGATTGAGACGGTAGAGATGAGTGACACGACAAAGGTTGTTTCCGAGCCGATCACAGACGTGGAGAAGCTTTACGATCTGGGTGAGTGGACGGAAGGAACCGAATTCCGCATCTATCTGGATACTCCGTTTGCCGCGGATATGTCCTATTACATCATGATTGGCGACGACGCACTCATGACAGCGGATGGCTCCGCATCGATTCAGACCTCGCTGGATGACACGATCATCAACTGGCATTTTGACACGCTCAGCTACGGCATCGGGCTGGACGAGACGGTGGATGGTGTGACAGCGAACAGCGCAGTGACTGGTACGCTCTATGTAGATGCGGCTACATCCACCTATGCATTGCTTGACAGCATCACCGTGGATGGTGTTGAGACTCTGGCAGATGGAACAGCGATTGCGTTTACGGAGAGCTCCACCTTTGAACTGAACATCGGGCAGAGCGGAGAAGCGGTGATTCATGTATCCTATTACGATTCTGCGGATACGATGAACCTTGTGAATGAAGCTACTTATATGGTGACGGTGAAATAAAAGGCGTGCTGTGCGCACATTCGAGAAGTGTATAAACATCAAGCGGTACATTTTTTACGGGCAGGATTTAACCTGCCCGTTCTTGCACTTCAAGCGAAAAAAATTATCTGATGAAAATATGGGTTCCCTTTTACTGGCTTAGCGGGTATAATGAACTCAACTACACAAAAAGAGCTTCCATAATAATGTGATCGGGGTTGTTGCGGCCTGTGAAAATATGGTGGATGCTACCAGCTATCGGAATGGCGATGTGATCTACTCTATGAGTGGAAAGACGAAAAATACAATGGGAGGATCCGACGGTGCCAATGAAACAATATGAAATGTGTGAACTGCGATTTGAAGGACCGGTATTAACCGGGAACTATGCTGCGATTGACCTGGAAGCAGAGGTTTCGTGTGAAGGCGATTCCATTTCTCTGAAAGGATTTTATGCCGGGGATGGGATCTATAAGGTACGTTTTCTCCCCAAAAGAGCGGAACCTATACCTGTCATGTCAAAGGCTGTATCACAGCCGATGGAACGGTTTCTGTCCTTCCCAGGGAAACACATGGCATGGTGAAGGCAATAAACAGCAGAAATGATAAAATCAGCTTTGAATATGAATGCGGTGGAAAGGGAGGCCTTCCACGAAGGAGAGTTTGTCGCGAAAGGAAAAGTAAAGGATCAGGTTTTTTTGATATATTTGGGGGACTTTTGTCCAACCCAATATCCAATCGATCTTCCGGAAACTCATACCTACCGTGTAGAAGTGATCGATATCTGGGAAAAGACCCTGATTACCATGCTGGACAGGGTTAATGGGCGCGTTATGGTGCCTCTATTGAGTAAGCATCATATCGCGATCGCTGCAATAGCAGCACCGCACGGATGCTGATATGAAGTTTTTGATCGTGACAAGCAACCTGCCTCATTTGCGGCAAATTCAGGGGTGGGTCAGCAAGCTGACAAGTACCCCGGATTTTCTTGTTGAATGGGATTTGGTGAAGGCAGGTGAGATGCTCTGGAAAAACCAGGCAGATGTGTTGATTTGCGAGGCTCAGGGGAATGAAAGCCCGGTATTTGCATTCCTGGCAAATATCTGTGAACGGGAAGAGAGACCGGAAGTGCTTGTACTTCTCGAAAAGCCTGGAACGGAAGTATTATCCTGGCTGCCAGAGCTCCCATCTGTATATTTTCTTCTTTTCCCTGTGGAAGAAGAAAAGACGAAGCATATATTGACTATGATAATCAACCGGGTGAAAAAGAAACGCCAGGAAGCAGCGATGGCGGCACATAATCAGTATTGGGAGCGCCATAAGGGACTGATTCAGCAACAGTTCTGGATGCGTCTTTGCAGCGGACAGATTTCCGTGAATACGTCTAATTTTGTTGTCGAAGCCAGAAATTGCGGGATTGATATGTCTCTGACCGATACGTACCAGATCGCGGTTCTGAGCAGAAAGCTGATCCATCAGCGGAATACGGACATTGAAAGAACGACAAGGAAAGAGCTGCTGGCATTCGCAAATGAATGGTTTCAGAAACAGGAGGTGGATTTCTTTCTTCTGGAACAGGTGCGTCCCATCTTAATTGTCCGGAATCTTTCGAATGATGAGTTTTTATTCCTGTGCAGGGGGCTGATCCGGGAGATTCAGCATGAAAAAGGGATTCCACTATGCATTTATTATGATGCGGAGATTTATTGTGAAAAAATTTTCCAGGCTGTCCTTGCAGTCATGGAAACCGAAAGGGAGAGCATGGAGGATGAGCCGGGAATTTATCCGGCCATCCGCAACCGGAGCCGCAATAAAACCGAAATGTATGTACTGCTCCCGGAACATTCCGAAGATTTTCTGAAAAATGGCCAGTTTGATCAGTTTGAAGAAAATATCCGCATATTTCTCAGCGGGCAGTCTGCAAAGGGAATGATATCGCGGGATTACCTGAAGGCAATGCGGGCGGATATTAACCAGTTGTTCTGCTCTGTTCTGAAAGAAAAGTCCATTCCTGCGCATAAGGTTCTGATGTCTCCGGAATTGAAAGAACTGGAAGTAAACGCGCATATTTCCGTCGAAGATTTCCTGGCGTGGGTCTCAACCGCAGTCGCATGCATGCCCCGGCTGGACGCCCCGGCTTCCGTCACTGAGGCGGTGAAAACCTATGTCAAAGAACATATCCGGGAAAATTTATCCAGGGAAATCGTGGCGAACGCGCTTTATATGAACGTGGATTATCTGGGAAAAATATATAAGAGGGAAACCGGCCAGTCGATCGGGAACTGTATCGTTGAAGAAAAGATGAGGGAAGCCGGGAATATGCTTGCCAACACACCGCCGCCAATCGGGGAAATCGGCCAGGAGCTTGGGTACGAAAATTTTTCTCCTTTTTCAAAATTTTGCAAAAAATTTATGGGATGTACGCCAAGAGAA
>JAJBUL010000191.1:0-14835 GCA_020860365.1 Clostridiales bacterium | reverse complement strand
TTTATAATGCACTAAAGGTCTTGTACCGAACAATTATTTGAAATCCCAATCCGTTTAGTTGTGTAAAATCCACAAAAATCACGTTGATTCGGGTTTTTTTTGACGATAATAGCAAAAAACAGTTCGCATTTGAGGTAGAACGGTCTCTTTCTTTTCATTATAATTTACTTATCCAATCGTAGCAGGGCAATAAGAGCATTGTTTTAAGGAGGAAAAAATGGCTAAAAAAATATCAAGAAGAGATTTTTTACGTGGTTCAGCAGCGGCATTTGCAGGCACAATGATGCTTGGCAGCCTTCCAATGAACGCCGGCGCGGAAGAGGTTGGTTCCGTAAGGGACACCATCAACATTGCACTTGCAGCAGAGAACGGGGTCTATGACCTCCATAAGACATCAACCCTCAATTCCCGTGTCGTCCTGTGTGGAACCGTTTATGAGCAGCTGATGACACTGAATGCTTCCGGAGAACCGGTTCCGGAATTATGCGAAAGCTATGAGATGAGTGATGATGCGACCGAGTTTACCTTTACGCTTAGAGAGGGAGTGAATTTCCACGACGGTTCCGTTATGACGGCGGACGATGTGGTGGCTTCCCTGAACCGCTGGATTGAGAATTACAGTGCGGCGGCAGATATGGTAGGCGATGCCAGATTTGAAAAGGTGGATGACCGGACTGTGACAATTACGACAGAGTCTCCGTGCGTGACACTTCTCTATATGCTCGCGGGGGCGAACCAGAGGGCGGTCATCACTTCAGAAGCGGCGATTGCCAGCGAGGGCGAAGACGGTTATATGACAGACATCATCGGTACCGGCCCGTATGTATTTTCCGAGTGGGTGCTTGACCAGTATGTACATCTGGAGAAATTTGATGATTATGTTCCTTATGGGGATCCGGATGAAGCGTGTGACGGATGGAGCGGTTACAAGCATGCTTACACACAGAACATTTATTTTTGGGTCGTAACAGAAGAAACAACACGGATGGCCGGGTTGCAGACGGGAGAGTATGACTCCGCCAATGTTTCAGATTCCACGTTGTCTCAGGTGGCCGGGAACGACGACCTCGTAGAATACTCAGAGGAAGGTGGCCAGAAGGTACTGGTATTTAATAAAAAGGAAGGCCTCTGCGCAGATATCAACATGAGGAAAGCGATCAACTGCTTCCTGGATTATGAGGAAATCCTTATGGTGGTTGACTCGAGCTATACACTGAACTCCAGCTACATGGATTCCTTCCAGACTCTGTGGTACACAGAAGCCGGTTCTGAAAACTATAATCCGATGGATGCGGAAGCAGGGCAGAGTTATCTGGAAGCGGCTGGATATAATGGGGAGACACTTCGCATCCTTGCTTCAAGCGCAAATAATTTTGACAGCTATGCCCTGATTCTGGAGCAGCAGCTGGAAGCGAACGGCATTGACTGTGAAATCACAACGGTTGACTGGAGTACCTTTACCGAATACAGAAATGATTCTTCTTTGTACGACATTTTCGTGTCCAGCTTTTCAACTGTTCCTGTTCCGTCTCTGAAAGCTTACTTTGGCTCTTCCTATGCGGGATGGACCGATGACGAAGGACTGAACGAGCTCTGGGATGTATACAATGCTTCCACCACAATTGATGAGGTTGCGGATGCGTGGGTAGACATCCAGGAGTATTGCTGGGATTATCTGCCGATTATCAGCCTGGGGCACTATACATCGCATGATGTCATGAACAGCCAGATGCAGGGCGTGATCTACTACAACTGTGCGTATTACTGGAATGCGTATATTCCTGAGTAATGAAATAGGGAAAGGATAATTCCTTTCGGATGAGTTCAGCATACATGCTGCCATAGAACCATACACCATCGCAGGCCGGGATGAACCGGTTCGGAATTTGAAAGGCGAGATGCAGATGGTTTTATGGCAGCTTTTTGGTAAGGTGATTTTATGAAAAAATACATAATTAAGAGAGTTTTATCCGTGATTCCAGTGCTGTTCATTGTTTCGATCATTGCTTTTTCGCTGACGCACCTTGCGCCAGGCAGTCCGGCCTCCACGATTCTTGGTGAAAACGCGACGCAGGAAGAAATTGATGCCCTGGAAGAAGAAATGGGACTGAATCTTCCTCTTCCGGTACAGTATATAAACTGGCTTGTGGATGTCTTTCACGGAGATCTTGGTACCTCTGTTGTGGGAAGTAAACCAGTCACGGAAATGATTGCCAGCTATTTTGCCCCGACGATCTCCCTGACTATATTTTCAACTATCATATCCATACTGCTTGCACTTCCGCTGGGTATGCTGGCTGCCAGAAAACGGGGATCCGCAGTGGACGCCGCGGTAAATGGAATTACGCTGGCCGGCATTTCCGTCCCTGGCTTTTTGGTTGGCCTGCTTTTGATGATGCTATTCTGTGTGAAGCTTGGCTGGCTTCCTGTCTCGGGATATAAGCCGTTATCCGCAGGGCTGTGGAAGCACATAAGATGTCTGATTCTGCCGTCGTTTGCCCTTGGATTTTCACATTCGGCAATTATGATGCGTATGACAAAATCTTCGATGCTGGATGTTCTGAACAGTGATTACATTCGGATGGCAAAGGCAAAGGGTGTGAAAGAATTTTTCCTGGTGACAAAGCATGCGTTCAAAAACACCCTGGTTGCAGTTATAACTGTGATCGGCCAGAGCATCATCGGCATCCTTTCTGGCGCTGCAGTTATTGAAACGATGTTCAATATCCCGGGAATGGGATTTCTGATCGTCAATTCCATCGGCCGGCGCGATTATGAGGTAATCCAGGGAGTGGTACTTGTAATTGCTTTGATTAACGTGACGATCAGTCTTATTATGGATCTGATCTATGGGCTGATTGACCCGCGTATCCGGCTTGATTAGGAGGTGGGCAGATATGGAATCGAATGAAAAATCATTAAATCTGGAAGAAGTCCGCAGACAGCTGAAAAAAGAGCAGAGAAGCGTCAGAATCCGGGCATTTACAAAGAATAAGTTGTCCATGGCTGGACTTGTTCTGGTTCTCCTTATGATCCTGATTGCTCTGTTCGCACCAGTGATCGCTGGGTATGAGCCAAATGAAATGGTCGTAAGAGACCGTCTGATGGCTCCCTGCCTGGCTCACCCGTTTGGCACGGATTCTCTCGGAAGAGATGTGCTGACCAGTGTGGTTTACGGAGCAAGAATCTCTCTTCTGGTAGGATTTGTAGTGTCATTGGCGTCTGGCCTGATTGGGATGGTCATTGGGCTTTATGCGAGCTATAACAAAATCCTTGATAATATCCTTATGCGTATCTGTGATGGCATGAAGGCAATTCCTAACATTATGCTGGCTATCTGCCTGATGGCCTCATTGGGCGCAAGCATCAGAAACGTACTGATTTCGCTGACCGTTGTCTGTATTCCCGGCATTGCCCAGCTGGCCCGGTCGCAGGCGCTTTCAGTCAGGGAACAGACCTACGTGGAAGCGATGGACGCGCTTGGGGCAAAAACCAACCGCATTCTGTGGGGACACATTGCCCCCAATATTCTTTCGTCCATTATTGTGCAGATGACCTTCAACTTTGCAACGGCGATCCTGTCCGAAGCTTCCTTAAGCTTTCTTGGAGCGGGAGTTCCATCCTCCGTACCAAGCTGGGGCAGTATCCTTAATGAGGGTATGAATAATATTTATACAGCCTGGTGGCTGATTATTTTCCCGGGTATCTTTACCGCATTGACCGTGCTGGGCTTAAACCTGCTTGGGGACGGGCTTCGTGATTTCCTGGATCCGCTGACAAATTAGGGGGTAACGCAATGAGTAAAGAAAAGATATTGGAAGTAAAAAACCTCAGCACGACTTTCCGTACGGAGCGTGGCCCTCAAAAAGCAATCAGTGGGATCAGCTTTAACGTTTATAAGGGAGAGCTTCTTGGTATTGTGGGCGAATCCGGATGCGGGAAGAGCGTTACTTCTCAGTCGATCATGCGGCTGTATGATGAAAAACATATGGCAAGCTATGAGGGCGAAGTTTTGCTGGAGGGCGAGGATCTGCTGAAAATTCCTTATAAGGAAATGCAGAATATCCGCGGCCACAAAATTTCTATGGTTTTCCAGGATGCCTTAAGTGCGCTGAACCCTGTTTTTACTGTAGGGAACCAGATTTGTGAACCGCTTCGGATTCATCAGAAAATGAGTAAAGGGCAGGCGGAAAAGGAAGCGCTGGAAATGCTCCGCCTGGTAGGCATTCCGGCTCCGGAAAAACGTATGAAGCAATATCCCCATGAGTTGTCGGGCGGTATGCGGCAGCGTGTGATGATCGCGATTGCGCTGGCCTGCAAACCACAGCTGCTGATTGCGGATGAGCCGACGACGGCTTTGGATGTAACCATTCAGGCACAGATTATGTATCTGATCGTGCAGCTCAATCACCAGCTTGACATGGGCGTGATGCTGATTACGCATGATCTCGGAGTGGTAGCGGAGACCTGTACAAGGGTTGTTGTCATGTATCTGGGGCAGATTGTGGAAGAGGCTACGGTTGAGGATATTTTTGATCGCCCGATGCACCCATATACCTGGGGATTGATTCAGTCGATTCCAAGGCTGGACGGGGATCGCACAAAACCACTCCACACCATCAGGGGAACGGTTCCCCTGTTAAGCCAGATTCCTAAAGGATGCCGGTTCGCGCCCAGATGTCCTTACGCTACAGAACGGTGCGGAAAAGAAATGCCGGCGCTGCAGAAGGTGAGCGATACGCAGAGTGTGCGGTGTTTCCGATATACACCAGAACCGGAGCAGGAGGCGATAGAATGAATACAGACAAGAAAAATATCGTGATACAGGCGGAAGATGTTTGTAAGTATTTTCCGGTAAAAGGCGGGATTGGACAACCAGGCGGTATTGTAAAAGCGGTGGATGGCGTGTCAATTGAACTGTATGCCGGAGAAACTTATGGTCTTGTCGGAGAATCCGGCTGCGGAAAAAGTACGCTTGGCAGGACTTTGATTCGTCTCCTGGAGCCTACAGGCGGACGAATTCTTCTCAACGGAACAGATATTTCGTCGATCCCCAAAGAAGAAATGCGCCAGATGCGTCAGAAGGTTCAGATGGTTTTTCAGGATCCATATACGTCGCTGAATCCAAGGAAAAGAGTTGGCGATATCCTTGTGGAAGCGCTTACCATTCATAAAATTGGAACAAAAGCGGAACGGATTGATATTGCTATGAAAACGCTGGAAAAGGTAGGACTGCTTCCGGAACATTTTTACCGGTATCCGCATGAGCTTTCCGGCGGACAAAGGCAGCGAATCGGTCTGGCAAGGGCACTGATCCTGAATCCACAGATCATTATCTGTGATGAGCCGGTATCCGCACTGGACGTTTCGATTCAGGCACAGATTATCAACCTGCTTCAATCCCTGCAAAAGGAAGGAAATCTGAGTTATCTTTTCATCGCCCATGATATGAGCGTTGTGAAATATATTTCGGACCGGATTGGTGTGATGTACCTCGGGCATCTGGTAGAAGAGGCGGAGACGGATGAATTGTTCGATCACACGCTGCATCCTTACTCAGAAGCACTGCTTTCCGCAGTACCGGATACCAACCCGCATGTAAAAAAAGAACGGATTATGCTTGACGGAGATCTCCCGTCACCGATGAATCCGCCGGAAGGCTGTCCATTCCACACCCGCTGTCCAAAGGCTACTCCGGAGTGCAGCAAAAGGAAGCCAAAGGTACAGGAAATCCGGCCTGGACATAAGGTAGCATGTCTTTTATTTGAATAATCGAGAGAAATGAACGCAATCAGAAAGACCAGAAGGAGTGAGAGGCTTGAAAGAACAGGTAATTCGTTATCTGGAAGAATATCAGGAAAAGCTGTATGCGGCATCGGATGCCATATGGGAACAGCCGGAAATCGCTTTCCAGGAATATACGGCAATGGACATCCTCTGTGGGATGCTGAAAGAAAATGGGTTCCACGTGGAGCAGGGGCTTGCGGGAATACCGACCGCTTTTAAAGGTGTGTATGGATCCGGACATCCTGTGATTGCTATTTTAGGCGAATTTGACGCGCTGGATGGAATGAGCCAGGAGAGCGGCTGTCTGGAACCAAGGGAACGGCCGGGGTGTTCCCTGGGACACGGATGTGGGCATCATACCATTGCTGCAGCGGCGGTTGCGGCGGCTTCTGCCGTTAAACAATATCTGGACTGCTCAGGAAAACCAGGGACAATTGTGTTTTATGGCTGTCCGGGGGAAGAGGGCGGTGCCGGGAAAGCTTTTATGGTTCGCGACGGCGCATTTGATGGAATTGACTGTGCGATCACCTGGCATCCGGCAGATAAGACAAAGCTTTTTACCGGCAGGTGCCTTGCCAGTATCAGCGCCACCTACCATTTTAAAGGAATCAGCGCGCATGCGGCAGGTCTGGCACACATAGGAAGAAGCGCACTGGATGCGGTGGAACTGATGGATGTAGCTGCAAACTATATGAGGGAACACGTTGTTCCCGATGCCAGAATTCATTACGCCATTACGGATACCGGTGGAAAGTCCCCCAATGTTGTGCAGGCTCATGCATCTGTTTTTTATTACCTGAGGGCACCTGAGGCCTATTATGTCCAGGAAATGTATGACCGTCTGAATGACATTGCCCGTGGCGCCGCTCTTATGACCGGTACTACGGTGGAAATTGAATATAACCGGGGCATTAACAGTCTTTTGCCAAATAGCGTGTTGAATCATGTCATGCATTCCAATATGGAATGGGTAGGTCTTTCGGAATACTCAGAACAGGATCATGAGACGGCAAGAAAATTCCGGGAGGTTACACCAGACCGGGATGTGCTTTTCCAGGAGCTTCTGGATGAATTGCCAAAGGAGGAGCGTCCATTTGTGGAAATGCACAGGAATGAGGATATTAATAACTTTATCCTCCCGGAATCAGCATTGGAGCCACTGATGTTTGGCTCTACTGACGTAGGGGACGTAAGTATGTTCTGTCCGGTTGCACAGCTCCATTCTACTACTTATGCAGCCGGGACTGCGCTGCATTCCTGGCAGGCAGTCGCACAGGGGAAGCAGCCTCTGATGCATAAAGGAGAGCTCTATGCCGCCAAAGTTCTGGCCTGCACGGCGATCGACCTGTTCGAAAATCCTGCCCTCGTTGACGAGGCGCGTCAGGAGCTGCAGGACAGGATGGGAGGGCATCCGTTTGTTTCTTTGATGCCAGATGATGTAAAACCAAAACTAAAACGATGAACAGAGGAGAATGTCTAATGAAACAGGGATTTCCCGAAAACTTTTTATGGGGAGGCGCACTTGCCGCAGCGCAGGCAGACGGAGCCTGGAACGAAGGCGGCAAGGGTATGGATACCCAAGATGTCCGTTATTTTGACGCTGCATGGGACAAGGAAACACGAACCAGAATGCGCAATATCAATATGACCTCAGAAATTTTTGAAAAAGCTCTGACAGATACACAGGACACGCATTACCCTTTTCGCTGGGGGATTGACTTTTACCATACCTACAAAGAGGATCTGGCACTGCTGGAAGAATAGGGACTGAAACTCTCTCGGACGGCTGTCAGCTGGGCCAGAATTTATCCAACTGGGGATGAGGAAGAACCCAATCAGGAGGGGGTAAAGTATTACCGGGATCTGTTTACCGAATGCCATAAGCGCGGGATGAAAGTGTTTGCTACCATTCTCCATTATGGTACGCCGATCAATCTTCTGTTAAAGTATGGTGGCTGGAAAAACAGGAGGATGATTGATTTTTACGTGAAATATGCTAAAACCCTGTATCAGTATCTGGGAGATCTGGTGGATTACTGGCTGCCTTTTAATGAAATCAATTGTTCGAGATTCAACCCTTATAACGGCTGCGGGCTGATTCAGGATCAGGAAGAGGATTACGACAGCGCGATTTTCCAGTGCACCCATCATCAGCTGCTGGCAAATGCCCTGGCGATAAAAGCGGCGAAAGAAATGCTTCCCTCGCCAATGGTTGGCGGCATGATTGCGCGGTTTACAACATACCCTGCTACATGCAGGCCAGAGGACGTGATGCAGGGAATCCTGGATGAAAATTATAAAAATTATTTCTACACAGACGTAATGGTTCGGGGGAAGTATCCGGCCTATACAGAGCGTATGTTCGCTGAACATAACATACATATTGTAAAAGAAGAAGGAGATGATGAGATTCTGGAGCAGAATACGGTCAATTTCCTGGCATTCTCTTACTATATGTCAATGGTTGCCACAACCGATAAAAATTATGAGAAAACCAGCGGAAATCTGGTTTCGGGCAACCGCAACCCATACCTTAAAATGAGCGACTGGGGATGGCAGATTGACCCGGTAGGACTGCGTATTTCTCTGAATGAAATGTATGACCGTTATCAACTTCCTGTATTTATTGCCGAGAATGGAATCGGCGCACATGACATACTGGAAAGTGACGGTACAGTACACGATGATTACCGCATCAGCTATCTCAGGGAGCATGTCAAACAGATGTGTGAGGCTCTGAAAGACGGCGTTGATCTACAGGGCTATATGATGTGGGGAATTATCGATCTTATTTCATGCGGAACCATAGAGATGAGTAAACGATATGGTGTAATTTATGTAGACCGGGATGAAGAAGGGAACGGGAGCAATAAACGTTACAGGAAGGATTCCTTCTACTGGTACAAAAAGTGTATTGCATCCTGCGGGGAGGATCTGGAATGAAATTCGCGAAAACGCTAGCGATCGATATCGGTGGGACGTATATTAAATATGGGATCGTAGAGGCAAATGGGGAGATTCACGACCAGTATAAAGTACCAACCGCAGATGCAGGTACTGGAAAAGAACTGTTTGATTATATTGTATGGAATATAAAATCTCTTTCCGAGATCGAGTTGATCGGCGTGAGTGCCCCAGGGCTTATAGACCAGGGATTCTTTGTGCGGAGCTATGCGGCGCCAAAGCTATCCGCGCTATACGGATGTAATATCCGTCAGGAAATGGAAAAAAGAACCGGAATCCGGACTGCTGCGATCAATGATGGCAAGGCAGCGGGGCTTTGTGAGCTTAAGATGGGCAGAGCAGTCGGAACGAAGCTTTCTGCTTACCTGATTATTGGTACGGGGGCGGCGGCTGCATCTGTACGGGGGACGACGTGTTTTCAGGAGCAAATAACTTTGCCGGTGAATTTCATTTCATGGCTTACCATAATGAGGAAACCGGAGAAGTAATGAAAACAGGCCGGACGATTGGAATGATGGGGCTGCTGAAACGCTACAATGAAAAAGCTGCTCCGGACCATCAGGCTTCTTTAGGCAAAGAAATCACGGACCGGGCCTTCGCGGGAGAAGAACTGGCAATCGAGATGGTGGATGAATGGATTCACCGGATTGCCATCCAGTGCCTTAGCATTGTAGTAGCGATTGATCCGGAATTGCTGTGTATCGGCGGAGGTATTTCTGAAGAAGACTGGTTTATGGATCGGGTCAGAGAGGAGTATGAACGAATCGCAGATGAGCACTTTAACCATGTACATTTCCTGAATACAGTGATAGACCGGTGCCGGTTCCGCAATGATTCAAACCTGCTCGGAGCGGCGTTGCGTGTGAATATGGTATATGGGACGCGCGGACGCGAGCAGAATAACATGTTTTGATATTTCTGGTTGCTTTTTCCCTGAGAATGGAATATAATTCTCAAAGAGAGACAGGGGAGCCTGTGTGGCAGGCTGAGAGGAAGTCACCCAACTTCGACCCTAGACCTGATGCGGATAATGCCGCCGTAGGAAGTCGCAAGTCGCTTTTTTCGGAGATACCCGCATGGGTATCTCTTTTTTCGCCTTTGAATAAGGCGGAGAAGCTTTCACGGAAATCCGTGCGGGTAGAGGGGGAGCGCCCTGTGCCTTGTATCACAGCGATGGGAAGCCGTGTTCCGGCGTGAGAGGGAGCCAGTAAGCTCCGACCGAACTTCTCGGAAAGACGCTGGTCTTTTCGAATTGTGGCGATGCGTGATTTTTACGCAGATGCTACGGAGAAGCGACGCTGTGAGCTGCCCGTTTCTCCAGTACGAAACATTTATTACTTATTTCAAAGGAGAAGAAGCTATGAAAAAGACAACCAACATTCAGAAACTGGTAACCGCTGCTTTGCTCTGCGCCGTCGCAGTCGTCGGCAGCATGTTTTCCTTCCCCGTACTCGGAAGCAAATGCGCTCCCATCCAGCATATGGTAAACATCATTTGCGCAGTGGTGCTTGGACCTGGCTATGGAGTGTGCGTTGCGTTCTGTGCGAGCCTTTTGCGCAATCTGTTTGGTCTGGGAAGCCTGATGGCGTTTCCAGACAGCATGATCGGTGCTCTGCTGTGCGGTCTGATGTACTGGAAAACACGGAAGGTTCTGCCGACATTGCTGGCGGAGGTTTTCGGAACAGCAGTGCTTGGCGGCCTGTGCGCGTATCCGATTGCAGTTTTCCTGATGGGAGTAGACGCAGGTGCAGTCGCCTTTTACGCGTACATCATTCCGTTCCTGATTTCTACCGCAGGCGGCGCGATCCTTTCGGCAGTTGTGATCTATTCCATGCAGGGATCTGGTGTGCTTGCGAAGGTGCAGGCGCAGATGAATCAATAAGCAAGAATTTCAGGTATCGACTCATGCGTTGCTTCGTATTCACTGCGAAGCACGCATAAAGCTTTTTATGCTTATATTATACATTTCGCAATGCTAATTAATTTTCCGGAAATATCTGTTTGGTTCGGAAATACGAATATGCTGTGGCGGAAAGAGGAGCTGTCAAGTGTGGAAGGAATTGTTAGAAAATGTGCGGAAACGCGCGCCGAGGATTCATTGCATCACCAATTATGTGTCTATGAATGACTGCGCGAATATTCTTTTGGCATGCGGGGCTTCCCCGATCATGGCGATGGATGAGGCGGAAAGCGCGCAAATTACGTCAATCTGTGACGGGCTGACCATTAATATCGGTACCTTGAGCAGAACGACAATTCCGGCTATGCTGGCCTCGGGAAAACAGGCAAATGAACTTGGGCTGCCGGTGGTCCTTGATCCGGTGGGAACCGGGGCGTCCGATTTCCGGACGGAGAGTGCGGTTCGGCTGTTAAAGGAGGTTCATTTTACCGCCATTCGCGGAAACGCCTCGGAGCTGCGTGCTCTGTCTGCTGCCAGTGAAAATGTGCCGAAGCTGTGTACGCGATCGGAAGATCAGGGCAGGGGAAAGGGCGGTTCGGAGAATCCTTGCAGACCTGCAGCAACTGTCTGCGCCAGCGGCGTCGATGTCAGCGAACTTGACCGGGTGACGGAAGAAAATCTGGATATCTGGACTGCTTTTGTAAAGGATTTTTCAAGGAAAACGGGGGCAGTGGTGGCGCTGACTGGCACGATCGATATTGTAGCAGATGCGGATGCGGCGTTTATTATCCGTAACGGACACCCGATGATGAGCCGTGTCACAGGGACAGGCTGTCAGCTTTCGGTATTGACTTCTGCATTTCTGACAGCGAATCAGATTTTTTTGGCGGGAGCAGGAGCGTGCAGAAATGACTTGAATAAAGATTTTTCAGAGAATCTTTCCGCAGTCGCCGCGGCGGTTTGTGCGATGGGCGTATGCGGAGAGCTTGCACACAAAAGATTGTCTTGGCAGGACGGGAATGCGACTTACCGTAATTATATTATTGATGCGGTCTATCATTTGACACCAGAGGTTCTGGAAACGGAGGCAAGGTATGAGATGCGATAAATCGACAATGCAGCTTTACGCGGTGACCGATCGGACGTGGCTTGGCGGTCACACCTTATACGAGCAGGTAGAAAATGCCCTGCAGGGCGGTGTTACCTGTGTCCAGCTTCGGGAAAAGAATCTGTCGGAAGAGGAGTTTTTCGCTGAAGCGATTGCAATTTGTCGTCTCTGCAAACAATATGGTGTTCCGTTTATCGTTAATGATAATCTGGACATTGCACAGAAATGCGGTGCGGACGGCGTCCACGTCGGACAGGATGATATGCGTCCGGATGAGGTCCGTAGACGCGTGGGAGACGGGATGATCATCGGTGTGACCGCCCATACTGTAGAGGAAGCGGTCGAAGCCCAAAAGCATGGCGCGGATTATCTCGGAGCCGGTGCAGTATTTCAGACGGGAACAAAATCCAATACGGTCGCCCTTTCCTATGATACGCTCCGGGATATCTGCGCATCCGTGCAGATTCCGGTCGTCGCGATTGGCGGAATTACGCGAACGAATCTGATATCCCTTGCGGGAAGCGGTGTCAGCGGCGTAGCGGTTGTCTCAGCGATATTTGCGGCAGAAGATGTACGGGCAACATCAGAGGAGCTTTTGGATTTGTCCGGGAAAATGACAGGGCATATTCTGTGAAGTGAGGGAAAACGGAATATTTCAGAAAAGTGACAGGAGAGGCAGAATGAAGACAGTACTATCGATTGCAGGAAGCGATTCCAGCGGAGGAGCCGGTATTCAGGCAGACTTAAAGACGATGACCATGCATGGAGTCTATGGCATGACAGCGATTACTGCACTCACTGCACAGAATACCATGGGAGTCACTGCGGTTATGGAGGTCACACCGGAATTTTTGCGGCAGCAGCTTGACGCGGTATTTCAGGATATTCGTCCGGACGCGGTCAAGATCGGCATGGTTTCATCGCCGGAGCTGGCGGAAGTCATTGCCTCATGTCTGCGCGAATACCAGGCAGAGAATATCGTCGTAGATCCTGTCATGGTTGCGACCAGCGGTGCGCAGCTTTCAAAGGATACTGCGATCGCACGGATTCGGGATGAGATTTTTCCGATTGTGACTGTCATCACTCCGAATATTCCAGAGGCGGAAGCACTATCCAGCATGAAAATCCGTTCAGAATCAGACATGGAACAGGCAGCCAGGTATCTTGGGGACACCTATGGAACTGCGGTTCTTTGCAAAGGCGGACACAGCGTTCTGGATGCGAATGATTTGCTGTATGCAGGACAGTATATCTGGTTTCGCGGAGAACGCATTGCGAATCCCAATACGCATGGAACAGGCTGCACACTGTCAAGCGCAATTGCGTCCAATCTGGCCAAGGGGTTACCGTTGGAAGAATCCATTCGGCAGGCAAAGGAGTATTTGTCTGCGGCGCTGGGGCCATGCTGGATCTCGGAAAAGGATCCGGACCGTTGAATCATATGATAAGACAAGCGTGAGTGCGAAACACGGTGCTGAACGTCTGGTGAACCTTCGCTAAGTACGGACCGAAGCGTAGATGCAAACTGTGGTATCATCATCTACATAAGATGATACATGGGATTAAGATAAGCATAAAAAGGAGAGAAACTCTACATGGAACGAAATTACACTACACAGATGGATGCTGCCCGCCGCGGCATTGTGACACCGGAAATCGAGACGGTGGCGAAAAAAGAGCAGATGCCTGTTGAAAAGCTGATGGAGCTGGTGGCCTGCGGAAAGGTCGTGATTCCGGCCAATAAGAATCACAAATGCCTGAACCCGGAAGGCGTCGGCTCTATGCTCCGCACAAAAATCAATGTCAATCTGGGCGTCAGCCGTGACTGCAAGGATTACAACATTGAAATGCAAAAAGTCATGTCAGCCGTGGAGATGGGAGCGGAGGCAATCATGGATCTTTCCAGCCATGGAAATACAAGTCCTTTCCGCTGCAAGCTGACGAAGGAATGCCCGGCGATGATCGGTACGGTACCGGTGTATGACAGTGTCATCCATTATCAGAGGGATCTGGACACCCTTACCGCGCAGGATTTCATCGATGTAGTACGGCTTCACGCGCAGGAGGGTGTGGATTTTGTCACCCTGCACTGCGGTATTACGCGCAAGACGATTGACCAGATCCGCACGCATAAGCGCAAGATGAATATTGTTTCCCGCGGCGGTTCTCTGGTATTCGCGTGGATGTGTATGACAGGAAATGAGAATCCGTTCTATGAATATTATGACGACATTCTGGAAATCTGCAGAGAATACGATGTGACCATATCTCTTGGCGACGCCTGCCGTCCGGGCTGCCTGGCGGATGCGACGGATGTGTGCCAGATGGAAGAACTGGTTCGCCTGGGCGAATTGACAAAGCGGGCGTGGGAAAAAGATGTGCAGGTTATGGTGGAAGGCCCCGGCCACGTGCCGATGGATCAGATTGCAGCCAATATGAAGGTACAGCAGACGATCTGTATGGGCGCACCATTTTATGTACTTGGACCTCTGGTGACAGATATTGCGCCTGGATATGACCATATTACTGCTGCAATTGGCGGTGCAATTGCGGCGATGAACGGGGCAGCTTTTCTGTGTTATGTGACGCCCGCAGAACACCTGGCACTGCCAAATGTGGACGATGTCAAGCAGGGGATTATTGCCAGCAAAATCGCTGCGCATGCGGCGGATATCGCAAAAGGTATTCCGGGTGCGCGCGACATTGACGATAAAATGGCCGACGCCCGCCGCAAGCTGGATTGGGAAGCCCAGTGGGAATGCGCGATTGACCCGGAAACGGCGAAGGCGATCCGCGCAGACCGTTCACCGGAGCATGACGATACCTGTTCCATGTGTGGGAAATTCTGCGCAGTACGCAGCATGAACAAGGCGCTCAATGGGGAGCATATTGATATTCTGTAATAATAAATACAAGGAAGAAAAAGTTATGAATGGAACGTTTGTGCTCCGGTTCATGACCCTGGTGACCGCATAAAATCCAAAGGCAGTCTGCGCAGATGAGATGTTTATCTGTTAAAGGCTTGTTACTATTCACGGGGTGGGGATGATATCTAAGGTGTTTGGTTCCTCATCTT
>JAJBUL010000272.1 GCA_020860365.1 Clostridiales bacterium | reverse complement strand
TTTGGTAAATAAATTAACAACACTCCTTGGCATGGATGCGGAGATGGAAATTTTATATGTGGATGAGATACCTGTCACATCCTCTGGGAAAAGGAGGGCTGTGATATGTAATTATAAAAATTAAATGCGAAAACCGAGAAAAGGAGAAAATGATATGACAACATCTAAGCAGAATGAAGCAGTTATGCGTTATTGGGATCATTTGAAGAAGACCCTTAATCCTTATTCAACTTCTTTCCATTAAATTCGGTCGGGGGGGGGTACTGCATTAAGGGGATTATTGCAGTACGCTATTGATAACACAGAATTTTATTCTGGTATAAGTGCTCCGGAAATTACAAAATTCCCTGTGATGAATAAAACACTCTTAAATGAGAATTATGATAGGATTTTTGTCAAGGAGTATGAGGGAAAGAAGATTCACCAGATGCACACCAGCGGCTCAACTGGAATTCCTTTCACGGTGAATCAAAATATTGAGAAGAGATGGAGACATATCGCTGATTTGAAATACTTCGGTGAATTGGCTAATTACAAGGATCATGATCCGATGTGTTACCTCAGAGCGAAGCCGACTGCAACACCGGAAGAGCAAGAGGAGCAGAATATCTGGCAGCTTGACATCTGCAATCTGAGTGAGGAAAATTTGACGAAGTATTATCATGTGATGGTTGAAAAGAAATGTGTTGCTCTGATTGCTTACCCGTCCACATTGGATACAGCGGTGAACTTTTGGATGAAGAAGTTCCCTGTAAACCAATCTTGTATTAGATCGATAATCTTGACTTCCCTGGTTCATTTATTAGCACAACCCGCAGTACCATCAAAAGGCCTTGATTTTACTGGCTTTTTGAAATCTATTACTTCAATATAATAAATCGTGCTAATACTTTTTACATTATTAGCACATTGCAAATAAATCAGCTATTATTTTACGTTAGCAACCTGGAAACCATTGAAATTACTGGGGTTTTGCTGGATCCAGATTGCTACGCAGGATATGTACTAATAAAAACAGTAGGGAACTACAGATAATATCTACATCGGAAACCTTGACAACAGAAACTCGTGAAAAGCTTGCTGCATATTTTGGACAGGATTGCGGTATCTATGCGAGATATTCCAATACCGAGAATGGTATTCTCGGGCAGGAAACAGGAACAGAGGGAACATATCTATTAAATTGGGCGAGTTATTATTTTGAAATTTTGAAGCTGGACAGCGATGAGACGGTGGAAGAAGGAGAACTCGGCAGAATTATTGTCACAGACTTATATAATAAGGCATTTCCCATGATCCGTTATGATACCGGTGATGTGGCGAAGATGGTATACCCGGGGAAAGGGTTCCCGTATTTCACAGAGCTTCTCGGACGGAGAATGGATTTAATATATGACACAAATAACGAGGTTGTTTCGCCATTCCTGCTTTGCAGAACGATGCGTTTGTCCAAAGGTATTGAACAGTGGCAGTTTATTCAGGAGACGGAAACGGAGTATGTCTTGAAGATAACCGTTACGAAGGACGGGGAAAAGCCGAAGTGTGAAAAGGAAATAGCAGGCTTTCAGCAGGTGCTTGGTGAAAAAGCGCATATAACAGTGAAGTATGTGGATGATATTCCTGTGATGAATTCCCTGAAAAGAAAGCTGATTGTTTCTAAACTGAAAAGATAACGAGTTGTTTATATAAGGTAAAAGTTATATCGGATTTTATAGTTGAACACAACGGCGGAGACGAAGTTGCGAGAGATTTAATGGCGTGGCTCGTGAATTTGTAATAACAATCATAGATGAAAGCAGGTGATAACCCTATGTTGACTTGGCTCATCAACAATTGGCAAAGCAACCTTTTCACGATGTTTACAGTCCTGCTTTCCGCTTTAATATCTCTTGTAATTTCGGCTTCCTATTATAAAAAGGGAAACAGGGACAACCTTAAAATGAGCGTTGTGTATCCGATGCTTGAAATTCTCCAGGATAAAAATTATTCGGGAGAAAACAACGATAAGTTTCATCACATTGTAGAGAATTACTGCGTTCGGTACTTTTCAAAAAAAGAACGAGCAACGTTTCTGGAACTGTTTAACCAATATCAATTTGCTGTTGGATACCATGAACATGAGCTTCAAAGTAAACTTGTTTTCGATTACATGATTAATGTGATTAAGAAAGAAAAGGCAATTGATGTTGATAAACGTGGGTGGTATAAAGTAGAAAAAGGAGAGAAGCAATATCTTGATTTGGGATGGAGCCTTTCTGTAAATTGGGAGTATACCGCAGTAAGTATTATTAGAAGTATTGATCATGACGTACCAGCCTATGATACGTTTTCGTTGTTCGGATACCATGCTAAAAAATATCCTGATGGAACACCAATATTGATTAGTACTCTTGTAATTGAAATTATAAAAAAGGCATTCTACGCTGAAAAGAAAACTATTAATATAGATGACATTGAATTCTTTTCAAACGAAGTACAAGTTATGTTTGGATACCTTCCGAAAAACAGGAAGCCAACTGTAATTGAGGTGGCTAATAACAAAGACATATTGGAAATGGCGTATCAAGAAAAATGCGGCGAAGCTGATAAACTGAGGGAAAACTTTTTAAAGCTTAAAATAGTGAAAGATACTATTGAAATGTTTCCGCAATTCAAATGCCTTACATCGCCATAACGAGAATAGCAAAAAGGTAGGGAAGACCACAGCAGTGAACCCAATAATAACAAACAAAACAGACTGCGTCACAGACCAGTTATCCGCAGAAGAACACAGTCTCTATACTTATTCTCACACAGACTTTAACGCCTGGGTCATCAATTGGAACGCACAGGAAATCAGCAATGGCGAAACCGGATACATTCTTCAGCATGTCAAGCTCGTCAGTGAAATATCCGGTATTCCAAGCAACGATTATTACGAAGCCTGGGAAACAGAAAATAATTGTGTGGATCGCAAAGGAGCCAGGTATGATGACACATGGAGCCCTGGGTTTATAGATTGGTTTCCGGATGAGGATTTCGAAGCAGCGAAGAATTCAGAATCCGCCACAGTGAAATACGATGCAGAAGTTTACTGGGTTCCGGTTGGCACAGGGGCATATAATGAGATCGATGGCTGGGGAGAATATGGGGCGCCGGAAGCCGGAGAGCTGAAATCATCCAAGGTGCTGAATGCTGATGTAGAGAAGTATTATAAAGGAGATAGACACAGGACTTGGGACTATAAGGCGATTCTGAAATCGATGTAATGAGACTTTCAGAGAAATGACTGTGAACATAATAGAAACCACTGGATATGTGCAAAACTCTATGGTAAGGTATACATGAATGCCGAGTACCACGGCACACTTGAACATAGAAAGTGGTGATACCTTTTTGAAATACATTACTCTACTCCTAACACTCCTCTGGTTCCTCCTATGCACCTACCTTTCTCATCAGCCCGGAGAAGCAACGGCCGCCACTTCACAGCGCCTCGCCAGGATGCTCGGTAGGGAAAACTGGAACGCCCTACTTAGGAAAGCAGCCCATGTGGTTACGTTCGCTGTCCTCTCCTTTCTCTTATCGCTCACAGTGGATGCGTGGGCGGTCGTTGAGACCGGGGAGATTGATAAGAGATGGTTGTTAGCTGTGTTCGTGTGGTGTATATTGGATGAATGGAGTAAAAGGTTTGTGGAGGGAAGGCATTGTTCGGGGCCTGACTGTGTGTTAAACTTGGTAGGGAGCTTGATTGGGATGGTGGTTGGGATGGTGATATTGTGATTTTCGGAAAGCAGAGTGGTAGCTAATGTGCGCCACTCTATTTTTTTGCTTCGAAAAGGTTAGCTTGTAACGACATGAACCGTGTGCTATGATATGTGCAACAAATGGCAAGGCAAGTATTCCGGCCGGTCGAGTCCCTGCCAGTAGATATGGTCAATAGTCATGACCAGTAAAAATGAAAGGAAATTATGAGCATGGGTAATAAGGACATGAACAATAATATGGACAATAACTGTGTGGAGAACAGCCTGTACCAAAGGATTGTATCAGAGTATTTGGACTGTGATTCTATAGAGCAGACGGCAAAGACCTGCGGGACTTCAAAGGTGACGGTACGGCGTGTGTTGATCACAGAAGGGCTTTGGTGCAGCAAGACATCCATTGCGGTGGGTGAGTTGCACGATGAAGGACTAAGCGTGGCTGAAATAGCAGAGGAGCTTTGCGTCACGGAGAACGCAGTGAAAGCCTATCTCCCTTATACGAAGGGAATGTACGGCGAAAGCCTGACCGGGGGAGCAGAGCGCGTGAAACGCTACAGGGAGCGAAAGGAAGCTGTGGCGGAAAAGATGAAGATGATGAGCCGCGATCTGACGGATATAGATGAAGAACCGGAACTGCCGGGGTGGTATCCTGTGATTGAAGCAGAAGATGAAGCAGATACAGATGCCCCAGAGGTAGACGTTGAATCCTATGTGGACAATGATCCAGAAGAAAGCTGGGAAGATAAACTGAAACGCTGGGAGATAGAGCGGAAAGAACGGCTCAATGCCCAATGTGAAGCGGTGAGGCGTGACACGGAAGGGCTGTGGGAAGCCATCCATCCGGAACCGCAGGCATTGGATTCTATCCAGCCACCACGTTTGCTGCGCCTGCGTATTGAACTTTTAGGATTTGGCGAGAATGACCATGGCGCTCCTGGAGGTGGCGTTCCTGGTGCTGGTGTTCCCGGAGATGGTGTAAATACGAAGGAAAGAGCCGAGCTGAATGAAAGAATTCTCAAGGCAGCAAAGGCGGAGAAAGGCATATCGCGGGAGATCGTCGTACCGTCAAACATGACGCTCCATGCGCTCCATTATGCCATTCAGAGGCTGTTCGGGTTTCTTGGATATCATATGAGGGATTTCTACCTCCATTGGCAGGACTTTGAACTGGTGACGGCGGCGAGGCTTGGGGGATATGTCGATTTGTGCGGCATCCTTTTCCGCTACTCGGACAGGTATGAGGATGATGATGACTGGGATAATGATTATGACGGCGAAAGCAGCGTGAACACATGGGTTAAGAAGATGTACCGGGGGCCATACCGCAAGGGAGCTGTGGGGGACACCTGGTATGCAAACCGGCGCGACACGAGGCAGCTTTATACAGTGAAGTCAAATAAAGAGAAGTCAGATAAAGCAATGTTAGATAAAGGGAAGCCGGAACTTAAGGAAGACATGCTCTTGCTGGAAGCGGACGAGATAATACATCCGGAGAGAAAAAGAAATTTCCTCCGAGGGGACATAGCGGTCGGTGAACTGCTGACTTCCACAGGAAAGATTAAGACAGCGGGAGGGATACTGGATTTTGCATCGGATCGGAGGGAAGCATTGAAGATCTGGAAAGCGGACATCCTTTCACAGATCGGGGCCTGCAAGGAGGCAGTATGGGGTAAAGACCCAATTGATGGGATTGGGGAAAACCTCATACACAGCATGGATGTGTTTTGTGATGCGTTCCGCGGTGATGGCAGCATTGGTGAGTTGGATGATGCTGTCGCTGGCTATATTGTCCCGCAGTTCTTGTTTGGGGCTCTTGCAGTCCATCCGCTGCCGTTCTTCAAGGAGATATACTACAGCTATGATTACGGTGACGGGTGGCAGTTCAAAATTAGTGCGGTGGACGAATATGCAGTTACAGATGATTCGCTCTCAGAATGTGAGGAAGAGGGCGTGTTTGACACATTTGAAGGGGGGATGATCGATGAATATTACGAAGCAAGGCCCCACTAAAGCAATGCGGAGAAATGGAAGACCGCTGTAAAGTGCCTGTATTTTGAGGATGCGGCTGGTGAAGGGGTCAGCGAAGAATTCAGGAAAAAGCTGGCAGAGTGCTTTGTATATGAAAAGCCGTTCTGTGTGGGTGCTGACGGGCTGAACCTTGTGGAGGATGTCGGCGGCACAGAGGGATACAAAAACTTCATCCTGTCAGTGAATGGGAAGCCGGAGACGGATTACCAGAAGGAAGAACGCAGAGAAAACCTGCTGTGGGCTAAGGGGCTTGGCTGGACAGGACGGAAGAGTAAGCCAGAGAATATGCTGTAAAGAATGCTACCCCTGCGGCTGGATTCCGAGAGAATCGGATTTATGCCGCAGGGGTTATTTTTTTACAGCCGGTATTCCGGGGAGCAGCGATTCAGCGCACCTGTGGCCTGTGTGGTTAATTCCGGTCTTGCCGGGCGCGGCGCTGCCGATGAACACAGTCGGTTGAAGAGCGGCGGTGAGAACGCTATAAATACTCCGGCAGATCCCAGCCATCTCCGCAGTCCAAGTTCTTCATGCAGTCGCTCCACGTCTGGATTGGGCATTCGCGTCTGACAAGTTCATAGTATTTCAGCATTCTGTATTTATAATCCATGATTGCCGGCGGTACCTGCATGATGCTCGCCGTCTGGAAGAAGTCGTTCGTTTCTCGGAGGACTTCGAGTGTCTCCCTTGTGTCCATATAATATTCCGCGACAAATTCATTCGCCTCGATCTCCATTACGGATGTCTCTTTGGAAGAGAAGAGGTTGCTGCAGGTGCAGGCACCAAGCTGGTCAGCATGTCCCAACTCAACGTGTGAAATTTCATGGAAGAGCGCGAAATATTGTTTAATCCGGCTGATGTCAGAATTTATGACAGCGGCATAGCACCTTGAGTTTTTCACGACACATGCCTGGATGCTGTCCGGATCATCGCCAAGAGCCAGATAATCATATCTTATTCCAAGCAGCTCGCACAGTTTATAAGGGTTACGCTCATGGTAAGTATTCCATAGTTTCTGCGCGGTCTGCGTAATCAGTTCTTTTTTTATCATTTCAAATATCATCTCGCAATCTCATAGTCAGCGACACTTTTATTGCCGATAGTAGATAATCGGCACTCAATAATCGTATGAGGTGGGAGCCACCCCACCGTACCATATTATAATAAATCAGATGTCCAATAAAAAGGACTTGTGCCAAGCGGCAGCGAGATTGCTGATTACTTTTTGCTACCGTCCCCACTGTCAGCGTTGTTTTCTGCGCTGTCATCAGCGTTAGTGTTGCGCCCTTCCTTATTCTTTCTCCGCCCAAATCTCTCGCGGGCGTGCTCCTTGTTCATGAAGTAGGCTTTCGATACAGCCTCGAAAAACATATCCTTCTGTGATTCGGACAGTGTCCCGCCGGCGAATAGCGCCTGGTTCCTCTGCAGGAGATCGGCCATCTCGTCCGCACCCTTTTTCCCAAAGGCATCCCTCGCAGCCTGGACGAACGGTTCCTCTGCAATCCCGGCTTCCGGATCGTCGCAGTCATCGTGGGTGAGATAATACTGTGTCACGCCAAGTGCCTCAGCCAGTTTACGCATGGTCCTTTCCCTTGGAATGGCCGCTCCGGTCTCATAAGCGATAACGCTGCGTCTGGATACTCCTACAAGCTCTGCCAGCTGTTCCTGTTTCAGTTCCAACCGTTCTCTGTTCTCCCGTATTTTATCTGAGAAGCGTGTCATGTTGGTTACCCTCTTTCTTTCATTTTGTTGTTGAGGCAGGCAAAGCCTGCGTAAAAAACTGTGTTCATAAAATTTTTTACAAACTTCACTTGACAGCGTGAAGTTACTGCTGTATAATACAAACATCCGTTCGATGAAGTATGTGAAGATTATAAAACAGAAACTTCACTTTGTCAAGAGGGGAAGTGAAAATAGTTTTTCCTTCCTATGATTTACAGACGCCTGATTTATCGAATGCGGAGGGAGACAAATTTGGGGGACGCTCGTATCTCGACATTATGAAAGAGTAGCAGTATCATGGTAGCATCAGAAAATAAGGAGGACACTTACATGGCGAAGCAGACAGTTAAACCGTATACGGAAGAGGATCGGATGGACATCAATGACATCCTTGTAGACATGGGGAGGAAAGATGAGGATTCAAATTCGAACAAAAACCTTATCAGCGACATGCTCCGTGAGAATGCAGAGGCGATTGGGTTTGACCTGACTCTTATTAAGGAAAAGGGGGTGACAAGCCGGTACATAATTTTCAAATCTGACTATGGGCTGATAATCAGTTTCTATGAAATGGCAAAGTCAGGGATGGGAAAATGCCTGCGCCGTTATGATTATGAGGGCGCTGGCGGTAAGTTTGTCGAAGAGATGATGGACATCCTCCTGACACTGGCTCGCCATGCTGGTGTAAAGCGGGAGACCCTGGAAGCACAGAAGCACAAGATGCACGAGGCGACAAGGTATGTTGTAATGATTTCTGCCATTCAGCGGCAGACACACAAATTCGACCAGGACCTTGCGGAGCACTTTTTTATTCTGGACGACGGATGGCCGGAGGACGACGGCATGGATGAAGCTGACCGGCAGGCATTCCTTGAGTATCTGTCCTGGAATGCGGACGCGCCTGTTGAGGATATCCGTGGCATTTACTGGTTCTTCAAGCTCGAAAAGGAGCATGATGACTACATGGAGTTAAAGCGGACCGGCCAGTTCTTGCGAGGATTGTCAGAGGATGGACTGAAAATGACGGAGGAGAGGATAGGAAAGCGTTTAGAGTTTGAAACGGCACTCCGCGATAATCCTGAATACATGGAACTGGTACAGAAACGGGAGGATATGTATGATGGTAAAGGCAATCTGAAGAACAAATACCATAGCAACAAAGAAGACTTTCCTCGGATGATGGATATCATGGCGGAGACGGCCGACAGTGTGTTTGGACAGGATGACACAGCGGAAGAGGACGGAGCATCGTCCAAGTCTGAGGAGGATGATGAGGAAGTAAGATACCGCAGGAGCAGGGTGCAGATACACTTTGCCATCCAGAAGTATGTTCTCTTCCGGGATTACAGGCGGCGCAATCCAGTGACAGAAGAAAACCTGCCCATCCTGGAAACAGAGTTCCATCAGCGTTTCGGGTGCTATATGGTACCGGAAGCAATAATTTCAGGAGAAAGCGAGGGCAAAATTACTCTGTAGCTTGAAATGCAAAGCAAGCAGTAGAGCAAAGCAAAAAGAAATTAACAAAACAAAGCAAGAAATTTATGATTTGCCATTGACAAGGATTTGCTTTTGTACTATAATACACTCAGAACAAAGAAAGGTGGTGGCGGAAATGCCAAGAACACGCAAAGCAGACTTGTTTGAAGGATACGTAAGGAGCCGGGAGCCGGACATGAAAAAAATGGCAGAGCTGACTGCAAGGGCGAAGGGGAATAGGAGCCTTGTAGAATTCGCCGACGCCTGCGGGCTGAATATGTCGCCGCTGGCCCGCATCATTAAACTGAAGAACACGGGACCAAGCGTGGACGATGTCCTTGCCCGGATTGCCAGGAACGCCGACCCGGAGAGCGGGGTCACGATCGAAGACCTGTTGGAGGCATCAGGGAAAGAACGGATTGAAGGCGGCATGAGCGCGCAGGAAACGATGGAGCGTCTGGAAGAGCAAGATGAACATGAAGTAACGACGATGGCGGAAGTCGTGTCAGAGCGGATCAGGGAGTACATTCCGGCTGATGCTGAATACTCACACATTACCCCCAGGGTCTCAGCTGATTCGATGGTCGCAAAATCCGCAATAGAGTACGGGTCCATAAAGAAAAAAACGGACAGGGCCAAGCGGCTGCTTTCCTACCAGCTTTACCTCGAAGCATCCGTCTACCGCCAGTCAGTGCTGGATGCCCTGGTAGCGATGAACTACCAGGTGTCGCTGGAAACAGACCAGACGGCGATCAAGGGCATCGAATTTGACTGCTATGCCGATTTCAAGCTGAAGACAAACGCACTTGATGCGGAAGGGCTGGACAAATGGGCATTCATTAAGCTGAAGGAGACGGGCAACCGTGCGGCAGGCAGGATCACAAGCTACTTCGGCATGATGTTCGTCAATAACCCCGTCAAGGACGGGACAAGGATCACGCTGATAATTGAAGACAAGGCAACCTATGACATCCTCCGCAACATGCTTGAGGATGTGGAAATACCGGCATCATTTTCACTGATGCTGCTTGACACAAAGGACAGGAAAGTTGTAAGCGAGTTTGTAATGGACAGGTCGGATGGCGTGGAACCAGTGAGGCTCTTCAACGCCGGAGGACCGATCGACTGGGAAGAGATATTCGGGACGCCGGATGAAGATTAACGAGGAGGAACTGAATGGCAGGAAAAAGCAGGAACGACCGGGGCGGTTATAACAGAGGACTGAAGGGCAGGGAGTACGCGAGGGTGATCAGCATCAGCCAGGTGAAGGCGAAGAAGCTGAAAGGCAAGCCCAGATGTCCGGTCTGCGGCAATGTGCTGATGTTCGTCTACGATGAGGCATCGAGGGGGCACACAGACCAGAAGTGCCTGAGATGCAATGCAAAGGTCTGGGTAGACCTGGACACGATGGAGTGCATACAGATCGTGGACGATGACAGCGGCGCAGCAGGCGGACGGACGGAGACGAGGAATGTCGCCGTGAGCTGACAGGCCGGTTTTCTGGAAGGGCAGTCTTCTGGGGGGGCCGGCGCCAAACCAAAACTGAATAAGAACATTATTGCTGAATCGTTCAGCAACGCTACCGAGCACTGGGGCCACCACGCCGCATGGAAACACAGAGATGGGTAACCATGCAGGCCAAAACAGATAGAATGAGCCACCGAATAGCCGGAGTGATCTCTTGGTTCAAACCAAGTGTAGGTACCACACAGGTACCATACAATCTTGAAACCATGGGATTACTCCGGCTTTTTGTCGTTATAGGCAGAATCTTCGTAAAAGGTTCCCGGAGAGCAGCCTCGTTATATATACCAGAGGAGCAGGAAAAGTTCCCAGAAACCACAATCGTTATATATAACTGAGGAACACATAAACAGCAGCAATGCAGACAGCAGCCACGCAGAAAGGAGGACATGCCCATGTGGGATAGCAGTTAGCCTACATACCGGCGGCAGGAAGACCGCCAGAACCGTAACCCGTTAACCACAAAATCATATAACAAAATCCGCTTAGGAGATGCGCATTACTGGGCGGTGGAGTTCATACGGAAAACATTCAGAAACGCACACTGTGTCGATAAAGGGCAGAGTGCGGGGGTTTTTGAAAAATTCCATGATCCACCGTTATTTGTCGTGCCTTTCTCCAGCCATAAGCGGGGAACTGCGAACCGGTGTGTCATGAGGATACACCGGTTTTTCTGTTTTTGGGCTCCACCGTCCGCCGCATCCGCGGGGATAAGGAGTCCAATCATGAAAAAAGCAGACATCGAGAGAATCAAGAAGGCAGCAAAAGAGGCGGCCGCAAGCGCAGCAGGAATTACCGCAGAGACATATGCGGGCATGAACGACGAGGAGCGTGTGCTCTTCAATAAGGTAATCAGCGTCAACGAGGACCTCAAGCTCAGCGAGGTAAAGGAGAGGATCACGAAGACCAGGGGGGAAGACATCCTGACGGTCAAGGCACTCCGCCGTACCGGAACGATTGTAGCGGCAAAACAAGTCCATGACTGCCGGGTCGAGGTGTATGACAACGGCTTCGCCGCATACCTCAAGCCCAAGCATGAAACCGTCCTGCGCATGGAATACGTACACAGCGAGAGCTTTGAAGGAAATCCGGATGTGGAGATTCCGGACAGGAAGTTCAACCTCAGCAAGGATAACTGGGGCGAGGCGGTCATGTTCGCCGGTGAGAAGCGCATGGAAGAGCGGTATGTGGAGATGTTCGTGGACACACGGACTTCCCTGACCGGCAACGGTGCGCCTGATGAGGACGGGGAAGCGACGGACATGGACCCGGCGGGCAGCGCGAACGTGGAAATGGCGGTCATCATGCAGGATGAGAAAGAGCGCCTGTGGGGAACGGCAGGCGGCGTGCTGTCCGAGCGCCAGATGGAAATCGTGAGGCTCCATATTGAGGAAGAGTTCGGATGGACGGAGATCGGAAAGAAGCTGGGAATCAAGCCGGGGTCGGTCAAGGGCACGTTCGACCGTGCGATAGAGAAGCTACAGAAGAACAAAAAATTTTTTGAGGAATTTCTGTAAAACGTCTAAAAAACCGCTTTTCCCAGCCCTATAGGACAGAGGCGGTTGAGAGGACCCCGAAGGGAAGCATCCCGGCAGGAATATTCCGGCAGGACCATCCCGGAGGGGTTCCCCTCCCACCCGGATCATGAAAGGAGGCAGGAAGCCATGGAAACGAAAGAACAGCGGATGGAGAAGAAGCCGATGCGAATCTTCGTCAGCTCGCCGTACCGCCCGACAGCGGAGGATGAGGAGACGAGGAAGAGCCAGCTTGCTTCCAACATCCGCAGGGCAACGATGGCCTGCAAGTTCATCACCCTGGCCGGCATGGAGCCCCTCGCCCCGCATCTGTATTTCACACAGTTTCTGGATGACAACGATGCGGAAGCACGGGAGCGGGGCATGAAACTGGGCGAGGACTGGCTGGCAATGTCGGATGAGGTGTGGGCGTTCACCGGATCGCACAACAACATCTCCGAGGGGATGCTGAGCGAGATCAACCTGGCAAACAGGCTGGGCATCAGGGTGAGGGTCTTTACGGACCCGGAGGATTTAATCCGTGACTACCTCTGCTACCTCGAAGAAGGGGACGGCAGCGGCAAAGAAGAAAACGGCGGCGCCACGGACGGCGCAGAAAGTGAGGAAGACCATGAGTAAGGACAATTTTGAAGGAATCATCAGCGAACTGCTGAAGGGACAGGCCAACATCGAGAGCGTGAACTTCCATTTCGGTGACTGCAACAGCACCACCTACATGGGCGGCGAAGTTGAGGAGGAGTACGAGGAGGAATACGGCTGCGGTGACTGCGGCTGTGGCTGCTGCCATGAGGACCTGCCGGTTGTCGACAACGACGCGGTTGCGGACTGGGTGGAGAAGAAGACCGGCATTGACCGCGCCACCATCGAGAAGGTGCTGGAAGCCGAGACGGAGTACCTCGAAGAAATCGGAGTCGCATTCCCTGTGGATCACGGTGAAGGGCCGGACGAGGGTGATAACCCGGAGCAGGAAAGCAAGCCCGTCAGTGAAGGCAAGCCGGAGCAGAAGGACGGGGCGGATGCGGATTCCAAGGAGGACGCCCTGGACGGGATGCTGGACAAGATGATGGACGACATCGTGCCGGGCCTGCTGTGCATGGGGCTGATGGGTGCGATTTTCGATGACATTCTCAACCCTGGCAAGGCCGGCAGAAAGGAGAAGAAGGATGGAAAGAACGAGTAATGCAAAGCCGGGTGACCCGGCAAAGATCGTGCGGGGGCTGACCACAGTGTTCGGCGGCCTGCACGAAATGTTCGAGGGCATCACGGAGCAGGTGGAGGCGGCAAATGAAGCAATCGTCTCTGTCGCGGACGGCGTGGTGACCGCCAGGGAGATTGCGGCGAAAGAGCCGCCTGTGGAGGAGGCCGCCGCCAAGGAGCCGGAAGAAAAGCCGGAGCCGGGACCCAAAGCTCCCGCGAAGAAGGGGACGCGCAAGGCTTCCACAAGGAAGGCAAAGGAGCCACCTGCGGAAGAACTGCCGGCAGAGGAACCGCCTGTGGAGACACAGGACACACCTTCCGAGTTTGAGGCTGTTGAAGATGAGGCAGAGGAAGCACCGGCCGCAGAAACACAGCAGCCCGTGAAGAAAGCCGAAACCGCCATCACGGAGGACGACATCCGCAAGGTCATCGTGGCAAAGCTCAAGCAGAAGCGGGCCAACAATGAGGCGATCCAGGCGCTCCTTAAGGCTTATGGGGTGGAATCCCTCCACGAAATGAAGCCGGAGAAGTACGAGTCCTTCCTCAGCGACATCTCCCAGCTTTAAGGGAGGTGCGCCATGGGAAAACACGCGATACTTTCCGCTTCCAGTTCAAAGCGGTGGCTCAACTGCACTCCCTCCGCAAGGCTTGAGGAGAACTTCCCGGATACCGGGAGTTCCACCTATGCCGAGGAGGGGACATGGGCTCACGAGTTGTGTGAGTACAAGGTCAAGAAGTATCTGCATGAACCCATGCAGCGCCCGAAGTCAGATTATCTGACGGAGGAGATCGAACAGCTGACGGACGTGTATGCCGAGTTCGTCATCGGGATCATCGAAGAGATGAAACGCAACGGATGCACCCCTCTGGTGCTGGTGGAGGACCGGCTGGACTACAGCCACCTCGCACCATCCGGATTCGGCACAGGCGACATGGTCATCATCGGCAGGGATGCCGAAGGCAACGGCCTCCTTCACATCTGTGACTTCAAGACGGGCGCCGGGGTGTTCGTCGATGCGGACCACAACAGCCAGATGCTCCTGTACGCCAGCGGTGCCTATCACGCCTACGGTTACCTTTATGACATCCGGAAGGTGTCGATGACCATCATCCAGCCGAGGCTTGAGAACATCTCGACTTACACCATCACGGCGGAGGAACTGCTGGAATGGGGCGAGAGCATCAGGCCCATCGCACAGATGGCATTCGAGGGCAAGGGGAAGCAGAAGCCCGGCGACTGGTGCCGGTTCTGCAAGGCAAGGGCAGTCTGCAAGGCATGTGCGGAAGAAGCCCTGGCACTGGCAAGGGAGGAGTTCCTCGACCTGGATGCCGGCGAGCCGGTCCTGGACGATGCGGAGGAGACGGATGCGACGGCGGCATATAACCGCGACGATACCGCTCCCACCTTCAAACAGCCGGGCCTGCTCTCACAGCAGGACATCGAGGAAATCCTGCCCACCTTAAACCGGATATCCTCCTGGATCGATGCCGTGTTCGCCTACGTAAGCAGCGAGGCGATCAACCACGGCGTCACCTGGGAGGGATGGAAGGTGGTCGAGGGCAGGAGCCGCCGGGTATTCTCGGACCCGAAAGCCGTCGTGGACGCGGCGGCAGTGGAAGGCTACACCAACCTGTACAAGCAGGAGATGATGTCGCTGACCGAAATCGAGAAGCTGATGGGAAAGAAGAAGTTCCAGGAAGTGCTCGGAAAGCTGGTGCTGAAACCGCCCGGCAAGCTCACCCTGGTCCCGGAATCCGACCCAAGGCCCGCCGTGGACCTGTCCACTGCTCAGGACGATTTTGAAGCCCTGGACTGAGAGGCATCGAACTGCTGAGAGTTTAGCACAGATGCCGACAGCCATATACGAGAAACACGAAGCCATTCAAAAAATCAAATCTATGGAGGTAAAAAACTATGGCTACTAAGAAGAAGTTACCCGCAACGAAGGTCGTTGTACCCTGCCGCATCAGCTTTGCGAACATCTGGTCCCCGAAGGCGACCCTGAGCGGCGAGGAGAAGTATTCCGTTTCCTGCATTATCCCGAAGTCGGATAAAAAGACCCTGATGGCGATCCACAAGGCCATCGAAGCCGCAAAGGAGGAGGGCAAGCCGAAGAAGTGGGGCGGCAAGCTCCCTGCGAACCTGAAACTCCCGCTCCGCGACGGGGACATCGACCGTCCGGATGATCCGAGCTACGCTGACTGCATGTTTTTCAATGCCAGCAGCAAGGACGCACCCCAGATCGTGGACCGCCGCGTACAGCCGATCACCGACCCGATGACCGTTTACTCCGGCTGCTACTGCAACGTTTCCGTGAATGCCTACGCATTCTCCGTGTCAGGCAACCGCGGGGTGGCGATGGGCCTTGGGAACATCCAGTTCCTGGCGGACGGTGAGCGCCTCTCCGGTAAGGCTTCTGCCGATGCGGACTTCGAGGAGGTCGAGGATGACGAGGAAGATGTTCTCGGCGGTGACGAGGAGCTGCCGGATTATCTGAAGTAAGCGTACACACAACACAATGGGTGCCGGGGAGGGATTCCTTCCCCGGTTTTCCCCATAGGAAGGAGATGCGATATGGCTGAGATATGGAAAGATATACCTGGTTATGAAGGTGAATACCAAGTCAGTGATATGGGTCGGGTGAAAAGCCTCGACAGAAAAATTGTACAGCGTAGCAGATGGGGTACTGATTTTGAACGAACGATAACCGGACGAATTTTAAGACCCGGTCAATTTTGCAAAAACGGTCATGTATCTGTTGTCCTG
Organism: Clostridiales bacterium; assembly: GCA_020860365.1. GTDB lineage: Bacteria > Bacillota > Clostridia > Lachnospirales > Lachnospiraceae > Choladousia. Next base: position 3,652 of record JAJBUL010000272.1, on the reverse strand, counting down.
AAACATGGGGGCATAGGGAAACCAGTCCATCAGCTTGTAATGAGGGCATTCGTTGGTGAACCGCCAGAAGGTATGGAAGTGCGTCACATTAACGGCAACCCCAAGGATAATCGGTTGGAAAATTTATGCTATGGAACAAGGACAGAGAACATCCTTGATGTATACACACAAGGTAAAAAATGGAGAGCATTAAGTCTGGAGGATGTTTATTATATACGGTTTGCTTTATTCTGCGGACTTTCTGGGAGACAAATTGCAGATTACCTTGGTGTCAGCGAAAGTACAGTGTCTGATGTAAAAAGGGGGCGGACATATTCATGGCTGAAGTAAAAGAAAAAAGGATTTGTTCTATAGACCTGGAGACATATTCCAGCGTAGACCTTGGCAAATGCGGCGTGTACAAATACTGCGAATCGGATGACTTTGAAATCCTCCTGTTCGCTTACGCCTTTGACGATGAGGAAGTACAGATCATCGACATGGCGTGTGGGGAAGAACTGCCGCAGGAAATCATCGATGCCATTGAGTCGCCGGACATCATCAAGGCGGCATCAGGAAAGCGGGGAGATGGACACAGACGGCACCGGCACTGACACCGACAGCGAGACCCCGGAGACGGACGATGTGGACACCGGCGAAACCGGGGATGCGGAAAACGATGGGAACACAGAGGTGATCGGTTACGCCAAGCTGCGGACGATGATGAATATCCGGGATAAGAATTCCCTGGACTCCGAAATCGTGACCATCTACAAGAAGGATACTTTCGTGCCGATCCTGCAGTATTGCAGCAACTCTTGGGTGCGGATCATCTGTGAGGAAGCGGACTGCGGCTATGCTTATGTGTGCAACACGGATAATGTTTACCTGATTATCGGCAAGAGCATCTACACCGTGCAGAAGGGTGACACCATCAAGTCCATCGCGGCCGACCTGCTCGGTGACGAGGAGCGGTACACAGAGATTAAAACCCTGAACGAGTTCTCTTCCAATGTCATCGCGGAGGGACAGGTACTTCTGATCCCAGAAATCTGATAAGAGAAAAGAAGATACCTTTTGGATACCTTTTCTCAGGATTTTGCATTTTGAAATGCGAGAGAAGACTAATAATGCCAATAATGAAGCCCGCCGTATTACCAAGTAGGAATTCTACTTCGTGATATGGCGGGCAGGCTTATTGGCCGCACTACATATAGGAGATGTTTGAAATGTTACTTGCAATGATACTTCTGATTGTTATCGGCATCGTGATTCTGATTTTATTTACGCTCTGCCGTGTCGCCACCCTTTCCGACATGTATATGGAAGCCCTGCAGGACCCGGAGTACCTTGTGGATGAGGAAGAAGAGGATGTTGGTGCTGACTGAACCACTCTTTGTGCAATGTACCCGATTATGCCGAATTGTATTTGTGCATTAGGTCGAATCTGATAATTATCAGAAAATTGACTGGATATATCGGCGAAAAAGAGTGATTAATACAGTACCAAAAAGAAAGGGGCGAAAACGCTATGATGAGATTTGAGAAGAACATTGACAACCGCAAGAAACTGGTGAGACGGCTGGAAGAGCTGACCGGTGAGACTTCGGTTTACACATTCGTGCCGAGATGCGCTTACGAGGTCGGGCCTTATACGGTCGAAAAGGACAGCACCCTGACGGTGGAAGAAAACGATGCCGACCTAGACATTCTGAACACCCTGCTTGGAGAGCAGATGATTGTCGGGGAACTGCCGGAGGAAGCTGCAGAAACCGAGGAGGCTGTGGAGGCCGAGGCAGAAGAGGCTGAGGCAGAGGAGACCGCTCCGGAGGAAGAAACGGAGCCGGCCGAAGAACCGGAACTGCATGAGCCAGAGGATGAGGACACAGAACCGGACGAGGAGCCGGAAAATTCCGGCGATGGCGATGATGACCGTCTTCTGGAAATCGGACAGGCGGAGCCGGATTACTTAAACATCAGTTTTCCTGCCTCCAAGCACACGGGAAATTCCCTACGCAACCTGATTCACCTGGTCTACAGCCGAGGCCCGATGATCAACAAGGCGGTCGGGACACACTTCCATGTGGATAAGGAGCTGATCGAGGCACTTGCGGACGACCGCTGCACCTACACTGCGGATGGCGATTGCCAATTACGAGAGCGAGCACGGTCTTGGGACGGCGGGCATCCGGATCACGGATGAGGAAGTCACCCTTATGGGCTTCCCGCTCACGGACGATCCGGACCGCACGAAAGCCTGCACGGAGCTTGCGACCCTGATGAATAAGATGGCGATTAAGCAGAAGCGCATCCAGGCAAAGGAGATTGACGCGGAAAACGAGAAGTACGCCTTCCACATCTGGCTCCTGCGCCTTGGGATGAACGGTGCGGAGTACAAGCAGACTAGGAAGCTCCTGATGGAGAACCTTGACGGGAACAGCGCCTTCCGGACGGAGGAGGACGCGGAAAAGTTCAAGGCGAAGGAGAAGCAGAAGCGCGATGCGCTGAAGGCGGCGAGGGCGGCAGCGGAGCGGGACGAAACAGAGACGGAAGGAGAGAACGAAAATGATTGATGACAGATTTGAAACAGAAGACCTGGAAGACCTGGACACGGAAGAGGAGGAGGGCGAGCTTGTGGAGTTGACCGCCCATCCGGTCGGGTATCAGGATTTCAAGGGGAGCGTGGACATCACGGACCCCTGCTACAAGCGCGATGTGTGGTGCCGGATGAACGGAGTCAGGATTGCAGAGGGCAGGTACCTGTGTGCGGTGTGGAAGAACGTCTCCACTGCTGACCGCTTAGACGAGGGAAGGATTATTCTAATCGGTTTCTACCATGCCGAAAGTAAGGTTCCTGGTCGGGGGAGCATGGAAAAAATCGGGGAGATCGGTGTGGACGCAGGGCTTGCGGGCTTCTTCCATGACAAGCCGGATTTTACTGATGATGAGTGGGGCGACTTCTGCGACCGGATTGGCTGCGGGAATGTGTTCTTGGAAAACAACAGCTTCTTCACCTCATCGGGATACGGCGACGGGTGCTACCCGGTGTATGCCGCGAAGGATGCAGCGGGCGAGATTGTGGCCCTTGAGATCTGTTTTCTCTAAAAGCAAAACGGGGGCCGCAAATTTAAGAGGCCCCTCTTCCATTATAGCCATATTAACTCTGAAATGTACATTTATCCAGTGTTTTTTACACCATAATGTACACAAATAATGAGCTGTATCTTTGGTGGATTTATGAGTCATAATTGACTGGATATATCTCCGACTCTACGGTAATATGCGTACTACCGAAAGGGAAAAGCGCCAAGCGCAAAAACAAACAAAAAGGAGATACATACCATGAAAGAAGAGACCAGAATCCAGATCGATAACATGAAGGCACAGACCTTTGGGGTTGAAGTAGAAGGCAACAACATCACGAGGGAGCAGGCAGCGAAGAAGGCAGCCGGATACTTCGGAACCGGACGCTACGAGGACACAGCCTACCGCAACGGCTACAGCACTTGGAGCGCATGGGACGCCGACGGACGCGAATGGAAATTCCAGAAGGACGTCAGCATTGCCGGACCGGACAGCCAGAAATGCGAGATGGTAACCCCGATCCTTACCTACACGGACATGGAGCTTCTGCAGGGGCTCATCAGAACCCTCCGCAAGGCGGGCATGAAGA
>JAJBUL010000205.1 GCA_020860365.1 Clostridiales bacterium | reverse complement strand
TCACGAAAGTTCAAAATCTCAGTCCGTCTTCTCCACCCCGTGAATAGTAACACAATATCTGTTCTTTTTTCTTCTGTTCCATCTTCGTATGGTCCACTTCCAGAATCCTCCTCCTGAAAAACTGGAAATCGTCAAGCCGTTATACTGTATCCAGATTGCTCGAGTATGTCTAAAGCCTTTGACAGTTTTCTTCTTTTAACAGAATAGAATCAGTATTGTAGGTTGACACCGCAAAAATTGAAATACCTTCTTTTGCCAGTATCGTTGAAATTTTTGAAATACTCCAATCAGTGAAAAATCCAGAACCCCTTGAATACGAAAACCTTTCCAACCATATCAGTTCAAATGTTAGCGTTTGATTTATGCAAACAAATAGGGGGAATCACTCCCACCCATTCGCTGCGCCAGTTTCATTTCATCGTATTGTTTACTTTTAAGAGCAGACGGTAAAATTCCTTCCGTTCCTCCTCATTCAGACCTGCAACAAGAATCTGCTCTCCTACCTCCAAATCCTGTTCGGAGGTCCTGCATAACTCTTTTCCCGCCTCTGTCAGCCGGATATATTTCAGACGCTTATCCTCCTTCGGAACAAAACCCTCCACGAGTCCTTTCCGTTCCAGACGGACAATCACGCCAGCGGCGGTAGACTGTGCAACATCAAAATGCGTCTCCAACGTCTTCAACGGAACCGAATCCATATCCGCCGGGTAATCCGCCATCACAGGACTGCGGGATAGGAATCAAAACATCAGCATTAAACTCCCCGTTTTCAACCCAGACCGTGAATGATCCATGATATTTTTCTGAAATTTGCTTCACACTTTTCAGTCCGTAACCATGGTCACCATGTGCTGATTTCGTGGTCTTTGGAAGCCCCTTCTCATCAAACGCCATTTCACTGTCATAGAAATTATGGAAATGAAAACTTGCCATAGCATGATTTGAAAATATTTTCACATGGATTTCCCTCCTGCATTCTGGAAGCTCTGCAACAGCTTCAATTGCATTGTCCAGAAGATTCCCCGCCAGAACACAAATATCCAATCCATCCATAAATCCCAGGCAACGTGCATCAATATAGGGAGTCAGGCGGATGGCTTTTTCCTGACATATCTGGATTTTTTCTTTTACAACAACATTCATGAATTCATTGCCTGTATTCACATCCGATTCAAGTGGAGTAAGAATCTGTCCAATTTCCTCAATCAGTTTCTCTTTTGTTTCAGAATTTGATGTGCTATCAGCCTGCAGAGAAAGAAGACAATTCTTCAGATCATGATATTTTTGATTTATAGCTTTTTCAGCTGATATTTTGGAGAGGTAATTCTCCCTCTGTCTGGAAAACAGCAGTTCCATATCCCGCAGTTCCTGCTGTTGTTGCTGTTCAGTAATAAGTTTATTTGTCATAATGGACATTGTGAGTACGCACAAGGCGAGGAGAAACAGAATCGCATAAAAATTGCGGATAAAGCCAGCATCATCAGCAGCATAGCTGTTCAGGAATTCCATCTGAAAGTCTCTTACGATAAAATATAATAAAGATGGAACCAGCAGCATAACCATATGCCCTACGGGAAGATCTTTTTTATCATGAAAAACATCAAGCTTCTTTACAATGGAGATAAGCAAAAACCCCAGAAGAATACTTATTGCGCAAAAAATATAGCTTCTGACCGGCAGGGATAACCCTGACAGAAAGAAGCTCGTCTGCAGGTACCTGTCTGCTAAATCATAAATAAGAACACCAATGTCATGGATAACTTCATAAATTACAGCGCCAAAAAAAATATTTTTCAAATCACTTTTTTTGAATAAGATTGTAATAACCGTATGACATATTAATCCGACAAGGATCTGGATTTCATAACCGGAAAATGTAAAACTGCTTCTGAGGTCAAACAGGAAACACAGCAAAAAAACAGGCAATTATGTATGTACGGTTTTTAAACCTGGCCTTTAAGCTATGGATATAATAAATATAAACAAATGTCCACCCAAGGATACGCAGATACCAGGCGCTATTGTGATACATTAAAATTTCCATTACCCATTACTCCCCATAAATGCAGCCATTTTATCTAAAAGTCCTTTTCTGCGATGCCGACTGACCGGAATCAGTATCCCATCTACTACCAGGTCAGTTAAGCCGATCCTGTCAACTTCATTTAAATTGACAAGAAATGAAGTATGACACCGATAAAAATGCTGCCCCTGCAGCCTGCTTTCAAGGGCGGATATGGACTCGCTTGCCAGTATAGTTCCATCTATAGTAGTATGAATAAGCGCATTGTGTCGCTGTGTCTCAATATAAAGAATTTGGTTTGTGTTTAAAACAATTTTATTTTTTCGACAAAGAACCTCAATATGCTTCCCTTGTCTTTGCTGAAAACGCCGGTATGCACGGCTTAAGGACTGGCCAAGGCTGGCTTCCGTAACCGGTTTTACCACAAAATCCATTGCTGATACCGAATATCCGTCCAGGGCACATTGAATCAGGTTTGTTATAAAAATCAGGTCAACATCAGGGGCAATCTTGTGAATTTCCCTAGCTGCTTCCAAACCGTTGATTTTGGGCATATCAATGTCCATCAGCAGAACATCTATTCCTGTAGGATAATGAGCAAGAATTTCGCTCCCATCCCTGTATTCATAAAATTGGACTGTCTCCTGATATCGGAGAAAAAAGGCCAGGGATATTTCCCTGATCATATCCCGGTCTGTTTGAGTATCTTCAACAATTGCAATCTTTATCATTGGCTTTTATACTTCCTGTAAAAGTAGCTTCATCGGTATACCTGATAGCGGGATTTTAACATTTCTCCACCGCGAAAGCAAGTCCTGTTCCATACTTTTGACCAGTTTGGCCGCGCTGGCTGTCAGTTTGGCGATAGCTATTTACATACATTCCTTTTTTGTCTAAGATAGTTGCATCTACAAGTATACAAACTGGATAGTATCCAAATTTTTGTGCGAAAGGAGAACAAAATGAGTAAGAATTTATCACGTCGTGAATTTCTACGCGGGGCTACAGCAGGAACGGTATCCCTGGCAGCAACCGGAATGATGGGCATTGGAACAGTTGCTCTGGCTGAAGAAGCGACTGCAGAAGCCATCTACACACCCGGCACTTATACCGCAACATCTTTGGGCATAGGGGAAGTTACAGTAACTATGACCTTTGATGAAACCAGCATCACAGATGTCCTTGTTGATGTTTCAAATGAAACGGAGACGATTGGCCAGCTCCATGGAGAAACGCTCCAGGAAGCCCTGCTTGCCGCACAGTCCGCAGGTATTGACGGTGTCAGCGGAGCTACAGTCACCTCTGACGCTGTAAAGGAAGCTGCCGCAAACTGCATCGCGCAGGCCATGGGCGTAAGCGTGTCTGAAAGCACTTCGGAAAGTACAGAGTCGGAATCTTCCTGGAAAGACGCCCCGGAGGCGGTTGATGAAAGTGAGATCACGAGGGTTTACGATGTAGAAGTTGGCGTAATCGGCCTTGGGCATTCCGGACTGCCTTTAACCCGAATTCTGGCAGAAAACGGAGTAAGTGTATTAACCGTTGAATCCATGACTTCCGATGCATGGACGGTCTATGGTGAAGACATCGGGCATATCAACTCAGAAATTCTTGCCGGATTTGGCGTACCTGAAGTAGACCCGATCGAGTTTTACAACAACTTCATGGTTATGACACATGGAAAAGCGAACCCGCATATGGTAATGGAATTTGCAAAATACAGCGGTGAGGCTATAGACTGGTACTTAGATCCGGTCAGCCAGGAAATCATGGACAGCGCCCACGTGGCATTCTGGCCGGACAATGAGAATACGATTTATCAGTTGAGTAATGGGTACCGTTATTATGCCGGAACCCTTCAGCTGGCAGAGTCAAACTGGCTTACTGAGGAAGAGCAGGCAGAACGGGAGCATGTCTATTCCCTGCAGGATGCGATTATTGAGATAAAAGATTATGTGTTGGATAGCCTCTCTGATTACGCCACTGTTCTGTTTGGCACGAAGGGCAGTTATCTTCTGCAGAGTGAGGACGGCAGCGTAACCGGCTTCGTAGCTAAGGATGATGATGGATATATCCAGGTGAATTGCTCAAAAGGCGTTGTCCTGGCCGGAGGCGGATTTGGCGGCAATGAAGAAATGTGTAAGGATCTGCTGCCATATGTATATGCCCTTTGTGCGGAGGATGAAAATGTTACAAGCTTTATGGATCGCGATGGTACCGCGATTCAGATGGGCTATTGGGCCGGTGCCAGGATGGAAGCCGAAATTCCGACCATGAATTACGATTCCAACTTTGGGCCGACTGTCTTCAGCGCCTTATGGCTGAACAAAGATGGCAAACGCTTTATGAACGAGGCAATTGCCGGCCAGGAAATAACCGGTTTCAGCATGGCCCGGCGATTCCGTGGAAAAATGTGCGCGATTTTTGATAACACTCTGGAAACCCAGGTTTTAACCGGACCTCCGGCACATGGATGGATTGACTACGCTAACTCTGTCAAAGTTGAAAGCACATTAGCTACTTTTGAAGCCGCGTATGGGAAAGGTGCAGAAGGCTATGACAGTGGCGGAAATGCTGGCGGAAGTATGTATTACGCTGCAGACACACTTGATGAGCTGGCAGATTATCTTGGCTATGAAGGAGATGCAAAAGAGCAGTTTCTTGCAACGATTGAAGAATACAATGCCATGTGCGATGCAGGAGCAGATACGGAATATGGGAAAGATCCACATTTCCTGTTCCCGGTGCGGGAAGCTCCATTCTATGCTGTATTAAGCAGCAGTAGTCTGGGAATCCCGATGGTTACCACAGGCGGTCTGATTACAAATGATGAATACCAGGTGCTGGATAAGGCATACGAACCTATTCCGGGGCTTTATGCAGCTGGCAATTGCTGTGGACTCCGCTGGGGTCCAGCATATGTAACACCGGTTGCCGGAATGAGTATTGGTATGGCAATTACGTTAAGTTATGTCCTTGGCAAGGAGCTTTCAGGGCAGGAACTGTAGAAACGATTTTTTCCCGAATCAAATCATCAGATAAGAAACAGCCTGGAATTCCGGGCTGTTTCATTCATTTTCTATAAATCCAGCAATAAGCCGCTTATCATAAAGAGCCAGGAAGTCTACTTCCTTTGGTTCTTACGGAACAGCCTGTACAGATTTTCCCCAATGACTGCGGCAGCTATAGTCATTACCGTTTCTCCCGCTTTCTTTTACTCGCTCAATCAGAATAATGTTTTAGGGCATGTATGTACACTTCTCCGATTGGACTGATTTTTATTCCTTTTTGCTTCACAAAACCGATGCAGATTTTTTTCTGACTCGACAAGCGGAATTGCTTTATAGTCTTCTCCATTCAGTTCTTCGCAGATAATACCGGAACAAAGTGTATATGCGTTCAGACCAACCATAAGATTCAGCAATGTAGCCCGATCACTTGCATGGATCAGCCTTTCATATTCATATGTACTGTTCATCTCTTCCGCAAAGTAATAGGAATTGTTTTTTCCCTGGTCAAATGCCAGGCACGGGAAAGGCGCAAGCTCCTGCATGGAAATGCGGTCTTTTTCCGCCAGGGGATGCCGGTGCCAGAGGTAGACATACGTGTCGCACTGAAATAGTTCCACGAATTCAAGGCCATTTTCGGAAATTATCTTTGTCAGCGCCTTTTCATTAAATTCGCTGCGGTACAGAATTCCTATTTCGCTTTTCAGGTTCTTCACATTTTCAATTACCTCTGCTGTCGTTGTTTCATACACAGCAAACTCATAGCAGTCGATTCCAGCCGTTTTTACGGTATCAATAAAGGCTTTTACCGCAAATGTATAATGCTGCATGGATACGCTGAATTTCTCTTTTGCGCGCTTCTCCACATAACGCTCATAAAGAAGACCAAACTGCTCGGATACCCCTCTCGCATAGTTTAAAAACTCTTCGCCTTCCCCAGTCACCAGGATTCCCCGGTTCGTGCGTACAAAAATATTGAAGCCAATTTCATTTTCCAATTCCTTTATCGCCCCGGAAAGACTGGACTGGGAAATAAATAATTCTTTTGCAGCACCATTTATAGAACCGTGATCGGCAATCGCAAGGGCATATCGTAACTGTTGCAGAGTCATCGCTGTCGTCCCCTCCTTACTACAGCCTCTTACATAAATATAGTAAACGACGTATGTCGTTTTAACTTCATTCCAACACCAGATTTTCCTTTTCCACTTCCCCTTTTTCTACGTGGAAAGAATTCAGAACCGGAGCTGTCGGATTTTCCAATGACAGGATCAGATAGCTCGCGCTGCTGTCAAAAGCCAGCCGTATGTCCTCCTGGGAAGGGCGTGACGGAGACTCCGGATGGGAATGCCAGTTTCCAAGCGGTTCCCATCCATTTTTGCGCATATCCCGGACTGCCGAAAGCTGTTTTTTGGGATTTAGTGAAAAATGCTCCCTGGAATGATCAATATTGGTCAGAAGATACACATTTTCAATATATTTTTCTCCCCCTTCGATTCTCCCGCCGATCAGGCCGCAGGCCTCCTCCGGAATCTGTCCGAAAGCATGGGAAATCATCTTATCGTAATCTTCTCTTTTCAGATGAATCGTCATGACTCGTTATCCCCATTTCTTTTCTTTTAGCAGAATATTTCAAAACGATTGTATGCAGGCCGCAAACCGTCTTTCTAAATGCTGCACGGCTATCGTCAGATACCGCCGCATTCTGTCTGCTCATAATCAATCAGTTCTGTGATAGGCGGCTGTGTTCCACAAACCGCACAGGAGCCGTCCGCTTTGGGAAGCCGGATTTTCCGGAAGTCCATTTTGATTGCATCAAAAGTCAGCAGGTAACCCGTCAACAGTTCTCCAACTCCCGTGATATATTTGATCGCTTCCATCGCCTGAAGACTGCCAATGACACCGCCCATGGCTCCGATCACACCCGCCTGTTTGCAGGTCGGAACCGCATCTTTGGGCGGCGGATTTTTAAATACACAGCGATAGCAGGGGCCTTTCCCCGGCACGTAAGTCATCAGCTGTCCTTTAAATCGGATGATTCCTGCGTGAGAAAATGGTTTTCCGGCCATCACACAGGCATCATTGATCAGAAATTTTGCCGGGAAATTATCGGTCCCGTCAATAATAAAATCATAGTCTCTGATCAGATCCATGATGTTTTCCGCGCTCACAAATGTGCGGTATGTATTTACCTGCACATCCGGATTCATCCGGTTCATCGTCTCTTTCGCAGACAAAACCTTCGCTTTCCCCAGGTCCTCTGTCGAATGGATGATCTGTCTCTGAAGGTTCGAGAGATCCACCTCATCTGCATCTGCGATACCGATTGTCCCGACTCCCGCAGCGGCCAGATACATGGCGGCAGGAGCCCCTAAGCCCCCGGCACCAATGATCAGCACTTTCGCATTTAACAGTTTTTTCTGACCCTTTACACCAATTTCTTTTAAAATGATATGCCTGGAATAACGTTCAAGCTGCTCATTTGACGCCGTCCAGCGCGATGCCGGAGCGCCATCCGGACGCGAAGTGTTTCCAGTGCTGTCGGTATTCGCCTCCTTTTGTACTCCCATCAGCAGCCACCTCCCATAAAATACAGGAATTCTACCACGTCGCCTTCCTTCAGTTCTGTCGTCTCAAAGGATGCGCGCTCTGCAAATTCCTCATTTACAGAAACGCTGACATAGTCTGGCATTTCCACATCCTCTGACTGAATCAATTCCGCAATCGTAATTCCATCCTTTACTTCTTTTGCTGTACCTGCAACAACGATTTTCATGATCTCTCCTCCATTATTCTGATCTCGTAACTGTTCAGTACCTTCACAGTTACGAGGAAAAAGCCCATTTAAAATCGCTGCGCGATGGGGCTTTTCCCCACATTATATATGTTATCATACGTACTTCGCAGCAAGTGCGAAGTACTGTCCTGAATAGTTACCTGATCGCAACTGTGCTCAGTGCCCTAAAAAGCCCCTTTTCAGTCATATCTGCAGACACTCTCTGACCGCCATCTCCAGCACTAGCTTTGGCTGTACCCCGCTAAACCGGCCAACTTCCTTTCCCTCTTTCAGGAAAAGAAACGTCGGCGCGGAAAGAACATGATACTTAGCGGCAAGCTCCGAATTCCACGCAACATTTACTTTTCCGACAAACACCTGGTCACCAAATTCTCCTGTCAGTTCTTCCTCCAGTTCAGCAAGTATCGGTGCCATACGTTTGCAGGGGACGCAGCTGTCCGAATAAAAGTCAATCAAAGACAGTTTGCCATTTTCCAATACCTTTTCCCGAAAGCTTGTACCATCAACCTTTTCCGCCATTGAGTTTTTCCTTTTCCTTTCCTATTCGACCTTTCTTACAATCAGATCGAACGTACCATCCTCCCGATTAATAAGCTTCAAAACCTGATGTCCCTCTTCTTTTATACTTCTCGGAACATTCTGAACCGGTTCTCCCCCATTCAAATGGATAGAAAGAATCTGTCCATCCTCCAGTTCCTCCAGCGCTACTTTTGCTTTCACAAACGTCACCGGGCAGACAACATCCGTGATATCTACTGACCCATCTACCTGAAATTCCGCCATTCCATAGCTCCTTTCTATCTGTACCTGTTTTTTTCAGCACCTTCACTGCCATCCTGTTTTGAACTCACAGACGAATCTAAAAACTGAATTCTGTCCTTTTCCTGCTGCCGGAGGCTTCCGGCAAATGTACATAGTTCAGGCAGGATTCTCAACTCCGTCGTATGCCGCTTTCAGCACCTCGTGGAATTTCTCTTTGCCGACACGATCGATCGTAAATTTGAACCGTTCTCCGGAATTTGCATTTTCTCCAAAAAACCGGATTGCCGCATCTGTAACCGCAAAAAGCTGTTCTTCGGATGTAATAAGCGGCAGGGGCGATTCCCCTTTGCAAATACGGTTGCCGAACGTGCCGCCAAACGACAGAATGTATGCCGATTCCGCATCCCAGGCATCGGTCGGGCAGGATTTTGCACATCTTCCGCAGTAATTGCATTTTGCGTAATCTACCGTGACCTTTCCGTCCTCCAGGGTAATCGCGCGGGAGCGGCAGGCCTGTTCACAGACGCCGCATCCGATGCAGTCTTCCTGACGCCATTTTACATTCAGCGCTCCCTTAATTCCCACATCATTTTCCTCTGCTTTCAGGCAATTGTTCTGGCAGCCTGTGACGCCGAATTTGAATTTATGGGGAAGCTCTCTGCCGAAGTAGCGCTGATCCAGCTTTTTCGCAATATCCTGACAGTCAATATTGCCGCTCGGACAGACTGTATTTCCCTGGCAGGCTGTCACTGTCCGGACACGCGGTCCGCAGACGCCAGGTCTGCAGCCGCCATCCGCAAGCTCTGCTTTCACAGAATCAATGTCCTGTAATTTGATAAAAGGAATTTCCACCCCCTGACGGGATGTCAGATGTACATAACCCTCCCCATATTTTTCCGCCACCTCGGCGATTTTCGCGAGATTCTCCGCCGTAAGCGTACCGCCTACTACCTGCAGGCGCAGAGAAAAATGGTCTTTCTGCTTCTGGCGCATAAAGCCGCCTTTTTTCAGTGCCGCGTAATCAACTGCCATAGCCTTCTCCTCGATTCTTATGTCTATAGTAAATCAGATGCTAAATTTGCCTTTGCCTGTCCATTGCATAGAACAGCAATCAGCTACAAATATCCGCCGTCCTGTGTGCCCTCTGACACCAGGGATGTCTCCCGCAGAATCGTCCGCGCGATTTCACTTGCGGAGCGAATATCTACATTCTTCCATCCGGTATAGATGGATTCTGTTTCAGCGATTTTATATTCCGGACGTTCCACCAGAAGCACGATCAGCCCCGCTTCTGTCAAAAGCTCCAGCGTCCGGCTCACGTCGTCGCCCGGTCCCGGCTGATAGAGAAAGGTTCTCCTTCCTTCTGTGTACAGCCGGTATTCTACCTCCTGTATAAGCTGCAGCGTAATTCCATCTGTCTCCGGCGAAAATTTGAACACCGCTGCGGTATGGCCATTCAAAAGTGCACGTTTTACGGCAGTCACCGTTTTGGACTCATGCCAGTCCTGCGTTGTGGAAGTGATAACGCCGCAGGCGGATGTCATATTGGTGATGCGGTCAATCAGAATCAGTTCCCCCAGCGTTTTATGAGCACGGAACAAATCCAGCACAACACTATCGGCAAAGGTAATTTCCGCGGAGCCGATTTCATTTTTACACAAGCGCTCCGTCCGGTATCTTGCCCCCGTGTTCACATCGGTACTATAGCGAATCTGCCGTACCTGTCCGGGAACCAGGCGAGTACCGATTTTTATGAAAAATGCCTTCCCATTTTCCAACGGGACGTCGTCCATCCAGAGAATGTCTGCGGTGACCCCGGAAGCAATCGGCAAATGTGTTCCCGCTGTCAGCACACATCCGCGGGAGACGTCCACCTCCCGATCCAGCTGAATCGTCACAGGCTGCCCCCGAAAGGCTTCTTTCACTTCGACGTCTCCCACCAGAATGCGTTTCACGTGCGCTTTTTCCCGGCTCGGAAGCGCTGTAATTTCTTCTCCGATCCGAATGACGCCTTCCTCAATCTGCCCCTGGAAACCGCGGAATTCATGGTTTGGGCGGCAGACCCGCTGCACCGGCAGGTAGAAACTGCCGTCTGACGGATCGGATTGATGCTGCCGGGCGCCAAAAACTGCCGTATCTGTAATATCTGTCTGGAAAAAATGGTTCCCCGCCTTATCCTCAGCGACCTCCACCTGCTCCAGATACGTTAAAAGAGCGGGGCCATCGTACCAGCCGGTATGATCCGATTTCGTGGTTACATTATCCCCCTCTGTCGCGGAAACCGGGATCACAGCCACATCGAACAGATCAATCTCTTTCTTCAGATTTTCAATCTGCAATTCAATCTCCCGAAAGCGCGGCTCACTGTACTCCACCAGATCCATCTTGTTTACCGCAAAAACAAAATAACGGATTCCCATCAGAGCGCAGATGCGGGCATGGCGTCTTGTCTGCACAAGAACACCCTGCGTGGCATCCACCAGAATCACTGCAAGATCCGCAAAGGAAGCCCCTACCGCCATATTTCGTGTGTACTCCTCATGCCCCGGCGTATCCGCCACAATAAAGCTGCGGTGTTCGGTTGTAAAATAACGGTATGCGACATCAATCGTGATTCCCTGCTCCCGCTCTGCCATCAGCCCATCCAGCAAAAGAGAATAGTCAATTGCCCCGCCTCTGGAGCCTACCTTAGAGTCCAGTTCCAGCGCACGCTCCTGATCCGCGTAAATCAGCTTGGAGTCGTATAAAATATGTCCGATCAGGGTAGATTTTCCGTCATCCACACTGCCGCAGGTAATAAATTTCAACAGTCCTTTCATATTAGAAATACCCCTCCCTTTTTCTGCGCTCCATGCTGCCGCTTTCCTCATGGTCAATGACCCGGCTGGTCAGCTCCGATTCCACCGCGCTGAAGGTTTCTTCAATAATCGCGTCCAGCGTATCCGCGTCAGATTCAATTCCGCCGGTCAGCGGATAGCAGCCAAGTGTGCGGAAACGGATCTTCTTTTTCACAACCTCTTCTCCCGGACGCAGCTTCAGCCGGTCGTCATCCACCATAATGATATTGCCATCCCGATAAACCACGGGACGCTCAGCCGCAAAATAAAGAGGAACAATCTCTATGTTTTCCTGACGGATATATTGCCAGATATCCTTCTCTGTCCAGTTTGACAGGGGGAATACCCTCATACTCTCCCCTTTATGTATCTTCGTATTATAAAGCTTCCACATTTCCGGGCGCTGATTCTTTGGATCCCATGCCTGCTGGGCATTTCGGAAGGAAAAAATTCGTTCCTTTGCCCTGGATTTTTCCTCATCCCTGCGCCCGCCTCCAAATGCCGCAGTGAAACCATATTTCTTCAGCGCCTGTTTTAATGCCTGTGTCTTCATGATATCCGTATAAGCCGAACCATGGTCGAATGGATTAATCCCCTGGCGGACGCCTTCTTCGTTTGTGTACACCAGCATCTCAATCCCCTTTTCCTTCGCAATCCGGTCACGGAACTCGATCATCTCGCGGAATTTCCAGGTCGTATCAATATGAAGAAACGGAAATGGAGGTTTTTCCGGGTAAAATGCTTTCATAGCCAGATGCATCATCACCGAGCTGTCCTTTCCGATTGAATAAAGCATTACCGGTTTTTCGCATTCCGCGGCCACTTCCCGCATAATGTAAATCGCCTCTGCCTCCAGTTCATCCAAATGCGATAAATTGTACATGGTCTCTGTCTCCTCCTGATCTCGTAACTGTTCAGTACCTTCACGGTCTTGATCTCAATATCGGATCGCCTCTCTGGAATCTACACGGATTTCCCGGCAATTCCGGTTCCTGTCCGTAATCTGCCAGCACAACACGCTTTTTTCTTTTTTTATCGAAAGCACAGCGCCTCGGCCGCCGATATCCGCACCGAGAAAATATTGAATCGCCCCAAAAGGACATTCCTTTAAACAGGAAGCACAGCCCCAACAGTCGCGTTCCTGTCGGATAAAAGTCCTGCCATTCGCCTTCTGTCCGAGCAGATTCCCTGGACAGGCTTCCACGCATCTGCCGCAACCCACACAATTTTCCAAATCAATTCGGATACTCATGGTTTTTCTCCCTCATATTGATAATCCTTCTCAGTTGCTCCGCGCCTTCACGGGAAACAGTTAAAAACAGGCGCCGGATCAGGCCGTCACATTCCCCGTTTAAATATCCCGGTAAATGATCTCAATCTGCCCGTTCCGGTATCTTGAATTGACGTATTTTTCAAACCGCGAATCTGTCCTGGGATAGTCTGTATTCTCCGCAAATCCATGCCAGCGTGTCTCTTTTCTTGCCGCCATATGGGCGAGAAGCGTCCGGCACACCACCAGCCGTTCCCGAAGTTCATAAATACGCAGCAGATCGTACATGGTTTCCGCCCGAAGAGAGGAAGTCTCCTCCTGCAGCAGCCGGATTCTGCGGTTGGCCTCCCGCAATCCAGTTTCATTGTATCGGTAATCTGTGCGGATGCCGCCTGCATACTGATCCATAATTGTTTGCATGGCTTCCTCCGCCTGGTCAATATCAATTACAGTATGAGATTTTGAAAGATATGCTTCATATTCCTGCTTTTTCTTCAGACTATCTTCCTCGAAACTGTCTGCACCATCATATGCGTACCCACGCTTCTGCTCGTGAGAACCCTTCTGAGTCTTCGTATGCCCACCCACTGCGCAATTCTCGAAAACACCCTCTGACAGGTACCGTATCATCGCCTCTGCCGAACTTTCTGCTTCTGCCAGCGCGCCAGTGACATATTTCTGCGGGCAGCCTCCCGCCACATCCCCGGCAGCGAAAAGTCCCCGAAGCGTCGTCCGGCGATCTTCATCAACCCAGTAACCGCTTGCAGCGTGACCGCCCACAATATATGGCTCTGTACCTTCGATCTCCACATTTTTCCCCGCAGGTCCGCATTCGTCTTCCAGCCACTTTAAAGTCTGTGAAGGAGCCATATTCAGATACGCTTTGTACAAATCCGTCTCCTGCTCTTTGGATATCCCTGCCGTTTTCAGATAGCAGGGACCACGCCCCTCGCGATTTTCCATGACCGTCCCATACAATCGCCCGGACGTCGTTCGTTCATAGAAGTTTTCGTACTCCTCCCCTTTGGCATTTACCTGATTGGCGGATACTCCCTGGGCAATCGTTCCGACCGGGGCAATTGTGTCCTTGCATCGCAGCGCGACAAAGCGCATCTCGAATGTTGTCATCTCTGCCCCGGCCAGGATACCCATAGCATAGCCGGCTCCGGTATTAAAAGGAGGATACCAGAGTTTGTGTCTCGAAAAACCGGGATTATTAGGGCGATAGAGACCTGCCGCCCCGCCGGTCGCAATCAGTACCGCTTTCGCGTGAAGCTCATAAAATACGGGAGCATTCACATCAAATCCATATGCTCCACGCACCGTACCGTTCTCCAGAAGATAATCCGTAATATTGATATGATTCAAAACCATTACGTTCGGCTGCGCAGACGCCGCCTTCGCCAACAGCGGTTTGATGTTTTCTCCATTGATCTTAATATTGCGCCACCCACGCGAGACATAGCTGCCATCCTCATTTTTCAGAATGACCAGACCCAGCCGCTCCAGCTCGGCCGTCACCTCATTGAGGCGCTCGGACATTGACAAAAGCAAGTCCTCCCGCGCTATCCCATAGGCATCCCCTTTGGCATAATCCACATAATCCTGCGGTGTATGCCCTTCTGTAATATAAGCATTCAGCGCATTTACCCCGGCCGCAAGGCAGCCACTGCGCCGGATATTCGCTTTTTCCGCGATCAATACACGGTAATCGGATCTCTGTCCAAGGATGTAAGCGGCATAGCAGCCTGCCGTTCCGCCGCCGATGATGAGGATGTCCGTAGAAAGCACTTTTGTCTCAAGCTTTTTTAATGTTGTTTTCTGCTCCGTCTGCATCGTTCCTCTTCCCTTTTTATTTTTGATAACGCTTAGATGATTACCGTCTCTTCTGTACTGATCAGCGAATTTCCAATAATTTTTACTTTCTGATCTTCACCAAATACATAAGCACGATAGATAAATACCCGGACTTTCTCCCCTTCCTGCACCGGTTCCTCCTCGATTTTCCGCATACCCTGCAACAGAATTCCATGGATTCTCACCCACAGGTCAATCTCACGCCCACGGAAGAGCACGCGCTCGACGATCCCTTCCTCCGTAGAGATTTCATAACGGAGTGTCTCCCCAGCTTTGGAAATACTCACATTCTCCGGCCGGATTACAGCGTGATATTGTGGTTCCAGCTGGTTAAATCCGTTGAAGCTGCCAATGTTATCAATTCGCGTCGGATGCCCCATGAATTCCGCGACGAACGCAGTATCCGGGCTGCGGTAAATATCCATAGGCGACCCGATCTGCTCAATGCGCCCGCTGTTCGTGATGATAATTTCATCCGCCACCTCGATCGCCTCATCCTGATCATGTGTGACGAAAATGCTGGTTACGCCTACTTTGTTGATCATTTCGCGCAGCCAGGCCCGAAGCTCCTGCCTTACTTTCGCGTCAATCGCCGCAAATGGTTCATCCAGAAGCAGCAGTTCAGGGTTCGGAGCGAGCGCCCTCGCAAAAGCCACCCGCTGTCTCTGCCCGCCGGAGAGCTGATTCGGATAGCGTTTTTCCAGACCCTCCAGTCCAATCAGAGAGATCAGTTCATTTACCCTTTCCCGAATATCCTTTGCTTTCCATTTATTTACTTTTAAGCCGAAGGCAATATTGTCATACACCGTCTTATAGCGGAACAGTGCATAATTCTGAAAGACGAACCCTACGCCGCGCTTACTGGCGGGAACATTGCTGACGTCTTTTCCGTCAATCAGAATCTCTCCCGAATCCGCCGTCTCCAGCCCGGCGATGATGCGCAAAATCGTTGTTTTCCCACTTCCGCTCGGCCCAAGCAGGGCAACCAGCCGCCCTTTTTCTACGCCAAAGCTCACATCCTGTGAAGCCTGGCAGTCCTGAAAGGACTTATTAATTCCCTTTAATTCCAGATATTTTTCTTTTCTTTCTTCTGTTTTGTTGTTTGGCTGTTCCATTTCGTTCTCCCTGCGATTTCATGTGTCTTTGTTTCCAATCGGTTCCGTCATCGCCAGATAGCATTCCATTCCACAGAATTCTTTGGGGCTGATCCGCCGCTTTATATAAAGCTACGCTTCCGCCGTCTCTTTCTTTCCCTTGCGTTCCAGGATACTGCGAAGTATCAGAATGATGACAGCCATTAATACCAGAATCGCTGACACCGCAAATGCTCCTGTGAAATCATACCCCTGATACAAAAGCTCGATATAAAGCGGCATCGTATTGGTTTTCCCTCGCAGGTGTCCGGATAGCACCGATACCGCACCGAACTCTCCCATCGCTCTGGCACTGCAGAGGACAATTCCATACAGAAGCGACCATTTGATATGAGGAAACGTGATTTCCCGAAAAATCCGGAATCCGCCCGCTCCCATCAGCGCAGCCGCTTCCTCTTCATCCGTCCCTTTCGCAGTCAGCACCGGAATAATCTCCCTCGATACAAATGGGAACGTGACAAAAATCGTTGCCAGCACAATTCCGGGGACTGCAAAAATAATCTGGATACCGGCTTCTTTTAGATACGGATATAATGCACTCTGCCGCCCAAAGGTCAGCACATAGATCAATCCGGCGATGATTGGCGACACCGTAAGCGGCAGATCAATCAGCGTCGAAATAATCTTCTTCCCCCTGAACTGAAAGCGGGTGATCAGCCATGAGGCAAAAACTCCAAAAATAGTGTTAAAAATCACAGTGAGCACCGTCACTTCTATCGTCAGCAAAATTGCTTTTACCGCATACTCATCCGACACGGCTTCCCAGAAAGCCGCAGCGCCATCCCGGAAAGCAGTTACCAGAACATAAATCAGCGGCAGCACCAGCATGATGAACAGAAAGAACGCGCTGACTCCAATGAGCAGCCATTTTACCGGACCTGAATTCTTCTTTGTATTCATAAAAACACCTCGCAGCTTTGTTTTTTACGAAGCAGATTCCTACGAAATTCCGCTTACGATCCGTGACGCGCGACTCTGTGCCACGGCGTTGACGAAAAGAATCACAAATGCCGCCAGCAGCATCACCAGAGCAATCGACGTCGCGCTGGCATAATCGTATTCCTGCAGCTCCGACATAATCATCAGGGGAGCAATTTCCGTCTTATATGGGGTATTTCCCGCAATGAACACGACGCTGCCGTACTCGCCAAGCCCTCTCGCGAATGAAGTGGTAAAGCCCGCAATCAATGCTGGAAAAATCTCCGGCAGGATCACATGCCTTAAGGTCTGTCCGCTGCTTGCGCCCAGAATATTAGCAGCCTCTTCAAACTGCGGATCCAGACTTTCCAGCACGGGCTGCACGGAACGAACCACAAAGGGAATTCCAATGAAAACCAGGGCTACCGTAATACCGGTCGTTGTGTATGCGATCTTTATGCCAAACCGGTTAAAGAAGCTCCCTACCCAGCCATTTGTGGTAGTAAGATGGGTAAGAGAGATACCCGCGACTGCTGTCGGAAGTGCAAATGGAAGTTCAATAATCCCATTCATGATTTCTTTTCCCGGAAACTCATAGCGTACCAGCACCCAGGCCAGGATCGTACCCATCACCGCGTCAATCACCGCTGCGACAAAAGCAGTCCGGAAGCTGACTGCATAGCTGGATAATACCCTGGGTCTGGTCACTGTACTGATAAAATCCGCAAACGAGAGCTGCGCGGAATAAATAACCAGCGTACAAAGCGGAATGACCACGATCAGTCCCAGCATAGCCGTTACGATTCCCAGAGAAAGGCCAAACCCCGGAATCACCCGTTTCTTTTTTTCTCTTCTTTTCATTCAAAATCTGGTGCCACCTTTCCACCGCTTACTCTTCATAGATGCTGTCGAAGATAGCTCCGTCCACAAAATGCGTCTCGGTCGCCTCTGTCCATCCGCCAAAATGGCTGATGTCCGTCAGTTCTACATTCGTGTTAATCCACTTGCCGTCCTCCGGAATCTCGGTAATCGTATTGCTCTCATCCTCCGTCGCGTACTCCGCAAGGATCTCTTCGTTTGACGGACGATAATAGTTTTCCGCCTCCAGGCGCTGCGCCTCATCCGAATACAGATAGCTCAGGTACTCTGTCGCGACTTCCCTCGTGCCTCTCTCATCCACGACCTCATCTACGATCGCTACAGTCGGCTGGCAGAGGATGGATACCGACGGAACCACAATCTCATACTCGCCCGGATACTCTTCCAGTGCCAGAAATGCTTCATTTTCCCAGGCAATCAGCACGTCTCCCTGGCCGTTCTCTGTGAATGTTGTCGTCGCGCCGCGTGCGCCGGAGTCAAGCACTAATACGTTCTCATACAGTGTCTTAATGCTCTCCTGAATCTCCTCTTCGCTCTGCCCCTGCAGCTCGAAATAGTACCACGCCGCCAGATAATTCCAGCGCGCGCCGCCGGACGTCTTCGGATTCGGCGTGATCACACCCACACCTTCTTTCAGCAGATCATCCCAGTCCTGGATATCCTGCGGATTTCCCGAACGCACCAGAAAGACGATCGTAGAAGTATAAGGCGAGCTGTCCAGATCAAACTCTGAGGTATACCCCTCTTCGATCAGTCCCGCATCTACAAGCGTATCCACATCACCCTCCAGAGCCAGTGTCACCACATCCGCCTCCAGGCCGTTCGCTACTTCGAGCGCCTGCTTGCCGGAGCCGCCGTGAGACTGCACAATCTCGACTTCCTCGCCGGTCAGCTCCAGCCAATGCGCCTGGAACAGCTCATTGTAAGCCGCGTAAAGTTCCCTTGTCGGGTCATAAGAAACATTTGTAATCTCTACACTGGCGGCAGATGCCGGTACGCTGCCAACGCCCAGCGCAAGTGCGCATAAGCCTGCTGCCGAACCACTTAAAAATTCTCTTCTTGTTATTCTTCTCATTTCTATCTTCCTCCTATGCTTCTATCAAAAAAACTTAATGCAAGTTACAATCACTTTCTATTTTCATCAAAATCCCTGCCTCCTGCTGCCGGACTAGCATCAACAGCCACAGATACCTCCGGCGGATAAGAAAATCAGTCTCATATTCTTCCCTCCATTTTCCTACTTATTTAGTAGGTTTTATGTGTTATGCGGTAATCATACAACAAAAAAAGGAATCCGTCAATTTCCGGATTCCGATAACTGGTTATCGGTTTTACAGATAACCATAACCTGTCGATTTAATACCATTTATACTGCGGCTGAAAAGGCCCGCTCAGCCATTTTTCAGCGCTGTAGTAATAGCGGTCGTAAAGTCCTCGATCAGATCTTTCGCATCCTCAATCCCTACGCTGACGCGGATCAGGTCGTCGTAGACTCCCGCTGCTTCCTTTTGCTCTTCCGATGCGTGCACATAGATCGTTGACGCCGGATGAATGACCAGGGTCCGGACATCGCCGATATTGGTGGCCTTTTTCGCGTATTTCAGGCTGTCCATCACCTGGTACGCGTTCTCCTTCGAGCCGACGCGCACGGTCAGGATCGCACCGCCGCCCTTTCCGCCAAACTGGGTTTCTGCCAGCGCGTGATACAGACTTTCCTTCAACGTTGGATAATTCACAGACAGGCAGCCACATTTGCCCGGTTCACTCTTCTTATCCTGTTCATGAGCCAGACGATCTATCGCCTCAGCAAGCGCCTGCGCATTCTCACAGATTCGCTGCATCCGAAGACCCAGCGTTTCCAGACCAACTACATTCAAAAAAGCGTTCATTGGAGCAAGACATGCTCCCATATTTCTCCAGATTCCGTTGCGAAGCTTTGCGGTATAAGCAAATTCTCCATATGAACAATAGCTCCGTATTCCGGGATAACGCTCTGCATCCCATTGAAAGCGTCCGCCATCCACAATAATTCCGCTGATGGAATTTCCGCCGCCGTTTATATATTTTGAGGAAGAATGCACAACAATATCCGCGCCGTATTCAAGGGGACGGATCAGATAAGGAGTTGCGGTAGTCGCGTGCACAATCAGCGGGATTTCCCTCGCATGTGCCAGCT
>JAJBUL010000220.1 GCA_020860365.1 Clostridiales bacterium | reverse complement strand
ACTTCATTTTCCTTCACGGCTTCGCCTGAGGTGTGGCCCGTCGCAGGAATGACTTCCCCTGTAGCTACCTTCTCCTCGCATACGGTGCAGACTGTATCTCCCGTATAGCCGTCCTCCGTGCAGGTCGCATCCTTCGCGTTCCGGATTTCCGTAGTATGACCGGTCACCGTAAGAGTGTAGGCTGCTGTGGCTGCTTCATAGTTGTCGGTTCCCGTTGCGGTAGCTGTAATAATTGCAGTGCCTGCACCAACGATTGTCACTTCGCCGCTATTTTCATCCACGATTGCAACATTTTTGTTACCGGAAGCATAGATAATCCCACCACCCACAGTTGCCTCCGTCAGTTTAATGATAAATGCTGCGTCATTGATATGCCTGGACACGCTGTCCGCATTGTAAGAAATAGACTGTGCAGCCTTGTTTACAATAAAAGAAACTTCTGCCGTGGCCGTCGCGCCGCCGTTATATTTCACAGTAATCGTGTCGCTGTACGTCCCTGCGTTTAAGTTCGCAGCGGGCTGAATTGTCCATGTATCGATAGAGCCGCCCGCGGGCACGGTGCTGCCGCTGCCCGCAATGGTAAAGTTCGTAGAATTAACCGTAACGCCGGAAATTGTCGCGTCGCTGTTGCCGCTGCTTGTAATCGTGATGCTCGCCACGTCGGACTGCGTGTAGCCATAGGTCACGGCGGCAAGGTCGGAAACGATGACAGCCAGGTCGTAGGTGCGCTCCGTGCCGCTTCCAATCGTCACGCTTGCCGCCGTGCCGGTGAACGCGCTGTCCGTCGCCCTGTAGCGCACATAGTATGTCCCCGCCGCGAGGGCATCAACCGTCGTGCCGGTGCAGGCTATCCAGGTGCTGCCGTCCGCGCTGTACTCCATAGCAGTCGTCACACCGGTGATTTGTCCATCGCTCTCGCCATACCACACCTCGTCCACTGCCGTGACATCCGGCGCACCCGGACGGGAGGCAAGTGTGTTCTCCGTTGCCACGCTTGCACTTGTCTCTGTATCTGCCACTCTGCGGACGTACAGTGTGCCGCCTGGGATGACAGCAAGTGTACCGCTGCTCCAGGTGCTGCCATCCGTACTGATTTCGTAACCGCTCGCCGCCGTCGCGGTTTCCGCGGAGTAGTCGATTGCGTAACCCGCGCCTGCCGCCGGAGCAACATAGGTCTTGCTGTATACGGCGGTATAGGTGGTGTTCGTGGTTATCACGCTCACCTCCGGCGACCAGCCGCTGAAAGTATAGATATAGGTGTCGTCAGTTGCTTTCGTCGGCGTGTTCCCGTCATAGCTCGGCCTGGTTCCGTATGCCACACTGTTATCTGTCTCCAGAACCGTGGTGCCATCCGCATCAACCCATGTAACTACAATATTAGTCGTTACAGTAGTGGAACCAGCTTCGGATTCCGCATAAGTCGCATTTCCCGAATATTTTACATATACCGTATAGGATGTCCCTGCTGACAGATTATTAAAGACATTGGATTGCTGCCACGTAGTGCCATCCATGCTATATACAGCCACACCATACTGGTTCTGATTGTCGTCAGAAGGTGCGGTAACCGTAATGCTGCTTGCCGTCACTTCTGAAACAGTGACTGTCGGGGTCGGTGCCGGAATTTTAGAAACCGTTTGCGTATCCGAATATGTCACAATACCGATCGTCACTTCCGCTGTGTAGAGAATTTTCTTCGCCGCATCCGTAGAACTCACGGAGCAATTCAATGTCTTTGTGAAGCTGTAGCCGTCGCAGCCGACTGTCACCGTGCAGCTTGAATAATCCGAATCCCAGTTAAAGACGGTACTGTGGTTGTAAGTATGCGCCGATGAGCTGTTGTAATGGATAAAGGCATTGGTTAAATAAGTATTACTGTCTCCAATACTGATGGTTCCCCAGTCATTCTCGCTGCCAGAATAATAGACATCCACAAGAGAAGTACAATCATAAAATGCATACTTTTCTATCGTTTCCACTCCGCTTCCGATGCTTACACTTGTCAGGTTCGTACAACTCTGAAATGCATCATTTCCTATTGTTTCCACGTTATTTGGAATCGTTACAGTCGTCAGGCTGCTACAGTATGAAAATGCGCCTTCCCCTATTGTTTCCACTCCGTTTCCGATGCTCACACTTGTCAGGTTCGTGCAATTCTTAAAAGCATTATTTCCTATTGTTTCCACGTTATTTGGAATCGTTACAGTCGTCAGGCTGCTACAGTATGAAAATGCGCCTTCCCCTATTGTTTCCACTCCGTTTCCGATGCTCACACTCGTCAGGTTCGTACAATAATAAAATGCATTATTTTTTATTGTTTTCACGTTATCCGGAATCTCTACAGTGGTCAGGCTGCTACAAGCCCGAAATGCGCTTTCCCCTATTGCTGTTACTCCGCTTCCGATGCTCACACTTGTCAGATTCGTACAATCCTTAAAAGCATTACTTGCGATAGAGGTTACTCCTGATTCTATAACGACCGATGTCACCTGAGAGTTATAAGATGTACGGTTACTGCACCAATCGCTCATACCTGCATCGCTGGAAATGGTAAGCTTGCCGTCATCATCTAATGTCCACCCCGTTCCGGAAGTAGATGCAAGGGACATTGTAGCTGTCAGCGCAAACGACTGCAATACAAATTGCTCAGACTCTTCTGTTTCATCGCTTTCTTCCTCTGTTTTCAAATCTGCTTCTGATAAATCCTCATCCACTCCGTCTGCATTGTCGGCAGATATACCTTCTGATTCGGCGGCGTTGTCTGTCTCTTTTATTTCTTCGTCAGTGTCACCTGCCTGACCGTTTCCTGTTTCTTCTCCGTTTTCTTCCTCAGTTTCTACCGATTCGGCATCCGATTCACCTTCCAAAACACCTTCATCGTTCGTATCCGAAGGCAAAGCAACCGTCGTTTCCCCTGATTCAGGCGCATCCGCTGCCGAATCGTCTGTTCCTCCTGCTTCATCCAACTCATAAATACATTGTCCATCGCTGTATCCACAGGATTCATCATGGACATGGTCATCTGTTGCCAAGGCTGGCGTTGCAACTATAGAAAAGGCGAGGGAAATTGTTAATACCATTGATAAAATTCGTTTCATATCACTTCCTCCATTTCCATCTGCAGTAGCAGATATAATAATTTTCCTTTACGCATTTGTTCTCACTGACTCCAAAATATTTTTAGCTATAGAATCGAGTATGGGCGGCTTGCCGAGACCAGCCCGTCTGCGCTGTTATCAAGTGCCTGTGTACATAAAAGAGGCGCATCCCGTCCGTGGAAGATCCACGGGCAAGACACGCCCCACAAAAGTGCTTTATTCTTTTCGGAATAGCAAAAAAGAACAGAGTTATGCTCTGTCTGTCTGTCTGTCTGTCTGTCTGTCTGTCTGTCTGTCTGTCAAAATTATGGCGGCAAATTTCATATTGTCAACCTCATTTCTGTTAAGATTTCATGAATTTATAATAAGATGATGTGAGTATATCATAAGTTTTCTGATTTGACATCACCCATTTCGAGGCAAAAATGGGTGAGAAACATACGTTCGGTATAATCAGACAGGGAGATTTTCTCACTGGTACAGCGCAGTTCCCTCCAGACAGATATAATCATCACCGTCTGCCTCAAAACCATTGATGGAAATAAAACCAATTTCTCCGATCTCAATACCTTTTATTGCCGCCACCTGATATTGAGACGGATATTGGAAAGGTTATTATCAATGATATTCTGAAACACAGAATCAACAGCGATTGATTCCAAAAAGCTTCCGATTCATTAAAAATCTTCTTATTATTATAGCTAAACGAAATCAAATGTGTTATACTTCCTTCAGGAAAGAGAACAATTCAAGGCAGTCTGGCATCATAGGCGGATGTCATGCTGCCATGTTGCCGCGCTATCTGGCTGGAATTTGTTATAGTTATGGAAGGCTGCTTCGCAGAACAATGGATTCAGATTGTGATTGACAGGACTTGCTTCCCTTTTATCGGAATTTTCTGACGCAGCTTTCGATAAGATCTATTAGTGGAAGGAGTGTGTTGAAGATGGCAAACATTCATCTGCCTTATGGCATTGATCTTTTTGAAACTGTGCGAAAAAATCATTGTTATTATATCGATAAGACGCATCTCATTCATGAACTCCTGAGCATTCAGTTTTCAGTAAACCTGATCACTCGCCCCCGTCGCTTTGGAAAAACACTTGCAATGAGTATGCTGGCAAGTTTCTTCGACATCCGCAAGGACAGCCGTGAATTTTTTAAAGGGCTTAAGATTTCCAACAATAGGGAACTGTGTGCGCAGTGGATGAATCAATGGCCAGTGATTTTCCTGACCTTAAAAGATGTAAGTGGTCGCGATTTTCAGGACGCATATGGAATGCTGCAGTATACGATTGCGAATCTCTGTAATGAACACATATATTTGATGCAGGATGAAGAGATACTGTCTGCGGATAAAGAGATTTTTTCCAGACTCTGCTTCCGAAAAGGGGATTTATCAGATATAAAAAACGCCTTGAGTACGCTGCTTCGCATGATGCGTACACATTATGGGAAAGAAGTAATTCTGCTTGTAGACGAGTATGACGTACCTTTGGCGAAAGCAAACGATTATGGCTATTACGAGGATATGCTGAATGTTATTCGAACGCTGCTGGGGATGTCATGGAAATCCAATTCCGATCTTAAGTTTGCTGTTGTGACAGGTTGTCTCAGAGTCGCGAAAGAAAGTATTTTTACAGGGGCAAATAACTTTGTTTCAAGTTCGATCTCGGATACCAGATATCAGGATTGCTTTGGATTTACAGAAGCGGAAGTATCTCAGATTCTTGCAGATGCCGAACTCTCAGAAGCTTTGCCTGAAATGAAGAGGTGGTATGATGGTTATCGTTTTGGAACAACAGAGATCTATTGCCCATGGGATGTTTTGCTTCATGTACTGGCTCTGAACGAGAATGAAAACGCTGTTCCCGGCAACTACTGGCTGGATACAAGTCACAATAACATTATTCGAAAGTTTATCGAGTTGCCAGGAATCTATGTAAATGATAAATTTGAAACACTGCTTGCTGGTGGAGTGATTCAGGAAAGAATCCGCGAAGATTTAACATATGATATTGCTCACTCTTCCGAGGACAATCTCTGGAGCATTCTGTACCTGACCGGATATCTGACGCAGGTATTGCCTGAAGAGCTTCCGGAGGGAATGACTCCTCAGGAGGGAAAAACTTCCCTCCGTATTCCGAATGAAGAAGTCAAATCCGTGTTCCGGGATACCGTACAGGCCTGGTTTGAGGCTTCCATCGTGGCAAGGGACCGAAGTGAACTGTTTCATGAATGGTGGAATGGAGAAGATGAAAAGCTGACAAAAAATGTTTCTGATATTCTGTTCGATACGATCAGTTATTTCGATTATAAGGAAGATTTTTATCATGCCTTTCTCGCAGGCATGTTTTCCGGAGCCGGGTATGAGGTGAAATCGAATTCTGAGCAGGGAAAAGGCCGGGCAGACATTACTATTAAAGAGCGTCGTCACCGACGCGCGATTGTCATTGAAGCTAAGTGGACAGGAAAAAAGAAGGGATCCACGCTCGAATCTGAATGTCAGGAAGCGCTTGACCAGATTCAAAAAGAACAGTACACAAGAAATCTTCAGATTGAGGGATACCGAACCATTCTGTGTTATGGCGCAGCATTTCTTGGAAAAGACTGCCTGATCCGACGTGCGGATTCGGACAAGTAAGAATGAGGGAAAGCCAGGAACCCTGGGCTTTCCCTTTCATTTCACATTTTCCTGTAGCAAGCGGCTGAATTCTTCTGTTTTAGCTGTAGAGCTGTCCGTTCACCACATGGAACAAGGCTCCGCCATATTCCATTGTCCCACAGTACTATACATCCTCATACTGGCAGCGTTCATTTGCGTCAAAATCAATCAAGCCGTTTTTGATAAAAAACAGGCCGCCGTCATATGATACAAGCATTGGCAAATAAACCGGCTCAAAAAGATGCGCTCTGAGAGAATAATTCAATTCAATCTTGATATTATCTCTATTTCCTGACGAATTCCGGTACTGATACAAAAATGCGTCCAGGCTGAAGCTAAAACGAGACGCAGATGAAAGAGAATACCCTTCCGATTCCATGTAGTCCTTGATAATGGCAGATATTTTATTCCTGCAAGACTCCATTTCGTCTCTTGTTCCATTTGGAATATAATCCATATCAATATCAACTGACAATCTCGGCAGATTAAAGATGACCGTATTAATTGCAGTTCCGCCTTTCAATATAAGATGCTCTGCCA
Organism: Clostridiales bacterium; assembly: GCA_020860365.1. Lineage (GTDB taxonomy): Bacteria > Bacillota > Clostridia > Lachnospirales > Lachnospiraceae > Choladousia. The sequence continues at coordinate 13,501 of JAJBUL010000220.1, read as the reverse complement.
GGAATTCCTGATCATTGAAATATTTCAGTATTTCCTTTAACCGCAAAGCCTTTTCAAATGTGTCCCTGACAAAGCCAAACTTTCTTGCTTCTCTTCCAAGCTCTGTTTTATTATATTCAATCATATCTCATACTCCCCATTCTTCGATATCTCTATTGCCCCTGAAACAATCAGCTTCCATTTCGAATTGTAGGTTCCATGCCGGATGTCTTTTGGCAGGTATCGTTTGCTTTTTCCAATATGTTCCCGACAGAACTCATAAAATCCATCGTCTATTTCCATGCTTACATACGTTTCAAGCAAATATCCTGTTTTTTGGAATAAGAACTGCTTTCCATAAGCAATTAGATATTGGCGCAGTCTCTTTTCATCAAGTCTTTGGATTGCCCTGATAAATGAAATAATTTCCTCAATTCCAGAAATATGATCCATGTCATTTATGCTGTCCACCAAAGTTCTCTCCAAATCCGTTACGCGAACTCCTCCACTGTATCCTACATCCTCAATACCATTTCGGAATCTGGCGGGTATGTACCTGTATACATACCCATCGAATTCAAATTCCCGAAACTTCGTCTCCGATGAAACATATACTTCATAATAAATCTGGTCTGATAACCCATAATATTCTATTGCAGTATGATGTGAAATGCACGCTGTTTTTGTAACTGCACACGCGATCTGATAGCGGTTTGCAACCGGAGAGCCACTCTCTCCACTGATACAGGTATAAAGGTTGTTCCTGACCCTTACTACCAGGCCCTGATCTACCAGTCTTTTCAACGCAGAACGCACACTATTAGTATTGTTATAATACTGCGCAACGTCCTCCACGGTAAATACGGGGTGTCCCAGAAGCTCAAAATATAAGTTCATTCCATCGCCCTCCATGATCTAAATTTAGAACAAGACAGTTTTAAATTAAATTGTTTTGCTCTAAATATAAACTATAGTATCTCATTCCCGTAAAAAACTCAAGCTATTAAATGATTATTTTATTGAATTTTCTTCCGTGGAAACAAAAAAAGCGGGCAGCACCAGCCGTTTCCAACTGATTCCGCCCACTAACTACGTATTTATTTTAGCTGTAGAACTGCCCGTTCACCACATGGAACAAGGTTCCGTCCTCGTCGATATCCTCATGGACGGTGATCTCCCGGATGAGTTTTTGCAGGGTCTCGGCGTCAAGCTCCTGAATGTCGGCGTACTCCCGGATCATGTCCAGCCGCGATTTCCCAAAAGAGCGTCCCCATGCTGATACTGCTTCAAATCTCTATCCATATCAAAGCTCCTCGTAGACAATCTCGGTCAGAATGATTTCCTCTGCCCGGCTTCGGATACTGTTTATCGCACCGAAAATCCCAACTTTGAAAAAATCCAAACTATCATTCGCATATCCTTATAGAATAAGACATTTCTTCAATGATACATGTGTGATGCTTTCGCTTTTCGCCTTTCGCATCCTTATCATAGTTCGCCCCGACAAGCATTACCTTGCCGCCGAAACCTTTCAGCTTTCCAACATAACGATTGTCATGTATCTGTTGAATCGCGGTATCCGCGGACTTGTTATATTTAAGTTCTATAAGCAACGCTGGTTTGTCAGTACCCTTTCGCGGAATGAAGGCATAATCAGCAAATCCCTTTCCAGTTGGCAGCTCACGGAATATCTCGTAATAATTCTGCGCCGTATAGTATGCCAGAAGAATCGCGCAGCTCAACGAGTTCTCATCGTTGTATTCCAGGCTGGATGTGCATGTCTCATGTGCGAGTTCCAATGCTTCCGCAACGGTCTGTGCATCGCCCTGAATCGTTGCATTCAGCAGATGATCCGACTGTGACAAAGTTTTGTTTACTTCATTCCACTTTGTACTTTTTACTGCCGTTTTAAAGGCATCAGCAACCTCAAGATTCGGAATATATACCTCTTCTTCGTTCTCATCATATGCCAAATACCCCAGATGTACCAGTAATGTCAGCACATCATCCCGGCTGTCAAGGGAAATGATGTCGTTCTGGAATGTGCTGGTGTCCACATTAATGTGCTGGCCTCCCAGCATCCGTATAACTGCATCTTTCAAGCCATCGAAACCGCTCGTAATATAGCTTTTCAAAGACTCAAATGTTTCTGATGCCCTCCAGTAATTTCTGAATCTCTTCTTACGGATTGCAAGCATAACGGAATTGGGATTGTATACCGACTCCGAACCTCCAAAAGAGTAGCCATCGTACCAGCATCTCATTTTCTCATAATCGGCTCCCGTCTGCTCACAAAGCTTTTTCACTTCCGTCTCTGAAAATCCCACGTAAGGCAGCAGTTCGTCTGGATTCACCATGGTATATTCCTGGAAATCAGTCAGTGCTGACTCGGTACCGTACTTTTTAATTGGAAGGATTCCTGTCATATAGGATCCGACGATTGTTTCATCCGTAGCCGTACCTCCTTTAAACAATCCTCTCAACAGCTGGACATATTCTTCCTGCAATTTCTCGTCATCTTTCGCTTCCCGAAACAGAGCATCCCATTCATCAATAATCACAAAGAATTTTCTATCTGTCTTCTGGCTGATGCCGGTCAACGCATCCGGAAGATATACTTCATTCTCTTTTACACAAGCAGGAAATGACTCTTTCAATTCATGAATGACCGCCATCTGCATATCCGTCAGAATATTGGTCTTTCTGGTCTTCGAGCGGGATATAAACCAGGTAATATCCATATATATTACATCATACCGATTTATGTGTTTTTCAAAAGAAGCTTTCCTCGAAATCTCCAGCCCATCAAACAATGCATGGGAATCACAGCTCCTGTCATAATAGGCGCACAGCATTTTGGCCGCAAAGGACTTGCCAAACCGCCTTGGGCGGCTGAAACATGTCAGCTTTAGCGGTGTATCCAGCGTACTATTCACATAGTCGATCAGTCCGGTCTTATCAACATACAGACCATTCAATATCGTCTCAAATCCTTTTTTCCCCGGATTTAAATAAATTCCCATCTATCTCACCCTGTTCTTTCTGAGGAAAGGTTGAAAACAATTCAAAATTTCTTACACTTAATTATAGCGATTAATTCTCGTTCTGCAATAAAATTTTTCACCCTGCAGACACTTTCCCTGTTTCCGTGCATTATCACAATCTTTAAAGAATGTTATTTCTTCGCTGAATAATCAGAGCTTTAAGATTCCATTCTCATTTTTTCCGCCTGTACAATTTTCAGGTAGCAAATTTAAAAAAACGGGCAGCACCAGCCGTTTCCAACTGATTCCGCCCACTAACTACGTATTTATTTTAGCTGTAAAGCTGCCCGTTCACCACATGGAACAGGGCTCCGCCATATTCCATTGTCCCATTGTAGCCAGAAGCAAGAACGCCATTTTCAACTACAAACCACGCGCCATCATATAGAGCCACACAGGATACGTTTTGTACCATGCCGCTTCCGATGAAATACCACTGGTTGTCTCCGCCAATGATGACGGAATTCAGCCACAGGCCGCTGTATTCGCGTACCATCCGTCCCGCCGCTACAAGGAACCGCTCTCCGTCATACGGAATCAGGCCATTTACCGTGGTATCCAGAATGCCATCTGTAATATAGAACCATGCACCGTCATGAATGACAAGACCGGTATACTGCAACTGCACCTGCCCCACTTTTTATACAACTGTTCATCTTTTTTCCGTATCGTTCCAAGCCGATATTCCTGCTGCAATCTGTTCCAGAGCTGCTCCATTTCCGGAATCCCCATTCGTATTTTATATGTCAAGCTGCCACCTCATAAAAATTCACAACGAAAAGTCAGATGTCACTAATATCACCAACGAATCAAAAATCGGACAAATCAATCTCTTCCGAAACAGTACCAGCTTTAAAATTTGCAATTGATCTGTCCATATCAGCAAGAGCCTTCGCAGATATGGATGCCGGTACCACAAGTTCGCGTGGTTCGAGCATAATATAGCCATTATCGTATTCTTTGACATTATAATACTGGTATGAGGCACCGCGAAGAGTGACTCTCTTTTTACTATCGATATGAACAACATAATCTTTTATCGCCTGCATAATGCACCTCCTGAAACAATGAAAGCCGCGCAATTGAAAATCGCTGCGCGATTGGCGCGGCCTGCGTCCATACTCGCTACGCGAGTACAGACATATGATACAATGCCCAATTCTCAATAAAACATGCAGATGTCAAAGTGGGAATTCCCACTCGAATATTATACGAAATGCCAGACACTCTGTCAAGGGAAAAAATGTTTCGATGTATTGTTCACCACCTTTTTCATTATTTAGATGTATAAATTGTGTCCTTTTCGTGTTTACACGTCCTGATAAACTGCTATGACCTCCCATCCCTGCTTTTCGCCTTTCGCATCCTTATCATAGTTCGCCCCGACAAGCATTACCTTGCCGCCGAAACCTTTCAGCTTTCCAACATAACGATTGTCATGTATCTGTTGAATCGCGGTATCCGCGGACTTGTTATATTTAAGTTCTATAAGCAACGCTGGTTTGTCAGTACCCTTTCGCGGAATGAAGGCATAATCAGCAAATCCCTTTCCAGTTGGCAGCTCACGGAATATCTCGTAATAATTCTGCGCCGTATAGTATGCCAGAAGAATCGCGCAGATCAACGAGTTCTCATCGTTGTATTCCAGGCTGGATGTGATGGAAACGCCCCCTCGCTTCGTCTCCGCTTTCGCTCCGGTCGGTGCTAAACGCGTGCCACTGGCACGCAGCACCGGCGGCAAGTCGCGTCGCCAATTGTAGATCGCTTCGCGATGGGCGACGCTCATGTCTCATGTGCGAGTTCCAATACTTTCGCTTTGAAAAACGGCCTTGACATCATTATCAAACAACATTCGATAAGTCTGAAAACATATGCCATATTTCCAGATTAAATGTTTGGTTCTGATAAACACAGGTATAATAATTTGTAACGCCTCTCTTACCCAGAGACTGAAAATGCCCATGCATACATGGATCAGGCTTTAAATTCTGTATATTTTCAATCTGCACAGTATTTGCAGAGACATCAATGTCTTTTACAACATATCCGAGCATAATATTTTTCCCATAAGGGGAAGTGTATTTCCCCGAAACGAACCGGCTAACGCCTTCATCCACGTATCTCTCGTTTAATATATTTGAGCCGTCAATTCTTTTACATTCGACGATATAATACACATCTTCTGCAATGAAATCACTTTTTAGCAAAGCCCGAATATCCGCCCTTCCGGCATATTTTCCATAACCTGTATAATTTTCCTGTACCTCAACATCGAATATATATCCGGACATCTTATAAGCGTTCCGTTGCTCCTGCATATATTTTTTCACAAGGATTCCGCTGATCGCAGGTTCATTGTTGGGGAACTTCTTTTGTTTCCTTTGGTAATCTTTTACGGCAAACTCACACATATCCAAAATATAAGTTGTAATTTTCTCAAACGAAGCTTGCTCCAGAGCCTGCCGTATTTTTTTATTCAGTATCATCTTCATTTGTCTCCTTAAACAGAATCGAATTTAACACCTGATAAGTATCTTTTACTGCCATAGCCGAATGCCAGTGCCTGGCTTCTATTGGCTTGATAATTATAAATGAGTCTTCTGTAAACTTTATCATATTTTTCGTCTGGTAAAAACAGTCATTGAGCTGATAAACCATTAAGGCAGACAAAGTCCGAACATCTTCATCAGCATTTTTGACAATAATCATATCATCCTGCGGGCATTCAAAAGAAAGACGAACCTCCATTGCTGCATATTTCCCTTTTATGTCAGGATAAATACGGATCGTTTTATACACGCCACTTTGTGGGAATTCCTCATCCCATATACTGCCAAAAGCCTTTGCATACTGCTCTAATATGCTCGCCGTACAATTGGAGACATTGTATGTACCGCAAAGAATCGGGATCTGGACAGATAAAGCATAATCCACAAACGGGTTATCCTGCAATCCATACATCCGGAAGACGCAGTTATCTATCCTGTTTTGCAGTTCCTTACTAAATCCTTCGTTTTGTATTTGCCTGACCAGCCCTGCAAGTTCATCACTGTACGCATACGGGTAACCAGCCAGTTCGTCTAAAAATACCTGCTCCCTTTCAATACCTGCGGAAGAGCCAAGCATCAGGTTGAAATAGGAAAACAACCTGGAGTTTAAAAGCCCACACAAATTAAGAAGAAGTTTTTCATCCCCCTGTCCCCCTTTGATACAGCTAATTGTTTCCCTGTATAAATAATCCTGCCCGGAATATGCTGCGCGGATAGAATAATCCGAACAATCCAGGCCTTTCCTGAAAAGGACATAAGGTGCCTCAAAGATTTCTGGTGTCCTTGTCCGGTGGATTTTTTCTTTTGTAAAAACAGAAGATGCTGCCCCATCCAGGGAAAAATGATCCACTGCTTTTTGGGAATCCAGGATTCTTCTGCCCACCAAATGCGAAGCGTCATGCCCATCTCCGACATGATCCTGCAGCCCTTTTTCCATAATAAAACCGTGTTCTTTTGCAGCTTCCCGGATGGTCTTAAAATTATTGCGCAGGCTGTCCAGGAGTTCAAAATCCCAGTACCCCCCATATACCAGTATTTTCCACAACTCATCATGTTCTGCGAGAAGCTGCTGCCTTACATACTTAACATCATCCGGTTCAATCATAATAATACCGGGCGAAGCCAGGTATTCATTTGGTTTCAGGCTGATATACTCTATTTTATGGTTTTCATCACACTCTTTGCACCGGAAAGACAAAACAGCCGCCGGTGCTACAGCCCCTTTAAAAATCCTTTTCCGGGCTGCTGAAAGTTCCAATACCTGCTCGACCTGCGTGTTCGAGAGGAGTCTCTGCCTTAATGCGATAGAAGGGGATTTCTTTTTATATAGTAATTTAGAAGGAATGACAAAGCTACATTGTGTCTCAGACCCCCCAATCTCCTGTGCTTTTTCCAAAAAAGCAACACAGATTTCGCCATCCTGGGCGATGATTTTTTTACTGGCACAGTATTCTTTGTATTTCTGCTGTGCCATCCGGCCCCAGGGCGGGTTCCCAAGTATAAATGTATAATCAGCTTTTTCAATTAAGGCCATTTTTTCTTTATCAAAAAAATCCCCGCAAACGATATTTGTCCCTTTTAAGAGCGGAAACTGGTAATCTTTCAGTCTTCTCAGGTTCTGGTAATCGAGAATCGTAATATAAATAGAGAATATCGTTACATCGACAGCTTCTTCATTGTAATCAACGCCATAAATATTGTCCGTAACCAGTGCATTTAGTTTCTCTTTATCCTGAATAAAGCCATTATCATCCACGTTCCGCTCCAATATCCTTTGAAGTGATTTGACGAGGAAAATCCCAGATCCGCACGAAGGATCCAGGATAGAACACTCCCTTGCATCAGTAAGATAATCTCCAACCGTACGGCCTACCATATAATCTGCCAGGTATTCTGGGGTATAAAAAGATTTATCTTTTTCCTGTTTTTCCCGACCAAGCAGAATTTCGTATATGTTGCTGATTAATTCAACCGGGATAATATTAAAATCATAAAATGGGAACAGGCAAAGCTGGCCTGTTTCCATCTCTACTTTTGCCGTCAGGAAATAATACAGCTCCATAAGGGCGTCATCTGTGATCTCTTCTTTTTCCTTATCGTCCAGTATTTCAAACAGGTTTCCATTGAATTTGCATTTCAGATAATCCACCAGCTTGAAAAACAGGGCTTTGTCCCGGATTATTTCAAGGAAACATTCCTGTGATTGGGCAACATCACCATTCAGCCCTGGAAAACCAATGTTCACCCCACGGTCGATGAGATAGCGAATAAATAAGACCCTGAGCATTAACTTGTTTGCAGATGAAATCCCATATCTTATTTTCAGTTTCTTTGTAATATATTGGAGGTTATCAACCAGGGTTTCATGGAAACCCTGGTGCCTTTTCTTTTGCCCAAATATATTGAATAGCAGATGTCCTGTCACATTCCAATAGGAAAAGTCATCGTCTTCGCTGCAGAGTTCCGAGTCATATTGGTCAATATCATTCAATTTAACCTGGCTATTCCCATCCAGCGACATACTTGTCCCATCATAGATTTTAACATAGTTTCCTTCATCAGAAATGATAACCGGAATCTGGGCATTCCAGATCTTCTTCTGGATGTCTTTGCGTAGATGGATATCATCAAAAAAAGCAACCATGATATTCCCATTTATGCTATAAAATGCGTATGGCTTCAGTTCCCGCAGTATTCTCCTGCTATACCATGATATGTCGGCGCATGCATCCATTGCAGATAAGCGGAACAGCTTTTCCGACTTACCATATCCCAGCCTTTGAATGATCGCCTCAATTGTCCTCATGATTTTCCTCCTGGCATTATATCTTTTACGAAAAATATTGCAGTTTGCACGAAATACTCATCCATAAGCTGCAGCCTAAGACGGTATTGGTATCTCCACATATATATGGGATATTATACATCATGCAGCAGGTCGCTACAAGAAATATCTTACCAAAATCTCCATCCGTTCTCTTAATGGAGAACAGGGCCATGCCCTAACAATAAAGCAGTACCACCGACTTAGTCGGCGGTACTGCTTTCATGAAGGAATCTTTATCTTTTTTCCGTTTCTGTCACTACACCACGTCGTTTCAGCTGCTTAGAAGACCTCTGCCCACTCCGCTACGTTCTCCGGGTTGAATTCCATCGGATCGCCAAGGATGATCTCTGTGCCGCCATCGGAAGCTGCCACGATCTCAAATTCGCCAAGGTCGCCAGCGGTAAAGGTTTCGCCCTCTGCGCCAGTGATCATACCGTCAGCGATCGCGATGCAGGTATATGCACTCAGAGCGCCAAGGCCTTCCATATCCCACAGATAGAAATACGGGCAGGAATACTCATCGCCGTCGCCGGTGTACTCCAGCATCTCGGACGGAAGTCCAAGGCCGGTCAGCTTGCACGCGCACTCATTGTCCTGAAGGTACTTCGCAGCCGCAGCAATACCAACCGTGGTCGGCGCGCAGATGCACTTCAGATCCGGGTAATTTGTGATCAGAGCTTCGGTCTGGTCGGTCGACTTCTGTGCTTCATCATCGCCATATGCGATTTCTACCAGTTCCAGGTCTGCGTACTTCTCATCCGACTCCATGATCTCCTGCATGGCAGCGATCCATGCGTTCTGGTTGGTCGCCTGTGAGGTAGCGGAAAGGATGGCCCACTGGCCTTCTCCGTCGCAGATATCATAGACTGCGTCCATCAGAGCCTGTGCCACTTCTGTTGTACCAGCCTGGTTTACAAATACTTCGCGGCTGTCCGCGTTTACTGCGGAGTCAAAGGATACGACCTGGATGCCCTCATCCATCGCTTCTTCCAGCTTCGCCTGCAGAGCGTTCTCATCATTTGCGGAAATGCAGATTACATCGAAGTCCTGGGAAATCAGGTTATCCAGTACCTTGATCTGTGCGTCAGCGGTCGCCTCTTCCGGGTATACCACTTCCACGCTCGCGCCTTCTGCTTCCGCAGCCTCTACGAAAGATTCTGCTGCCACTTCGAAAAACGCATCACCTGCCAGCTTTGCAACCAGAGCAATCTTCACGCCTTCTTCCTCTGCGTATGCTGCCGGAGCTGCCATACTAAGTACCATGGCTCCACAAAGGAGTGCACTTACCATTTTTTTGTTCATTTTCTGTTCCTCCTTAAGATAAAATTGTTTTATTTGCAGCCGCCGGAGCCTTCTTCACCGGCGGGAAACCAATCGGAATCATATGGAAGGGTTTCATGCCTTCTTTTTCACACTGAGCGCCTTCTGTATCTGCTGTACGATATTCGGCAGAGCGACCGCGCAGATCAGCAGGACGCCGATGATCAGCAGGATGACCTGTGCGTACACGTTTTTCTGGCCGAGACCGATGCGCAGGCAGGTGATAATAAATGCAGAGATCAGGCCGCCTGCCAGGTTTCCTTTGCCACCCATCGAGGAGATGCCGCCGAATACCGCCATCGCGATCGCGTCCATCTCGAAGTTCTCACCTGTTGTGGTGTTCGCACCGTAGGAAGAGGAAATCATGAACAGGGCGCAAAGGCCTGACATGGTACCCATTACGGTGTAGATGATAAAGCGGATCTTCTGTACATGGATTCCGGAATAGTGCGCGGTCACACGGTTTGTACCGATCGCATATACCTTACGGCCAAATGTGGATTTGCCCAGGATGACCGCAAAGACGACTCCGAGAATCAATACCAGAAACAAGATGTAAGGAACCTTGATGTCCGTGCCGACCTTACCGGCAATTGCCTTAAAGCCAGCCGTATTTTTCACGGAAATGCTGCCGCCGCTTCCCAGAACGATCTCCGCAATCCCGCGGAAAATGATCTGTGTGGCCAGCGTCACAATCATTGGCGGCAATTCCGGAAACTGGGTCAGGATCAGTCCATTGACCATGCCGCAGATCGTCCCGACTACAAGCGCGGTCAGAACAACAATGACAAACGGGGCGCCGGTGTTGCTCATCATACAGGTCAGCGTCGCCGAAAGGCAGACGATGGAACCGACGGAAATATCGATCTCCCCAAGCACCAGGATAAACGCCATCGCCAGCATGAGGAATACTTCTGCCAGGTATACCGGCATCTGCCGGAGTACGCTGGAGATATTGTAATACTCCGAAAACCAGATGCAGAATATATTGACCGCGACAAACAGGACGATCAGGATTCCTTCCCAACTGAGGAGTGCTTTTTTCACCGGATTTTCCGGCACATTGTTAATACTTCTTCCAGATTTTCCAGCCATGGATCACATCTCCCTTCCCTTTAACGCGTTCCTGTCCGCCATGCGCTGCAGGATGACATTCAGTACCACTACCACCAGGATGATGATGCCCTTAATCGTATTCAGCCACAGCTGATCGAAGAACGGAATCAACGGAAGCGCTTTCGCGATCAGCGCCAGGATCAGTGCGCCCAGCAGGGCGCCTACGACGGATCCGCGGCCGCCGCTCATGCTGACGCCGCCAATGACGCAAGCCGCAATGACATCCATCTCTCCGCCTTTTTGCATATTCGGCATAGCCGAAGCGTATACCGCGACATTGATCGCGCCGCCAAGGCCGGCGAGCACACCCATAATGGTGTAAACCAAGAGTTTCATATTCTTTACGTTAATACCGGAAACCTCCGCCGCCTCCGGATTGCTCCCGACCGCATAGATTTTGCGGCCCAGCGGGAACCATTTCATAAAGATGAAGAAAATAATGTAGCAGAAAATAATAATCCAGATCACGCAGTTCAGGCCGAGGAATCTCGATGTACCAAAATTTTTAAAATTTCCAAGCTCTGCTGCGCTCACCCAGTCGCCGCCGTCGGAGATCAGATACCCCAGCGCCCGGAAGATGTACTGGAAACCCATCGTAGCGATGATTGGCGGCACGTCTGCCCTGGAAATCACAAAACCTACCAGAAGGCCGCAGCCAAGGCCGATCAGCATCGCAATCAGGAAGATCAGGAATGTATTCGAAATATATCCGCCCTTGATCAGTACACCGATCGCCATACCGGCAAAGGCGAGTGTGGACATAATGGAGATATCAATCCCGCCTACCAGCATCACGCAGAGCATACCAAGCGACATCACCAGGCAGACTGCGTTATTCTTCAGCATGTTTGAAAATTGCTTTGGCGTCAGGAACGCCGGGTTGATAATGCCTACCAGAACAATCATTGCAATCAGGATCAGTGCCAGCAGGGCTTCCCGTGATCCGGTGATTTTTTTAATCGCAGATTTCTTTTCCATCAGTTCGCGGCCCCCTTTCTGTCGCTGGCGCCTTTCTCCATCGAAAGCTCCAGAATCTTTTCCTGCGTGGCTTCCTCTCTGGAGAGCTCACCCGTCTTCCGGCCATTGCACATTACGATGATCCGATCCGCCATCCCCAGGATCTCCGGCATTTCGGAGGAAATCAGGATAATCGCATATCCCTTCTTCGCCATATCTCCAAGGATGGCGTATATCTCCGCTTTCGCACCAACGTCCACGCCCTTGGTCGGCTCATCCATGATCACGACCTTCATCTCCTGGCTCAGAGCCTTTGCCACAACGACCTTCTGCTGATTGCCGCCGGAAAGAGAGCTTGCCGGCTGAAAAATATCGACTGCCTTCGTATCCACTTCCTCCAGAAGCTCCTTGGCAATCTCCCGTTCCTTCTGGTTGTTGTCCAGGCCGGTCTTTGCGTATTTATCAATCACAGGAAGTGTCACATTGCGCCCAAGCCCCCAGCTCATGATCAGGCCTTCCTTCTGGCGATCCTCCGGAAGGAGGACAATCCCAAGCTTCATCGCGTCAGACGGCTGCTTGATATGAATCTCTTTGCCATCCAGATACAGCTTTCCACTGTCCGGGTGCGTCACACCACAGACGCTCTCAATCACCTCGGTACGCCCCGCTCCCACCAGGCCGGTCATACCTACGATTTCACCCGCATGCACCGCAAACGAAATATCTTTGAAAAAACCAGCTCTGGTGTAATTCTCAATCCGCAGCACTTCTTTCCCGATCTTTACATCCGGCTTCGGGAACAGGTCATTGATCTCACGGCCAACCATTGCCTTGATCAGATCCGCGTTCGTGATCTCGTCCACATTGTAGGTCCCGATATACTGCGAATCGCGGAATACCGTCACCCGCGAAGCCAGGCGGTACATATCCTCAAACCGGTGCGAGATAAAAATAACAGAAACGCCCTTCTCCCTGAGCTGATCCACGATATGATACAGCTCTTCTGATTCCCTCGTCGTAAGCGACGCCGTCGGCTCATCGAGGATAATAATCTGCGCGTTGGTCGAAAGCGCCTTCGCGATCTCTACCATCTGCTGCTGTGCCACGCTCAGCGTCCCCATCTCGGCCGTCGCGTCAAAATCTGTATGCAGCTGCTGCAATAGTTTATTCGCCTCTTCATTCATTGCTTTCCACTGAATCATGTGATGTCTGATAATCTCATGTCCCATGAAAATATTCTCGGCGACCGTCAGATGCGGGTAGGACGTCGCATGCTGGTAAACTGCCGCAATCCCAGCAGCCTGCGCATCTCTCGGCCCTTTGAAATCGACCTTCTGGCCATTTAAGTACATCTCGCCCTCTTCCGCTTTATGTACGCCGGTAATAACCTTAATAAAGGTAGACTTGCCTGCTCCATTTTCGCCCATCAGAGCATGCACCTCACCGCGTTTCAGCTGAAATTGCACATTGTTCAACGCCTTCACGCCCGGGAATATTTTCGTAATGCCTTTTAATTCAAGAATATAATCTGACACGGCATCTACCTCCCTTTTCTCATCTGCCATTATCTTATCATCGCGGCGCAAAAATAAAAATCGGAAAATATTTTGATACTGGTAAAATTTTATCCTGTTGAATTAAACAAAAAGGAGCACAGGGTTGTTTCATGAAGAAAAATTAAACTTGGGAAAACGTAGATTTTATCGAGG
>JAJBUL010000219.1 GCA_020860365.1 Clostridiales bacterium | reverse complement strand
TTCGTCCGAAACCGGAGCTGGTATGTCCGCCGCCAGAGCGGCTTCCGCCTGAAAATCCACCGCCGGAGCGGCCGCCTCCAGAATGTCCACCGCCAGAACGGCCACCGCCGCCGCTTCCTGCTCTGCCCATAAAAATGCCTCCTTTTTGTCAGTTCCTAAATCTGATTAACAAAAATAGGTAATCTGCCCGAAGGTGTCATACCATAAGCTAACCACTTCCGAACTTCGTGCTTCTATGATTTTTATCATCATATTTAACTGTTTCTTTGGTATTTTAGAGTTGTTATTGCATAATAAACATTTTCCGGATTTCGTTATCCATATTTTTGTGGCATTCCCAGAAGGAACGCCTGATGCAATATGAACGTGAGCCGGTTCAAGAGGGCAGTTCTCATTCATCCAAAAGTAAATGGTATAAGAGCCGACTTTAAAAATTTGAGGCACTGTCCATTCCTCCTTCAAAACCGCCATCTCTGGCTAATTCCATGATTACATGTGCAACTGATTCCAGAAAAGTTTGAAAATAATCAATTTCTTGTGTAGAGAACCCATCAATTTTTTCCCACCTGTAGGTTGGAAGGTAGCAGACAGCGGAGTGAAAACCACCATAAACAGGCTTTTCAATGCAGACTTTCACGGTTTCGTCTTCAAGCATTTCAGAGTGAACAATTTCCGTATTATCATTAAGAGTCATAAATGGATATAACATAGCAGAATCCCCTTTCATTCAATGAATCGGTTTAAACAGACAATGTTTCACTTCGCCTTATACGGCGGATCGATCGGATAGCCGCCGCGCAGCTTCTGCATCCCGCGCGTCAGCGCGTCCTGCGAATTCTTCCAGTCTGCGTCGCGGTTGCGATAGTCAAACTTATCAACCAGCCAGGAGATATCCTCTTCAATGCGTGCAAAATTCTTTTCCATTACGTCGAACATGGCGGGGTAGAATTCTGCTCTTTCCTTCTCATTCAGATAGTGATCCGCATTCTGGCAGAGGGTGCCAAAATGATGCAGACAGAACCCTTTGCCGTTCAGTATTTTTGCTTTGAAGGCTTCGTCCTGTCGGTAAAGATAGAAAAATGTCTCGATGTAGCGCTCAAACGTCGGCTGAATCGTCTGGCAGATGTAGCAGCTGCCGTCTTTAGCTTCTGTCCATGCCTGGATGGGATTTTTATTCTCCCCTCCGTCCTGGCCCTTTCGGTGGAAGAGATTGATTTTCTGAACCTTCCCAGGCGTATAAGAAGCGAATTGCTCATGCATTTCTTTCATGATCCGCTGGTAGTGGGTCTTCATGATCAGCGCGTTGCCGAGTGTGTTGCCATAATCGTACATTTTTTTCAGATGTTCCTGGCAAAAGCCGATTTTGTCCGTCTGCTCGCGGATGTCGCTCTCCATGTAGGAAGAACCGCTGCCGATCGTAAAGTCGATGGCGTCCTGTTCCAGCTTGCGCGCAATGAAACAAAACGGACATTCATCATTTTCATTCACTGCGTCATTGAGCGGGATGGTGTATAATTTTTCTTTCATATTCAGATACCTCTTTTCTTTCCCCATTTCCTGTAAGGACAGTTTACCAGAAAACTTCCAGGTCGTACAGATAATTTTTTTTGCGTTGAATAAAAACGTCTTTTGTGGTATCCTTTCGCCATGGGGAAACGGTAAAGAAAGCAATGGTCAGGGCGGTGAACAGTACCTGGCTGACGCAATGGGCCAGATATCATCGATCGAATACAATCGATCCGTACAGAGAGAGGGTGCGCGATGAAATGCAATGAAGCCAGGCGCATGGTCGTGCCATTTGTAAAAAAAGAGTTGTCAGAGCGCGATATGGAAGCTTTTCTGAATCATGTGGAGTCGTGTGAAGACTGTATGGAAGAGCTGGAGACCTATTTTATGGTATACAAAGCGATCGATGCGATTGACACCGGCACCCACGAGGAATATGATTTTAAGAAAATGCTTGCCGAGGAGATCCGTGCTGCAAAGCGCTGTATTATCCGCAGAAAGGCGACAAAGGTTTTTCAGGGAGTGATCCTGGCGGTTGCGGAGTTGCTTTTGATCCTCAGTATTTATACCGGCGTTCAGATGAAGCAGGGGCTTGCTGCAGACAGTATCTTCGAGCGTGCGATTCTGCGTTTGCACATGCAGCAGCGTGACAACACCGCAGAGCAATTGCTTACGGAGACGGAATCCGAACAGCCTGAATCCGAGATGGGGGAAACCGGCGAGCAGGAAGTGACAGAATTGGAAGAGGAGACATCAGATGTCGGAGAATAAAGAGAAAATTGTCCTGGTAGACGGGCACAGTATTTTGAATCGGGCCTTCTATGGTCTGCCGGATCTCACAAACAGCGAGGGGCTGCACACGAATGCGGTCTATGGTTTCCTGAATATTGTGCTGAAGGTGTTTGAGGAGGAGCAGGCGGCTTACGCTGCGGTGGCGTTTGACCGGAAAGAGCCGACCTTCCGCCATAAAATGTCCGCGGAATACAAGGGGACGCGAAAGCCCATGCCTCAGGAGCTGCACGAGCAGGTGCCTCTGATGAAAGAAATGCTGCGGGCGATGGAGATCCCGGTATTGGAGCTGCCGGGCTAGGAGGCAGATGACGTTCTAGGTACGGCGTCCCGGCAGATGTTAAAGGATGGGTTGTCTGTGACGATTCTTTCCGGCGACCGGGACCTGCTGCAGCTGCCGACGGACGACATTCTGGTACGGAATCCAAAGCCGCAGGCGACCGGGACAGAGGTTGAGGATTATTACGCAAAGGATGTGAAAGCGCGTTATCAGGTGACGCCGGTGGAGTTCATTGATGTAAAAGCTTTGATGGGAGATGCGTCGGATAATATCCCGGGGGTGCCGGGGATCGGGGAGAAAACGGCAACAAAGATCATTGTGGAGTTCGGTTCGATTGAAGAGGCGTACGCCAGGATAGATGAGGTGACACCGACCCGCGCGCGTAATTCGCTGCGCGAACATTACGATATGGCGCAGATGAGCAAGAAGCTTGCCACAATTGATCTGGAAGCGCCGATTGAACTGAAAAAAGAAGACGCCGCGCTGGGAAACCTGTATACGGCGGACGCCCTGCAGATCTGCCGCAGGCTGGAGTTTAAAAATCTGCTCGGCAGGTTCCATGTAGAGGAGGAAAAATCACTGGAGACGGAGCATTTTTGCGCGATTCGCGGCCTGAATGAGGCGGAGAATGTGTTTGCCCGGCTCAGTGGCGGCACGAATGCCTTTTCTCTTCTGACGGATGGGGATGTCTTCCTGGGCATCACGCTTTGCGGCGCGGAAGGAGAGGCGTTTTTTCTGGAGTGCGGTGGATTCCTGACGAAGGATTATCTCTGTGAGAAGCTCTCCGAATTGATTGCGGCAGGAGGAGTATCCATTACGCTGCATCTGAAAGAACAGCTTCCCTGGTTAAATACGGACATTCCGGGCTTTCCGCTCCCGGAAGCGGATTCTGGCACACTCCTTTTTGACGAGGCAATCGCGGCCTACCTGGTGAATCCGCTGAAAGACAGCTATGACAGCCAGGATATCGCGAAGGAATATCTGGATCAGATGATTCCTTCTCGTGCAGAGCTTTTTGGGAAAAACAGCCTGGAGCAGGCACTGGAAGAAAAGCCGGAAGAATTTCTCTCCTGGGCCTGCCGCAAAGCGCTGATTCTCTGGAAAGCGTATCCGGTGATGGAAGAAAAGCTGACCGCGATGGGTATGAAGTCTCTGTTTGACGACATCGAGATGCCGCTTGTCTTTACGCTGGCGGATATGGAGCGCGTGGGTATCCGTGTGCAGGCACAGGAATTGAAAAACTATGGAGAACAGCTGACCGGGCGCATTGGGGAGTTGGAGGCTTCCATCTATGAGCAGGCGGGCAAGAAGTTTAACATCAATTCCCCGAAGCAGCTGGGGGTAATTCTTTTTGAAAAGCTTCAGCTTCCGCATGGGAAAAAGACAAAATCCGGCTATTCCACAGCCGCCGATGTACTGGATAAGCTCGCGCCGGATTATCCGATCGTCTCTGATATTCTCGAATACCGTCAGATGACAAAATTGAAATCGACCTATGCGGACGGTCTGGCGAATTTTATTTCAGAGGATGGACGAATTCACGGAAAGTTTCATCAGACCATTACCGCGACTGGACGCATCAGCAGTACAGACCCGAATTTGCAGAACATTCCCATCCGTATGGAACTGGGGCGCCTGATCCGCAAGGTATTTGTGCCGGATGACGGCTTCGTATTTCTGGACGCCGACTATTCTCAGATTGAGCTGCGTGTGCTGGCACATTTTTCGAACGACGAGGATCTGATCCAGGCCTATCAGGAAGCCCAGGACATCCATACGGCTACTGCCGCAAAGGTATTCCATGTTGCGCCGGAGGAGGTGACTCCACAGCTGCGCCGCAATGCGAAGGCGGTGAACTTTGGCATCGTCTATGGCATCAGCTCCTTTGGCCTCAGCCAGAATCTGAGCATCACGCAGAAAGAGGCAAAAGAGTATATTGAGCAATATTTTAAGACTTATCCGGGGATTAAAGAATTTCAGGACAAAGCCGTCGCGGACGCGAAGCGGGACGGCTTTGTGACGACCATGTTTGGCCGCCGCCGCCCGATGCCGGAGCTGAAATCCTCTAATTTCATGCAGCGTTCCTTTGGAGAGCGCGTCGCCATGAATGCGCCGATCCAGGGTACGGCTGCAGATATTATTAAGATTGCCATGAACCGGGTGAATGCCTGCCTGCACAGCCGGAAGATGAAGTCGCGGCTGATTCTGCAGGTACACGACGAGCTTCTGGTAGAGACTGCCCTCAATGAGCTGGATGAGGTGCGAGAGATTATGGTGCGTGAGATGCAGAACGCAGCCAGGCTGCGTGTCAGGCTGGAAGTGGACATTCACGATGGAAAGAACTGGTATGAAGCAAAGTAATCGCCAGAACAGACTGGTTACGATGGAAGATTTAGGGAAGAAGGCCGGGGGAACATGCAGCCAGACGGAAGAAAAGAAAAAGCGAAAATCATTGGGCTTACCGGTGGAGTCGGAGCCGGGAAAAGTACGATTCTTTCTTATTTAAAAGAGCATTATGGAGCCTGCATTCTGGAAGCAGACAAAATCGGCCATCACCTGCAGCGGCCGGGGGAAGCGTGCTGGAAGCGGATCATCGAGACGTTTGGCACGGAAATATTAAAAGAGGACGGAAGCCTTGACCGGGGACGGCTTGGCGCGCTTGTGTACGCAGACCGAAGAAAAATGGAGCAGCTGAACGCGATTGTGCATCCGGCGGTGAAGGCGCGGATTCTGGAGACAATTGAATCTTTTGATTCTATGTCATTTATCGTGATCGAGGCGGCGCTGCTGCTGGAAGACCATTATGATGAGATCTGTGACGAAGTCTGGTATATTTATGCGGATGAGGAGACCCGGACGAGACGCCTGATGAAATCACGCGGCTATTCGCAGGAAAAGGTTCATCAGATTATGAGCAATCAACTGGGTGAGGAAGAATTCCGCCGACGCTGTCAGGTTGTGATTGACAACAGCAGTGAGGATGTCACGCGCGCCTGGGCGCAGGTAGAGGAACAAATCAGTTGCTGTATACCGTGCGCCTGACACTCGTTGTCAGGCTGCGCTAAAACATGTTTTGCATGGCACTGTGAATGACGGGAAAAACAGAATGGATTCTTCCCTTATTTTGTGGTAGTATGCAAAAGCTTAAAATACATACAATGAGGATGGATACAGATGAATTTTTGCAGCATTGCCAGTGGCAGCAGCGGAAACTGCATTTTTGCGGGGACGGAACATACCAGTGTGCTGATTGACGCGGGCATCAGTGGGAAAAAAGTAGTAGCCGGTTTAAAGGAGATTGACCGCAAGCCGGAGGAGCTTGACGCGATCCTGATTACGCATGAGCATTCGGATCACATAAAAGGGCTGGGTGTACTCGCCCGCAAATACGGGATCCCGGTGTACTGTTCCACGGGAACGAGGCAGGAAATGCTTTGCAATCATATGCTGGGAACGGTAGATGAGACTTTGTTCCACGAGGTCACGCCTGATCAGCATTTTTTGATTCAGGATCTGGACGTGCTGCCTTTTCGCGTCTCTCATGACGCGGCGGAACCGGTTGCTTACCGGTTGAGCCATGAGGGGAAGAGCGTTGCCGTGGCGACGGATCTGGGCTACTATGATGACTATGTGGTGGATCACCTGCGGCAGCTGGACGCGGTTCTCATTGAGTCCAATCACGATATCAATATGCTTCAGGTCGGAAGGTACCCGTATTATCTGAAGCAGCGGATCCTGGGGCTGAAAGGCCATCTCTCCAATGACAACGCCGGACGTCTGGTGGGAGAGATCCTGCATGAGAATATGAAAGGCATTCTGCTGGGGCATCTGAGTCAGGAAAATAATTTAGAGGATCTGGCGCTGATGACGGTCACGGAAGAGATTACGCTGGGAGAAAACCCGTTTAAGGGAACGGATTTCCCGATTCAGATCGCAGGAAGAGACCGGCCGTCGGAGATGATTGCAGTATAGCGTGTCCGGCACAGGCAGTGACAGGAAAGCAGAACGGTGTATACATAAAAAGTGATGATCTAAAACAACAGGACGCAGATGGATGCTGTTCGGAATGGTTCATCAACAGAATGAAGGAGTCACGTATGAAAAAAACAATCATTACAGTAGTAGGAAAAGATACCGTCGGTATTATCGCGAAGGTTTGTACGTATCTGGCGGAGAACAATGTCAATATTCTCGATATTTCGCAGACAATCGTACAGGGATATTTTAATATGATGATGGTGACGGACGCGACCCAGTCTCCAAAGAGCGGCGCGCAGATTGCCAGGGAGCTGGAGAAAGTGGGAGAGCAGATCGGTGTGTCCATCCGCTGCCAGCATGAGGATATTTTTAACATGATGCATCGAATCTGACGGGAGCACACGTTTTATGCAGGATGGAGTGGAATATGATCAATATATTTGAAGTGAGCGAGACAAACAAAATGATCACGCAGGAGAACCTGGATGTTCGCACAATCACACTGGGCATCAGCCTGCTGGATTGTATCACGGACGATCTGAATCTTCTGAATGAGAATATTTACCGTAAGATCACCCGAGTGGCGAAGGATCTGGTTCCTGCCGGGGAAGAGATTGAGCGTGAGTATGGGATTCCGATTGTCAATAAGCGGATTTCCGTGACGCCGATCGCGCTGGTGGGCGGCAGTGCCTGTCATTCGTCGGAGGATTACGTGACGATTGCCCGGACCCTTGACCGCGCGGCGAAAGAGGTGGGAGTAAACTTCCTGGGCGGCTATTCTGCTCTGGTTTCCAAGGGAATGACGAAAGCGGATGAATATCTGATCCGCTCGATTCCACAGGCACTGGCTCAAACGGAGCGTGTGTGCAGCTCCGTCAATGTCGGCTCTACGAAGTGCGGTATTGACATGGACGCGGTTCGCCTGCTTGGAGAAGTGATTTTAGAGACGGCGGAGCTGACAAAAGAGGAGGATTCCCTGGGATGCGCCAAGCTGGTCGTTTTCTGCAACGCGCCGGATGATAACCCATTCATGGCCGGAGCGTTTCATGGTGTGACGGAAGGGGACGCTGTGATCAATGTCGGCGTCAGCGGCCCCGGCGTGGTAAAGCATGCGCTTGAGGAGGTGCGTGGCGCGGATTTTGAGACGCTCTGTGAGACGATCAAAAAGACCGCGTTTAAGGTAACGCGGGTCGGTCAGCTGGTTGCGCAGGAAGCCTCCCGCAGACTTGGTATTCCGTTTGGCATTATTGACCTGTCCCTCGCGCCGACGCCGGCGATCGGGGACAGCGTGGCAGACATCCTCTGTGAAATCGGTCTGGAGCACGCAGGAGCACCCGGGACGACCGCGGCGCTGGCACTGCTGAATGATCAGGTGAAAAAGGGCGGGGTCATGGCTTCCTCCTATGTCGGCGGCCTTAGCGGCGCGTTTATCCCGGTCAGCGAGGATCAGGGGATGATCGACGCAGTGCAGGCGGGGGCGCTTTCCCTGGAAAAACTGGAAGCAATGACCTGTGTCTGCTCCGTCGGTCTTGACATGATTGCGATTCCGGGCAGTACGAGTGCCTCGACGATTTCCGGTATCATTGCGGACGAGATGGCGATTGGCATGGTAAACCAGAAGACCACAGCGGTTCGCCTGATTCCGGTGATCGGAAAGGACGTCGGCGACATGGTGGAATTCGGCGGCTTGCTTGGTTATGCGCCGATCATGCCGGTGAACTCGTTTTCCTGCGAAGCTTTCATTGGGCGTACAGGGCGGATTCCGGCGCCTATTCACAGCTTTAAGAATTGAGGCCATCTTCATGCGCACAGTCGGAATTATTGCGGAATACAATCCGTTTCACACCGGACATGCATACCATATTCAAAAAGCGAAAGAGTGTTCTGGCGCTGATTATGCGGTCGCTGTGATGAGTCCTGATTATGTACAGCGCGGAAGTCCGGCGGTTTTTGACAAATATACCCGTGCCCAGATGGCTCTGCGCTGCGGCGCGGATCTGGTGCTGGAACTTCCCGTCTGCTATGCGACCGGGAGCGCGGAATATTTTGCGGAGGGCGCCGTTCGCCTGCTGGATGGCCTGGGGGTAATTGATACCCTTTGCTTTGGAGTGGAAACGATGGGGCGCCAGGAAGTATCTGAGCGGATTGGGACTACTGCGGCTCCGGAAGAAGCTGCGCCATCTGGGATGGAGGATATCCGGCTGCTGCAGGCGATTGCGCAGATATTCCTGGACGAGCCCGAGCCGTATCAGCTTGCGTTGCGGGAAGGTCTGCACAGAGGACTTACGTTTCCGCAGGCGCGGGAAAGGGCGGTAAACCTGCTTTTGCACGAACCCCCACCCGACTCGCCATATGAGAATATGCGGTATTTGCTGCGCCCTTCCGATGAGTCAGAGGATTGTGAGGGCGGAATGTCCGGCTTGCTCTCTTCGCCCAATTATATTCTGGGGATTGAGTATTGCAAAGCTTTAAAGAAAATCCATTCCGGGATCGCCCCGCTTGCCCTTTCACGCCGGGGCAATGCCTATTCGGATCTGTCGCTGAACGGTGAATTCTGTTCCGCCCGAGCGATCCGGCAGGCTCTTGCAGGCGGGAATACGGCGTCGCTTTCCGAACGGGTGCGTACCTACATTCCGGAATGTATCTGTCCTCTGTTTTCAGAAGCCAGTGCCAGTCCGCTTTTTGCGGATGATTTTCTCCTGATTCTGACGCAAAAGCTGATATACAGTGAAAATCTGGAAACAATCTTTGATTTTTCACCAGAGCTGGCCAGGCGGCTGCATCGCCTGCGGTATCAGTGCATCGGTAAAAGCTTTCAGGAGATAGCGGTTCTGCTGAAAACAAAGCAGGTTACTGAAGCACGGATTCGCCGTGCACTGCTGCACCTGATTCTGGATATCCGCAAAGATACCGTTGAGATCTTTCGCAGGGGTCAGGGCGTTTATTACGCGCATATCCTGGGCTTCCGCAGAGAGGCCGTACCGCTTTTACATGAGCTGAAGCAAAAAGGTGCATTGCCACTGATCGCAAAGACGTCGGACGCCCCGAAACAGTTAACGGACACTGGCAGGCAGATGTGGTCTCAGGATGTCGCAGCCTCCCATCTGTACCGCGCGGTGCGGGCAAAGCGGTATGGAATCCCATTTCAGGCAGAGCAGGAGATCAGCCCGGTCAGGGAGTGAGGCTGTCTTTTCCTTTCGATGCTGTTCTGAACTGTTATTGCAAAATAAATTCTTTACAAAACAGAAGAGAGAGTATATAATCAGTACGTTGAAGTCTGATGAGACAGACGTGATGTGTTCGGGAGGAGGGTACTATAAGCAGAAACACCCGGGGGGATCCGCAGAGAAGGCTTGCGGCGGGTGAATTACTTACAGGAGGGCGATATGGAAACAGAAGTACAAAATAATGACGAAATCACCATAGACCTTGGGGAAATAGTCTCTTTTATATTCAGCAAAATAGGATATGTAATTCTGGTCGTTGCTTTATGCTCGATCCTTTCTTTTATCATTACGGCATGGTTTATTACGCCTCAGTATACGTCGACCGCAAAGATTTACGTTTTGAACCGTCAGTCCAATGACAGTGTCACGAGCAGTGATATCACGAGCAGTACATATCTGACAGAAGACTACATCGAGATGATCCAGAGCCGGACCGTGATTGAGGCGGTGATCGCTGAGCTTGGTCTTGACGTTGATTATGATGAGCTTCTTGAAGTGGTGACCGTGTCTGCACAGTCGGATACCCGTGTGGTATCGATCAGTGTTACGGATCCGGATCCCTATACGGCGAGGGACATCGCGGAAGCGATTTGCGAGGCTTCCGTGACGCATATTAAGGAAATTATGGAGCTGGAGTCTGTCAATGTGGTGGATGCCGCGAATATACCGACAGAAAAGTCCAGTCCGAGTCTGGTAAGGAATGTACTGATTGCAGCACTTCTTGGCCTGGTGGCGTCTCTGGTGGTTGTGGTTGTGGTTTTCATTCTGGATGATAAGGTGAAGACATCCGAAGATGTAGAGAGGTATCTTGGACTTAGTGTTTTGGGGGCCATGCCTTTAGATGAATCCCTTGTGCGTGAGAAGAAGAAACGGAAGAAACGTGAGCGCGCGGATAAAAAGAGAAAGGGCTGAATCGATGAAATATATAGAAATCAAAAAACCGGAATTGAATTATTACAGCGCTGAGGCGTGCAAGTCCCTGCGGACGAATCTTCAATTCTGCGGCGGGGATAAAAAGGCGATCGTCTTTACCTCCTGTACACAGAATGAGGGGAAGAGCTACGTGGCTCTGAATCTGGCGATTTCTCTCTCGGAGATTGGGAAAAAGGTACTTTTGCTTGACGCGGATCTGAGAAAATCCGCGCTGCTTGGCCGTGTGGATGTGACCGGCAATATGAAAGGAATGACGCATTTCCTTTCGAAGCAGGCTTCGCTGGTTGATATTATCTGCCAGACCAATGTGCCGAATTTTTACATCGCGTTTGCGGGGGCGGTTCCGCCTAACCCGTCGGAGCTTCTGAGCAGCGCTTATTTTGACCATATGCTTGCGGCTCTCAGGGAGAGCTATGATTATATTCTGATTGATTCGCCGCCCCTTGGCAGCGTGGTAGACAGTGTGATTATCGCCAGCAAGTGCGATGGTTCCATCATTGTGATTGAGGAAGGATGGAACAGTTATCGTTTTGAGCAGGACATTAAGCGACAGCTGGAGAAAACGAATACGCCGATTCTGGGCGTTGTGTTAAATAAGGTAGATTACACGAAGAGCTCCTACTACGGCAAGTATGGAAAGTATGGCAAATACGGGAAATACGGCAAGTATTACGGGACTCCCTATGGAGAGCCGTATGGCGCAGCTGCAGAGGAAGCATCCAAAAAGAACGGGAAAAAAGCTTAAAAAAGAATTGACGCACACAGAACCGTGTGGTATTATTGTTGGGTATGCCGCGCAAAGAGGTTAAAGTACCGTGTGAACGGTCACCGTATTTGGCGAGTAATGATAGACAGGAGGTGTGCCATATGTACGCAATTATTGCAACAGGTGGTAAACAGTACAAAGTAGCCGAGGGCGATATCATTCGTGTAGAGAAGCTTGGTGTGGAGGCTGGAGAGACTGTTACGTTTGATCAGGTGCTTGCAGTAAGTGATGATGGTCTGAAGGTCGGCGCAGATGTTGCCGGTGCGACCGTGACTGCGACAGTAGTCCGCAATGCGAAAGCAAAGAAAGTCATCGTTTACAAGTACAAGAGAAAGACAGGCTACCATAAGAAAAACGGTCACAGACAGCAGTACACACAGGTAAAGATTGAAAAGATCAACGGTTGACGAATATGATCGTTTTTAAAGTGTGGAAGTCAGAACATCAGTACAGGGGATTTTCTTTTGTGGGACATGCCGGATATGCCGAAGAGGGCAGCGATCTTGTCTGTGCGGCGGTTTCCGTGCTGGCTCTGAATACTGCAAATTCGATTGAGACCTTCACGGAGGATTTTTTCAGCCAGGAGCTGTCAGAGGATGGCGGTTATCTGAAGATGGAATTTCCGGAGGGCGTCAGTGAGAAGTCTTCCCTGCTGATGGACAGCCTGGTATTAGGCATTCAGAATATTCAGGCTGAGTACGGGGAAGCATATATTACCCTTACATTTGAGGAGGTGTGACGAATGTTGAATATGAACCTTCAGTTCTTCGCTCACAAAAAGGGAGTTGGTTCTACAAAGAACGGCAGAGACTCCGAAGCGAAACGTCTTGGAGCGAAGAGAGCAGATGGACAGTTTGTGAAAGCCGGAAATATTCTCTACAGACAGCGCGGCACGAAGATCCATCCGGGTTTGAACGTTGGACGGGGCGGAGATGATACGCTGTTCGCAACGGCAGACGGTGTTGTACGTTTTGAACGGCTCGGAAGAGACAAGAAGCAGGTGTCTGTTCATCCGGTTGCAGCTGAATAATTCACAGAAGGCTTCAAATCGTAACAGTGGTTTGAAGCCTTTCTTTTTATGCGCAGGGGTGCGCGTGGCGGTATGTCGCTAAAGCGACCGCATCCCGTGTGGCGGGCAGGGGACAAGTCTCCCTGCCCGATTCAGGAGAGAGATTTATGTTTGCGGACAGAGCAAAAATTATCATCCGCTCGGGCAAAGGCGGCGATGGACATGTCAGCTTTCGCAGAGAGAAATATATTCCGGATGGCGGGCCAGACGGCGGCGACGGCGGAAGAGGCGGCGATGTTATCTTTGAAGTGGACGACGGAGAGAATACGCTGATTGATTATCGCCACAGAAGAAAGTTTGCCGCCAAAGATGGAGAACCGGGTGGAAAGCGCCGCTGTCATGGGGCGGATGGCGATGATCTGATTTTAAAAGTGCCGGCGGGCACGGTAGTCAAAGAAGCTCAGAGCGGGCAGGTGATAGCGGATCTTTCCGGTGAGAACCGCCGCCAGACGATTTTGAGAGGCGGCAGAGGCGGGTACGGAAATATGCATTATGCGACGCCGACGATGCAGGCGCCGAAATATGCGCAGCCCGGTCAGGAGGCAAGAGAACTCGAAGTGGTTCTGGAGCTGAAAATGATCGCGGACGTAGGGCTGATTGGTTTTCCGAATGTCGGGAAATCCACCTTTCTCTCACGGGTCACGAATGCCTCCCCAAAGATCGCGAATTATCATTTTACAACCCTTTCCCCGAATCTGGGTGTAGTGGACCTGGAGGGCGGCGGTTTTGTGATCGCGGATATTCCCGGCCTGATCGAGGGCGCCTCAGAAGGAGCAGGGCTGGGACACGAGTTTTTGCGTCATGTGGAGCGCACGAAGGTGATGATCCATATTGTTGACGCGGCTTCGGTGGAAGGGCGCGATCCGGTCGATGATATCTATAAGATTAACGCAGAGCTGCGTGCGTACCGCGCAGTTCTGGCGGAACGGCCGCAGGTGATTGCGGCGAATAAGCTGGACGCTCTTGCGGACAATCCACAGGAAGACGGGGCTGGCGCTTCCGGGGAAGCGGCGGAGCATCCGCTTTCGCGTCTGAAGAAGGAATTTGAACCCCAGGGGATCCCGGTATTTGGTATCTCTGCTGTGAGCGGGCAGGGAGTGCGGGAGCTTCTGCTCCATGTCCAGCGTATGCTGCAGGAGCTTCCCACGGAGCCGGTATTTTTCGAGCAGGAGTATGATCCCCAGCTTCACTATAATGGGCAGAAGCTTCCATTTACGGTCGAAAAGTCTGCCGAAGAGCCGGATACCTATGTCGTAGAAGGCCCGCGGATTGAGCGGATGCTCGGCTATACGAATCTCGATTCAGAAAAGGGCTTTCAGTTTTTCCAGAACTTCCTGCGGGAAAACGGTATACTGGAGCAGTTGGAAGCACTGGGGATTCAGGATGGGAATACGGTGCGCATCTATAATCTTCAGTTTGATTATTATAAGGAGTAAACGAAATGACAAGTAAACAACGGGCTTATCTGAAAAGCCTTGCCATGACGATGGAGCCTGTCTTTCAGATCGGAAAAGCTTCCCTGACGCCAGAAGTGACGGCAGCGGTCGGGGAAGCGCTTGCCGCGCGAGAGCTGATTAAAGTGGGCGTACTGCAGAACTGTATGGATGATCCGCATGAGCTCGCCCAGGTTCTGGCGGACCGCACGCATTCTCAGGTTGTCCAGGTGATTGGGAAGAAAATCGTACTTTATCGACCGGGGAAGGACGAGAAAAGAAAAATTGAATTGCCGAAATGATTTGAAAAAGCAGCGCAAAGGAATTATGGGCGGCACCTTTGACCCGATTCACAACGGGCATCTGACGCTGGCCGAGTGTGCCCGCAGGCAGTTGTCTCTGGAGACGGTTATCTTTTTGCCATCTGGAAATCCGCCGCACAAACAGCATCGCCGGAATGGGGCGACGGATAAACAGCGGCTTGCCATGGTACAGCTTGCGCTTCGTGGCCATCCCCAGTTCTCTCTGGACGAGGAGGAGATGTTGCGGGGCGGCCTGACCTATACCAAAGATACGCTCCTTCGTCTGAAAGAGAGTGAGCCTGAGACGGAGTTTTATTTTATCATTGGCGGGGATTCCCTGATGTCGCTTGATACCTGGTGTCATCCGGATATCATTTGTGAGAACTGTGTGCTGGTCGCGACCGGACGGGATGATTTGCCTCTGGAGATGATGCAGAGAAAGATGGATGAGCTGAAAGAAGCGTTCGGCGCCAGGATTTTATTGCTGAATCTTCCCAAAATGCAGATTTCTTCCACAGATCTGCGGGAGCGATGCCGGGCACATCAGTCCATTGAGGGACTTGTTCCGGACGCAGTCAGGGACTATATTGAGAAAAACGGGATTTATGGGGGATAAAATGCGTTTATGAGCGGCTATAATATCGCAAAGATGCAGAAGAGACTGAAAAAAGAACTGGACGAGCCGCGCTATGTGCACACCCAGGGGGTGATGTACACGGCGATGGCTCTGGCTATGTGTCATGGCGAGGATCTGGAGCGCACCGGCGTCGCCGGGCTTTTGCATGATTGTGCGAAATGTATTCCGAATCCGCAGAAAATCAAACTCAGTGAGCATTATAAGCTATCGATTTCCGCGGTGGAGCGTACGACGCCGCATCTGCTCCACGCAAAGCTTGGCGCCTGTATCGCAAAGGATAAATATGGGGTGGAGGATCCGGAAATCCTGAGTGCCATTCGCTGCCATACCACCGGAAAGCCGGGTATGTCGCTGATGGAGAAAATTGTTTTTATCTCCGATTATATCGAGCCTGGACGCGTGAAAGCACCGAACCTGACGAAAATCCGGGAGCTGGCGTTTTCTGACCTGGATATGGCCGTCTATCTGACGCTCAGGGATACCCTTTCTTATCTGGAACAGACAAAAGCCAGTCTTGATAATCAGTCGATTGTGGCATATAATTACTATGAAAATCTGATCGGAGAAAGGGAGGACGACTAAATGGCGGACATGACAGAAAAGGACGCGAAAGCGATTGCAAAGAAAAAGGCAAAGCTGGCCTGTGACGCGCTTCTGGAGAAAAAAGCGGAGGACGTGAAAATCATCAATATCGAAGAGGTATCTGTGATGGCGGATTATTTCATCATTGCCTCCGGTACGAACCGCAACCAGGTACAGGCGATGGCTGACAATGTCGAGGAGCAGCTGCACAAAGCAGGGTACCCGGCAAAGCAGACGGAAGGATATCGCACAGCGAACTGGATCCTGATTGATTTTGGCGACGTGATTGTCCATGTCTTTGACACGGAGAACCGCTTGTTTTATGATCTGGAGCGGATCTGGCGGGACGGCAAATCGATTCGGATCGAGGATCTGGAAACGGAATAAGGGAAGGACAGAAGGCGCGTTTTGAAGCAGGAGGGAAGCATGGCAGCAGATAAAAAATTTTTAGTGAGAAGTATTCAGAAAAAGGAGAGTCTGATCGTCGCATACTGCACGTTCACGAATATGCCTTTTGTAACCTGTGATCCAGAGACCTATAATGATCAGATCTGGCTGTTTGATACGGAAGAACAGCTGCAGGCGTTCGCAAAACCATATACGGAGAAAAAGATCGCGCTGAAAGGGATCAAATACCCTAACAAAAAGTTTCTGAACTTTTTTGCTACATTATTCTCTATGGGCATCAATGAACTGGTATTTGTCAGCAGGAGCGGGCAGGAGCCCCTCGGCCTGGAAGAGCTGGTTCATCGCCCGGACTATACGAAGCTTCCCAAAGAAAAACAGCCGATCTTCAATCCGCAGCTGCAGCTGACTGCCCTCTATTTTATGCAGGAGGCTTCCAGACCGGTGCCGGACGAGGAGAAAACCAACCTGCCTGACCTGGAGGAAGAACTGGCGGTGAATCTGATGAAAACCCGCTATGTGATGCCGATCGAGATGCTGGACGGCCCGGAAAGTGACACAGAGAAGCTGAAGCAGAAGAAGTACCGTCTGCCGCTTCTGAAAAATAAAAATGGCGACGCGTTCCAGCCGATCTTCACAGATCCGACCGAGATGGGCAAATTTAATAAAGACAATAAATTTCAGGAAATAGCGGTGCCTTTTGACAATCTCTCCACGCTCCTGCTGAAGGATTCGACCGGGTTCCTTTTGAATCCCAACGGATTCCATTTGGCATTGCCCAAGGATCTGCTGGACGGCCTGGAGAACCGGTTTGAACTGTAAAGAATGCGTTCCGCTTAGAAGAAGCGGAACACACCAAACACTTTTCCCAGAATCTTCACATCATAAACAAGGATCGGATCCATCGTATCGTTCTCCGGCTGAAGACGAATGTGATCCGCTTCCTTATAAAAGGTCTTAACCGTAGCAGAATCCTCCAGAAGAGCGACAACGATATCGCCATTTTCCGCGGATTCCTGCTGGCGGACCAGCACACAGTCCCCGTCGAGGATACCGGCATTCACCATACTCTCGCCCTTTACCCGGAGGATGAAGGACTGCTCATTCGGCATGTATTCCGCCGGAATGGGGAAGTAGCTGTCGATATTCTGCTCTGCGAGAATCGGCTGCCCGGCCGCGACGGTACCGACAATCGGCACACTGACCATCTCACGGCGTGAGAGGTTAAACGACTCGTCGAGAATCTCGATCGCCCGCGGCTTGGTTGGATCTCTGCGGATATAGCCGTTTTTCTCAAGCGACTCCAGATGAGAGTGGACAGAGGACGTCGACTTCAGATGGACGGCCTGACAGATCTCGCGCACCGCGGGCGGGAAACCGCGGCTGAGAATCTCACTTTTGATATAATCAAGGATCTCCTGCTGTTTTGGAGTAATGGGTCCTGGCATTTGTGTTTTCCTCCCGTACATATGTTTCCCCCAGTATAGCACAGGAAATGGAAAAAAGCAAACAAATGTTTTCTGTTTGTGGTCATTCCGGATAACAGAATCTTCTGTTGTTGATCAGTTCCGTTCGATATTTTTTAATATAGTATTTTGCCATATCCAGGTTCTGCTCAGAATAGTTTCCACATTGATCTGGCTGTGCGCCAGGAATCTTTCCCTCATAATTCAGAATAAAATCACACATATCAATTACCATTTTGAAAATATCCTCTGAATTCAGATCACCAAACATGATAAGGTAGCAGCCGGTGCGGCATCCCATCGGCCCGAAATACACAATCTCCTCTTTCTGCTCGCTGTTCCTCAGCCAGGTAGCAGCCATGTGTTCAATCGTATGGAGCGCCGGCATATCAATTACTGGTTCCCGGTTTGGCGCAATGATTCTCAGGTCAAACGTTGTTACCGTGCAATTTCCTTTTTGGTCCCTCCGGGAGACGTATAAGCCCGGAAGCAATTTTAGATGATTGATCGTAAAGCTTGCAATTCGTTCCATAAAAAGGCTCCTTTTCTTTTTATATTTTGAAAAAACAGGTTGTTTTCTGAATCCATAGTTTATCAGGTTTACGCAAGAATGAAAAGAAAAAATTTTGCAAATGGAGCATTGACGGGCGTGAGTAAGAATAATTCCCTTCTTTTGGGATATACTGATGGATGTCAGACCGCGACTGTAAGAGGAACGAAAACAGTTGCATATTTTTCCCAAAGGAGGAGTTTTGTTATGAACGAAATCTCAGAACTTGATTTACAGAATCTTCGCCATCTGATTGGCGGCTTTTCAACCACGCAGTGTAAGATGCAGGCTTACGCAGAACAGGCGACAGATCCGGAAATTCAGCAGTTTTTCCAGAAGTCGGCGCAGTCGGCAAATCAGAGCAAACAGCAGCTGATGCAGTTTCTACAGTAAAGAGGAATTTCGTCATCTATAGTAAACAACGTAAGTCGTTTTACAATTAGAAAAAGTCGAAAACAGAGCTTTTGGGCTCAGAATGCAAAACTGAACACAAATCAGAACATCAAAAAGGAGACCGCAAGAATGGATGAGAAGACAATGGTATCGGATACACTGGAGAGCATTAACAGCGAACTGGGTCGTTACGGGGAAATGATTCCGCAGACAGAGAATGCGCAGCTGAAGCAGACTTTGAAGCAGTTCCGCAATCAGTGCGAACAGTCACAGGAAGAAATTTACCAGATTGCCAGAAGCAGGCAGTATTATATACCCGCCGCAAAAGCGACGGCTGAGGAGATCGGCCATGTTAGATCGATTTTGACACAGGGGTGAGTATTAGCAAAGAACAAAACCTGATACGTTGAATTGTTCCTGTGTCTGCCATCGAAAAAACAGACGAATGAAATGCGCAGAAAATGGCGTTGCAGCGTCTAAGGATGCTCCGTTTCCCGAAAAGCAAGGTAGCCGTTCCGGTATGCCGCGGGGGTTATCCCGGTTTTTGCTTTGAAAAGATTGATGAAGTGCGTGAGGCTGTCAATGCTGACCGCAGAGGCGATTTCGTGGACGCGCAGGTTTGTGGTTTCCAGCAGTGTGCAGGCGTGTGAAGGGCGGACGCTGTTCAGATAGCGGATCGGCGTTTGCCCGTAATACTCTGCAAATTCCCGACTGAGACGGTAACGGCTGATCCCAGCCTGGGCAGCCAGTTCTGTAACAGAGTGCTTATACTTTTTAGTAAGTGCCTGGAATTCTTCCAGAGTTTTACATTCTTTTAAATCATTTAATCTTCGTATTCTCTCGAGTTTCCGTGCTAACGATTCGATTACTTTCGTTGATGTTGGTATAAGGCTCCTCCCCTTTCTTTTTGATATTCGATGGGTTCCTTTAAAAATATAACATTGTTCCCTGTAAATTTTATAGAAAGAATTTACCACAAAAACTGCGGATAGTCTATGGCTAACAAATGTTTTTTTGTTAGCTGACATCGGATGTGAAAGTATCTTATAGAAAACGAAACGCGAAAAAGTTTGGTAGTAAAAATTTACAAAATTGACACAAAAATTTGTTTATATAGCCGAAATTACCGAATGAATACACAAATAAATGAGATAACGCACAAAACAATAACGACATGAGTGCGCTTTTCCGCTATACTGTAACTCAATTATGTTACTTAACAGAGTAACAGGGAATGAAAGAAATGAAAAGATTTGTTTGGTGCGGGATCGCGAATATGCTCGCGGAGGAGTGATTTGCGAAAAAAATTTTACAGGAGGCAGCAGTGTGTGTTTGAACACTGCCGCCTCCTGCTTGATTTAAAATGTTTTGTAACAGTTCAGAACAGCATCGAAATGAGAAGACAGGTGCTGAGCGCCAGTGGCGCTCGTTTAGTGACGACCGAAGCGAAGCGTAGACCTGCGGTCTACTGTTCTGAATAGTTAGTGCGCCCAGCAAAGGGCGTGATGCTTAGCAGGTGGAAA
>JAJBUL010000099.1 GCA_020860365.1 Clostridiales bacterium | reverse complement strand
CCTACCAGCCTTCGCATGCAGATTTCGTATACGATGAATATTTTCGTAATTCAACCTTTTATGATCACGAAGAGGAGCGGGCGGTGATGACACTGTATCAGTATTTCCTCTATTATAAACGGGAGTTCTTCGGCTCCTGGACCGGGATCGCCAGCCATATATCTCTGTATAAATCGACCCGGCTGTATTCTCCGGACAGAATTGCCCTGCTGTCGGTCTGGATCCTCCCGGCCGTTTCCGTTTTTTGGTTTGCCCGGAAAAAGGATGACCGGGGAATCGCCCCCCTGGGGCGGTATGCAGCCGCCCTGATTGCGGGCGCGATGCAGTTTGCGAGTGCGGTCGGCGGGTTTTATTCCCGGGGCTATCTGGGGGGATTCCAGAGTCGGTACTACATTTGTGTGATTGCGGCTTTTGGTCTGTCGATTGCCCGGATGTTTGAAAAAGGGCTCACAGACAGCCGGGGGCAGTCAGATGGAAGGCTTCCGGATTACAGGCGAAAACTTCTGTTTGTAGTTGTGATTGTTTTTGTGTTGTTATTGTTCTATGAAAATTTTATCTATTTTCTGCTGAATTTTACGGGTTATCTGACGTGAGGGAAGGAAAAAGCGCTTTGAACAGAAAGAAGAGAGAGGACAAAAAAGCGGTTACGGCGGCGACACTGGTTTCTGCAGTTTTCCTGTGCGTACTCGCGGGGCAGCTGTCTGTGCCGGTGATCAGTGATGAGACGGTGACGATGGCAAATGCGGCCTGGGTGACTGGAAGGGACTGGAGCCTGATGATCGCACATCTGGGCGGCCCCTATTATCGCTTTATTCAGGCTTTGATGACCTTGCCTCTGTTTGTTTTCCTGGAGGATCCGGATGCGATCTACCGCATATCGATGATCCTTCAGGCACTGATACACGCGACAACGGTGCCGGTGGTATACCTGATTTGCCGCAGGCATCTGCGTATGTCTTCTGCCGGATTAGCGGCTCTGCTTGGCATGGCGGTGTGCTTCGTGCCCTCGGTGGCCCTGTACGTTCTCTATTACCGTGGGGATTACCTGCTTTGTGTGCTGCCGTGGTATGTGCTTTTCTTTTTGCTGGAGACGGTTCGCGCCGTTCGGGAGGAAGCAAAGGGGAAGCAGATACTGTTTTCCACACTGGCTGTCCTTTGCTGTGCGCTGGCCTACATGGCACACACCCGTGGAATTGTACTGATTCTGGCGCTTGTGATCTGTGCGGGCCTTTTGTGGGTTCTGACCCGGCAGCACTCTCTGCACTGGCCTGTAAGCATCGCTATGGCAGTGGCGCTGGCCCTGGCGGATCAGAAAATATCCGGTATCCTCAAACAGGCACTGTACTCTGTTGGCGGCGTGAATTCCAACGCCTTTGAGTCCACGGACATGGGGGGATATCTGAATATTTTTTCTGCGCAGGCGCTGAAGGATCTTCTGATGCTCTGCCTGTCCTGGATGAATACACTGGTGGTCACGACACAGGGGCTGGTGCTGATTGGAGGCGTGGCTCTGACTGTCTTTTGCCGGAGGATGATAAAAGAGTCTCAGGAGGGACTCTTGCCAGAAAAGACGGACGTCGCATCAGGGAAAGCGCAGCTGCCGGCAAAATCCGGCATCCGAATCGAAGAAATCGTTACGGCACTGTATACATTTTTTGTTTTTGCCGGATATTACGCAGTAGGCGCCCTGTATTTTAAGGGAACCTATGTTTCTCTGGCAACCGGCGAGCTGACCCGGCGTTCCGATCGCCTGCTGTATGACCGCTACTCGGTGTGCGGGGCGGGGATGCTTATCTTTTTTGCTCTGTATGTGCTGTGCTGCCATCGCGAATGGCTGACCGGAAAGCTTCGCCTGGTCTGTATGGCGCTGGCTGCGGCACTTTTTGCGCTTTTCCTGTGGAAATTTTTGCCGATTGTGGTAAAATATCCGGGGTATTTATATAACACCATCTCCCTGAATACGTTTCAGATCATCAGCAAACCCGCGAAAATCCTCTCGGGCATGAAATATGGCAGAACAGCTCTGGTTGCGGCCTGCCTGCTGGGTCTGGTGCTGATGGCGGCGGTGCTGCTGGTATCACGCATTCCCAAAAGGCGGATGCCGTACGCGCTCCTTGCGCTGGTTCTGGCCAGTGATCTGACGCTGGTTCTGGTGAACTACGGAAAAATCCGCAAGGCCTCCGATGACTATATACAGGAAGCGACGCAGGAGGTGACGGCGTTTTTGCAGGAGATGGAGGAAGCGATCACGGAAGAGTATCCGTATGTATTAAAGGGCGGACTTTCCGGTGTAAAGATTCAGTTTTACCAGTCACAGCTGATGGATTACCAGCTCTTTGGGAAAAAGCAGGAGGAGGCACTGGGGCTTACGGATTATTTTCTGATCAGTAAGCATGGTGACATTGACCTCACCTGGTACGAGGAGGATTATTATCTCTTCGGGGATTTTGACTATGAAAATGCGGAATATGACATCGTGTATGTAAAAGGGGACGCGCTTGCCGAACGGCTGGAGGAACTGGGGTATACGATGATTCCGTATGTTCCGGAGAGCCAGGAGTGAGTAAAACGACTTGCGTCGTTTACTATAAGGAGGATAAGAACATGAGCAATGTAAAAATAGCGGTAGCGGGTACGGGATATGTGGGTTTAAGCCTGGCGGTGCTGCTGGCGCAGAACAACCAGGTGATAGCGGTAGACGTTGTTCCGGAAAAGGTGGATCGGATCAATCAGCGAAAATCCCCGATCCAGGATGATTATATTGAAAAATATCTGGCAGAGAAGGAACTGAACCTGACGGCGACGCTGGACGCGGAGCATGCGTACCGGGACGCGGACTTTGTGGTGATCTGTGCGCCGACGAATTACGACTCCCGTACACAGAAATTCGATACGTCGGCGGTAGAGGCGGTGATCTCGCTGGTCATGCAGTATAATACGGATGCGATCATGGTGATTAAATCGACGATCCCGGTTGGCTACACCGAATCCATCCGGCAGAAGACGGGCAGCAAAAACATCCTTTTCAGCCCGGAATTTCTGCGGGAATCGAAAGCCCTTTATGATAATCTTTATCCGTCACGCATCATTGTCGGCACGGATCTGGAGGATGAACGTCTGGTAAATGCGGCGCATACCTTTGCCGGTCTGCTGCAGGAAGGCGCGATCAAAAAAGACATTGACACACTGTATATGGGTCTGACAGAGGCGGAGGCAGTGAAGCTGTTCGCCAACACCTATCTGGCGCTTCGCGTCGCTTATTTTAATGAGCTGGATACCTACGCGGAGATGAAGGGGCTGAATACGCAGCAGATCATCAACGGCGTCTGCCTTGACCCGCGGATTGGTACGCATTACAACAACCCGAGCTTCGGCTATGGCGGCTACTGCCTGCCAAAGGATACCAAACAGCTGCTGGCGAATTATACGGATGTGCCGGAAAATCTGATCGAGGCGATCGTGGAGAGCAACCGCACGAGAAAGGATTTCATCGCAGACCGGGTGCTTAAGCTTGCGGGCTATTATGATTATTACAATCGCGGGGATTACAGCGCGGCGAATGAGAGATCCTGCGTGGTCGGCGTTTATCGTCTGACCATGAAGAGCAATTCGGACAACTTCCGTCAGAGCAGTATTCAGGGTGTGATGAAGCGCATCAAGGCAAAAGGCGCGACCGTCATCATCTACGAGCCGACCCTCGAGGACGGAAGCACATTTTTCGGCAGCGTGGTAGTAAACGATCTGGCTGCCTTCAAATCGCAGTGTGATGCAGTGATCGCGAACCGCTACGATTCCTGCCTGGATGATGTGAAAGAGAAAGTGTATACACGCGATATTTTTTTCCGGGACTGAGCGGCAGAACCAGTCAGGCTTTTCGAAACGGAACCGTCATATCCGCAGGGGCAGGCTTGTCCTGCCCGCGAGAATTGGTTTTACTTCTCATTGTCTTTATTTCTAACATTTATTTCAGGCGGCCACTGGAGCTCTTCCTCGGACATTTTCCGCCGATATTCCAATGGAGACATGCCTGTGATTTTGCGGAACTGCCGGTTAAAATGCTCTGCTGTGTGGTATCCGCAGTCCATCGCGATCTCGGCGGAGCTTTTTTTTGTGTGCGCCAGCTGGTGCCTGGCCCGCTTGATACGGTTGTTGATGACGTCTTCCATGCAGGAGATGCCGAACTGCTGTTTATAGAGCGTCTGCATATAACTGGGGCTGATGCTCAGACGTTCGGCCATGCCCTTTACATTCCATTCCTGCCATGGTTCCATCTGGATGGATTTGCGCAGGGCATAGAGCGCATGGGAAAACGGCGTGACCTCACGGACATTGGAGTCGTCATAGAGACGGCTGAACAGAATCTGTACCAGGCTGGAGAGAATTTCCTCATTTCCTTCTTTGTCGGAATAATATTCCCAGGTGATGAGCTGTTGCAGCTGGAAGCAGTATTCCGGCTCTGAGATCGGAAATGGGCGGTTCCGGCAGGGAAAATCGAGGATCATTTTTTCATTGGTTGAGAAATAAAGCCAGTCGTCGCTGTAGCTGTCCCCATCCGCGCGGTAATACAGACTCGCCCCGGGTTCATAGAGAACCGCGGTATCCTCCGGGAACCGCATCAGATCCTCCTCGCAGCGAAACACGGCAGGGGAGTGTGTCATTACCAGAAGAAACCTCCCAGGGGGGGTATCATATACGAAGTCTGCCGGATGGCTCGAAGAATATCCGGTTGAGTAGATCTTATTCATAGCAATTTCCTTTCTGACAGTTCAGGTTTCCTTTTTAGAGGATAAGTCAATCCTTTACGAGTATAAATCATTGTATAAAAAATTGCAATATTGTAAAATGTAAAAAGATTTGTTTGTGAAAAATGCCAAAAATGAAAAATCAGACAGCATGAAACTGCGAAAAAAACGACTGCAATTATCTTGCGGATCGTCTGACCGTTTGTCTTGTTCAAACGATTTCCATGGTGTGAAAAAGTCTGATTTGCATAGAATGGGAGCGAAAATGGTATTCTTCACAAGTGCTGTGGCCGCAGTGGTATGTGTATCCGCTGCAGCGGAGTATGAAAGGAGAGGAAACTATGGAGAAAGCGGTTGACGCGAGAGTTTCAGGCGCCCAGAGGACGAATGTGGACTGGATGTATTATCTGATCAGGGCGGGAGTCATATTCTCGATTGCCTGCCTGTTTCTGCCGGGCTTGAATCCGGCGAGAGTCAGCGGTATGATCAGTTCAAAGCTTTCACTTTTCACAGTAGGGGTCTCCTACTCATCACTGGTGAGCCAGTTCGGACGTGCGTTCCGCAAAGAGTGGCTGACCTATCAGGATGTTCAGATTCTTTACGCGTCTGCGCTTGTGATTATCGTCGGAGTGGTGGCGAATGGGGCGAACGGATGCATGTCTTTGGGCAATACCCGGATGAGAAAACTTGGCACGAAGATCGGCATCGCCGGTTCCGTTGTGGAACTCGTTGGCATGGCCGGTATTTACGCTGCTTATCTTCGCGTCTGCGAAACGAGCAATCCTGACAAGATTGAGCCGATGTTCCCGACCGCTTACTGGATTCTTCTGGTTGTATTTGTGCTTGTTCTGATTCTGAATGTGGCTCAGACTGGAATTCTTTCAAAATATCCATCAGAAGACAAATACCATATGGAGACGAAGTTCTCCCTGTTTCTGATGCTGCTTCCGTTTATCGTACTCTGTGCGTTGTTCAGTTACCTGCCTCTGTGGGGATGGCGTTACGCGTTCTTTGATTATAAGGCAGGCCAGTCGCTTTCGTGGGACAAATTTGTCGGCCTCAAATGGTTTACACAGCTCTTTAAAAACGCCGCGACCGTGCGGGATGTCATTAATGTAATGAAAAATACCCTCGCCATGAGCGGTCTCGGGATTATTACGAGCTGGCTGCCAATGGCGTTCGCGATTTTCTTAAGCGAGATGAAGAGCAATAAATTCCGCCGCTTTGTGCAGACCTGTACGACGATCCCGAACTTCATCAGCTGGGTTCTGGTGTATGCGATCGCGGTTTGTATTTTTTCTACGGACGGTTTTATCAGCAGTATTATGGTGAATCTGGGGATCTGGGATTCCGGCAAAAACCTGTTGATGAATAATTCCCACACCTGGCTCCAGATGTGGGGCTGGGGTACCTGGAAAGGAATCGGCTGGAGTGCGATCATCTACATAGCCGCGATTTCCGGTATCGACCAGCAGCTGTATGAGTCCGCGAGAGTGGACGGCGCCGGCCGTTTCCAGCGGATGTGGCACATCACTGTGCCCGGTCTGATGCCGACCTTCTTTGTCCTGCTGCTGATGTCGATTGCGAACATTCTCACAAATGGTATGGATCAGTACCTTGTATTTGAAAACGCTGTGAACTCGAATTCTGTGATGGTTCTGGATCTGTATGTGTATAAGCTGGGTATCCAGGACGGCTCGATTCCATTGAGTACGGTGATTGGTATGCTGAAGTCCATCATCAGTGTCATTCTCCTGTTCGGCGCGAATGGCTTCTCGAAGCTGGTGCGCGGCGAGAGTATCATATAGGAAACCAGTTCAGAGCAGGCGGTCTGTGGCCTGCTGCTAAGGAGTAATACATTTTTAGGAGGTGCGGTATGGCGAAGACAGCACAGGAAAAAATCGACGCGAAAGCTGAAAAAAAATACGCAAAAAATCACAAAAGCATTTATCGTACAACGCCGGGCGATGTCGTTTTTAATGTTATTAATTACGCAGTTTTCGGAGTGTTTACGCTTTTGTGTATTTTCCCGTTTTATTACCTGTTTATCAATACGATCAGTGATAATGATCTGGTATCGAAGGGTCTGATTAACTTTTATCCGAGAGGAATTCAGTTTGGCAATTATATTTCGCTGCTTTCGATCAATGACCTTGGGCAGGCATTCATGGTTACGATTGCCCGTACCGTTCTTGGCACGGCGCTCATGGTGATGGCATCGGCGCTGGTGGGTTATCTGGTGACGAAGCAGGAGCTCTGGCACAGAAGCTTCTGGTATCGGTTCATCGTTGTGACGATGTATTTTAACGCGGGCATTATCCCGACGTTCCTGAATATGCAGATGCTGGGTCTGACGAATACCTTCTGGGTCTATATTATCCCGGGTATTGTCGCCCCGTACAATATTATCCTGGTGAAAACCTATATCGAATCCATTCCACGGGAGCTGGAGGAGAGTGCGGAGATTGACGGCGCCGGCCCGTTCAAGGTATTCCGGCAGATCATCTGGCCTCTGTGTACGCCGATCCTGGCAACAATCACGATCTTTGGTGCGGTTGGACACTGGAATTCCTTCATGGACTCCATTCTTTACATGCAGTCCTCCCCACAGCTGTACACGCTGCAGCACAGGCTGTATGTCTACCTGAACAGCACTTCGAACCTGAGTGCGCTGATGCAGTCTGGCGGCAGCTCGGCGGAGAATGCCCTGCAGTCGCTCCTTTCCGGCAAGGTGGTTAAGTACACCATCTCCATGGTGACGGTGCTGCCGATCCTTCTGGTGTATCCGTTCCTGCAGCGCTACTTTGAGGGCGGTATTATGCTGGGAGCTGTGAAGGGCTGACGGAATGGTATGCTGGCGAAGTACGATCTGACGCAGTCTGACAGTAAGGTTAGGCTGGACGTAAATCTAACGATGAAATACGTGCAACAGGTATGATTGGCATATGCTGCCGCTGCATGGCAGTTTGTGTATAGAAAATGCAGCTGACGGAAGAAATATGGCTGCGAAACTATTATTCTTTATTTATTGGAAACGGAGGATAGAAACAATGACAAAAACAATATCCAGAAGAGAATTCCTGAAAGGTTCTGCGGCAGGTGTGGTGGGTGTTGCTCTTTCGAGCTTTATCGGAGGCGGCGTTACAGCGTTTGCATCTGATGATATTCCGGCGGATGTGATTCCGGATTCCACGGTCACCCTGAATGTATATGATCAGCTGGCAAACTATTCTGGTGAGCAGATTGGCTGGTTTGGCCAGATTATGCTGGAGAAGTTTAATGTAAAGCTGAACATCATTGACGATCAGGATGGCGTATACGAGAGCCGCATGGAGTCCGGAGACCTCGGCGATATCGTGATCTGGGGTTCCGACGGAGACGAGTATCTTGAGGCAGTAA
The DNA here is from genome assembly GCA_020860365.1 of Clostridiales bacterium. Taxonomy (GTDB): domain Bacteria; phylum Bacillota; class Clostridia; order Lachnospirales; family Lachnospiraceae; genus Choladousia. The sequence continues at coordinate 12,018 of JAJBUL010000099.1, read as the reverse complement.
ATCAGGGATTGCTCTTTGACTGGGAAGATGAGGATCTTTTGAGCGAGTATGGCCCGTATATTCTGGAACATATGGAACCGGCTCTTGAGAAGAATCGCAACCTCTCTGGCGGCACAATCTATGGTTATGGCTTTGACGTAGCGGTGGACGCAGATGATACACAGGATGCGATGTACACCTGGGATCTCCGCTGGGATCTGTACGCACAGCTCGGCTATCCGGATATCAATGATCTGGATGACCTTCTGGAAGTCCTGATTCAGATGAAGGAGCTCTGTCCGACCGATGACAATGGAAATGCGACCTACGCGATGTCTATTTTCCCGGATTGGGACGGCGATATGGTCATGTATGTAAAGTCTCTGGCGACCGCTTATTATGGATATGATGAGTTCGGCATCGGCCTCTATGACCCGGAGAATGGTGTATACCACAACGCACTCGAAGAGGACGGTCCGTACCTGACCACGTTGCGCTTCTACAATAAACTGTATCAGAATGGTCTGTTGAACCCGGATTCCATGACGCAGACCTATGACAACGCCTGCGAAGATTACCAGAACGGCGGCGCATTTTTCAACATTTTCAACTTCCTCGGCGAGAGCATGTACAACACAGATGCGCATCTGGCGGACAAGGAAGATGGCTCGATGGGCGGCGCTCTGTATCCGCGCGTACCGAATGAGGCGAGACCGATCATCTATGGCCAGACCATTTACGGCGGCAACCGTATCTGGTCCATCGGTGAGAACACGGAATATCCAGAGCTCTGCATGGCGATTCTCAACTGGCTGTCCACACCGGAAGGCCGTCTGACCTTCGAATATGGCCCGCAGGATGTATGCTGGTATTATGATGAGGAAGGCTATCTCTATCTTACAGAGCTTGGTGCCTCCTGCAAGGCAGACGTCAATACAGAGATGAGCGATGGCTACTCAGGTACATTTGATGATGGTTCCTTCAAGATGAACAATACGACATGGGCTCTTGATACCATTAATCTGGATTCCCCGGTAGGTGAAACCTACAACTATCAGAAGTGGGCAAGCCAGCAGACCGAAGCTTCCACTCTGGTAGAGGCAGACTGGAGAGAGTGGAGCGGCTGCACAACGTTCGACGCGTATGTGAAGACGAGCAATTACATGCTTTCCCCGGGTACAGATTATTCTACCAGTGCCAAGTCGGACGAGTTGCAGACGACCTGGAGCCAGGTGACAAATTGCATCAAGAACGGTTCCTGGAACGCGATTTACGCAGATTCCGACGAAGCGTTTGATGAGATTGTGGCACAGATGACCACTGATGCTTATGACTATGGCTTTGATGAGTGCATTGAATTCCAGGAGAACGAAGCAACGCTTCGTCATGAGGCAGAAGAGAGAGCTCTGGCTGGAGAGTAATTTACTGCAAAAACGTCTTCAATGGATCGATTCATGACATGCTTGCACGTGGTAAAGCGGCTTTTACATGTAATGATTCGAGCGACAAAAGGACATGAGATATCACAGCGAGGGGTGGGGGCTGTCAGCTGCAGTCTCTGCCTTTCGCATTTTACCATGTCTGTTTGAACTGGCAGACATGGCGTTCGCTGAAAACGAAGATCAGACACAGAGAGGAAGAATGAGATGAAATTTTTCAGCACGGATAGCCCTTTATACCGATTTGTATGCAAATTTGCCAGCTTAATTCAGCTGAATTTCCTGTGGATTCTGTTTAGTCTGCCGGTTGTGACGATTGGGGCTTCGACTGCCGCGGCTTTTTCTGTCGCGCTGCGGCTGGCTGAGGATGAAGAAGGATATATAGGGAAGGGTTTCCTGAAGGGATTTAAGGAAAACTGGAAACAGGGTACTGCGCTGGCGCTGATCACGGTGATTGCCCTGTATGCGATCTATATGGATTTCCAGCTTTTTGATGTACTGGAGGACAATCCCATTGTATTTCTGATCTGTGGAATGCTGCTGGTTGTGATCGCTTACACAGCGATCATCTATGCCTGGCCGCTGATTGCGCGCTATGAGAATACACTGAGCCGGTCCATGAAAAATTCCCTGGAGATTTTCCGCCAGTATTTCGGAAGATCGATGCTGATGACCGTGATTCTTATCCTGGAAATGGTTTTCTTTTTGTTCAATACGACCACTTATTTTTTCGCACTTGTGATCGGACCGGGACTGATTATTTATACAATCTCCGCATTTTCCAGACAGGTATTTGCCGCGATTGAGAAAAAGAATCAGTCCGGCGGCTGAGAAAAGTCTTGCCGCAGAGAGGATTCTCTGATAAACTGAACGCAGATACGGGCATTGCCGGGGAAACAGCGGCGTAAGTGCGTTACAGAAAAGAAAATGGATCGGAGGAAAAAAATGAAAGTTTTAGTGACAGGCGTTGGCGGGCAGCTGGGACATGATGTAATGAATGAGCTGGCTGCGCGCGGACTGGAGGGGATCGGCTCCGATGTCGCGCCAGAATACAGCGGGATTGCGGATGGCACAGCAGTGACAGGGATGCCCTATGTGCAGATGGATATTACGGACGGAGAGGCTGTGAGTCGGATCCTTGGCGAAGCGAAACCGGATGCCGTGATTCATTGTGCTGCCTGGACGGCGGTTGACCTTGCGGAAGAGGATGATAAGGTGGCGAAGGTACGCGCGGTTAACGCGGGAGGCACACAGAATATCGCGAATGCATGTAAAACGCTGGGAGCAAAGATGCTGTATATCTCGACGGATTACGTATTTGATGGGATGGGAGAGATCCCATGGGATCCGGATTGTAAGGATTACAAGCCTCTGAATGTATATGGCCAGACCAAGCTGGAGGGCGAGCTGGCAGTTTCGGGCACACTGGATCAATACTTCATTGTACGAATTGCGTGGGTGTTTGGCGTGAATGGGAAGAACTTTATCCGCACGATGCTGAATATCGGGAAGAATCATGACACCCTCCGGGTGGTGGACGATCAGATTGGCACTCCGACTTATACGGAGGATCTGGCACGACTTCTTGCAGACATGATCGGGACGGAAAAATACGGTTATTACCATGCGACGAATGAAGGCGGCTACATCAGCTGGTATGAGTTTGCAGTGGAGATCTTCCGCCAGGCCGCTGCACTCGGAAGAGAAGAGTATGACGCGGCACATTTGCGCGTACTGCCAGTGACGACAGCCGAGTATGGAGAATCGAAAGCAAAGCGTCCGTTTAACTCACGCCTGGATAAAAGTAAGCTGCGTGCGAATGGTTTTGAACCGCTGCCTGTATGGCAGGATGCGCTCGCGCGGTATCTGAGGGCGATCGATGCGGATTTTTAACAATCCTGAAGCTGAAAAAACTAACTCCTTGTGCAGCCAGCCCTGCTTATAAAAAAGTGTGCTTTGTACACACTCGCGAATTGATGAAACTGCAACAACCCGACAGACGGTAATTCGCCTGCCGGGTTGTTCTTTTCTTTCATATCCTCACAAGGATCGGGGAATGCTCCCTCTCGTCATGATATCGTATATCTGAATCAATAGCACCGCACCGCACACACTGGCGTCGCGTAATAGGCACTGTCTGTGCAGATTCCACGCGTCGAATTTGCCGCATGGACGATGCAGCCGCTGCCGATGTAAATGGCAACATGATCAATGGAACCGTCGCCAGTGGAGCTATAGAATAGCAGATCACCCGCCTGCAGCTCACTTAAGCTGACCGTTGTACCATTTGTCGCCTGTGCAGCTGCTGTGCGTGACAGGTAGATTCCAAAATACGAAAACACAGACTGTACAAATCCAGAACAGTCTGCGCCCTCCGTCAGGCTTGTCCCGCCATACACGTACGGATATCCGACAAACTGAAGCGCATAAGCCGCGATGGATTCGCCAGTGCTGGCAGAAGAACTGGAGCTGCTGGCAGCCTCAGTTTCTGCTTCCGTCTGCACGGTCGTCTCCGTTTGCGGAGCCTCGGTCTGAGCTGCGGTTTCCGTCTGTGGAGCCTCGGTCTGAGCCACAGTTTCCGTCTGTGGAGCCTCGGTCTGAGCAACCGTCTCGGTCTGAGGAGCTTCGGTCTGAGCCGCAGTATCCGTCTGCGGAGCCTCGGTCTGAACTGCAGTTTCCGTCTGCGGAGCCTCAGTCTGGGCCGTGGTCTCGGACTGCGGAGCCTCTGTCTGAACCGCAGTTTCCGTCTGCGGAGCCTCGGTCTGAGCAACTGTCTCCGCCTGCGGAGCCTCGGTCTGAGCAACCGTCTCGGTCTGCGTCTCTTCGGTTTGGGCAACCGTCTCAGACTGCAGAGCTTCGGTTTGAGCCACTGTCTCGGCCTGTGTCAAGGCTTCGGTCTGAGCAACTGTCTCCGTCTGTGTCTCTTCCGTCTGAGCGATTGTCTCTGGCTGAGAAGCTTCTGTCTGTGCTTCCTGCGTTTCTTCCGTCTGTTCCGTTTCCGCAGCATCATTGTTTTCGCTCTGTATTGCTGCTTTTGCATCTTCTACAGAAAGAAGTCCTTCCGCGATCAGGCGGGCTGTTTCTTCTTCAATGGTCTCTGCGACCGGATAGTATGTAGCGTAATCGACATAATCAGCTTTGATGTAGCCATAAACGTCATTGCCGAGTGCAACCTTCATCCAGTCCTCTCCGTACAGAACAACCTCAAGCTCATCGTTTTCCTTTGCGACGTCGACAAGCTCGCTGTACTTCGTTGCCTCTGCACGGATGTTCAGAAAGGCTACTCTTACAGTAGCTACGTTGTAGGCAATTTCCTCTGCGATCGCCGCTGCTTCCTCGCCGGTAGCGAAATATTCCGCTTTCGCGTATCCGTGCGCGTTGCCAGAGGTGATTTCATACCAGTCTCCGTCCACATCTTCCTCTACAGAAAGAACTGTGGCAGATCCGTTGTTGTAAATCTTGGCAGTAATTTCACCGTCAGTACTGGCCTCGTCCCGGATGTTAATGTATCCTTCGCACTGGGCAAAGATCAGTTCGCCTACTACAGAATCTTCCTCTTCTGTCTCGGATTCCGCCTCCGTCCCCATCTCGTCGGCTGTCTCCGTGTCTGTTTCCACCTCCGTTTCCAGTTTCTCCCCGATTTCTGTTTCCGATTCTGATTCAGAGTCTTCGGTAAGCTCTTCCTCAGTGGCAGAGTCGGAATCTGTTTCCCCTTCCAGTTCCGAGACTGTCTCTGCTTCTGCCACAAAAACAGGACTCACCTGTACATTCTGGAAAAGTAATCCAGCTGTTATGCACAGGAAAGCCGTCAGCGGCACTCTTCTTTTCATCAGGTATAAACGCCTCCTTATTAAATTGTGTCACATAAATTTGTAACAGTATGCATTTTGAATCTGCCACAAACTCGCTTAAATAAAGTTACTTTATCAGATTAGCAGAAATAAATGAATACGTCAATAGAACATATGTTTATTAATTTTTTATTAATATTTCCAGCTTATAAAAAAAGAATGAAATTTTGCACAGGATATTGAAGTTACTGTCACACTATGGTAAAATCAGATAGAAAAACAGATAAATATCAGAATCAATTGTGCAAAACGGCTAACGAAGATGGATAGAGATGAATTGCGGGTTGGCCGGAAGAATCGGATATGAGGAGAAAAGGAATGAACATATTGTTTTATCTGCTTCCCAAAAGAGATGTGATATATGTGTATGATGATTATACGCTTCGACAGGCAATGAATGAGATGGGAGAATACTGCTACAGTGCGGTTCCGATTATCACACGTGAGGGTGTCTATGCGGGAACGCTGACTGAGGGTGATATCCTGTGGGAGATCAAGAACCATGGGACTGCCGCCCTGCGCGGCCCGGATGGGATCCGGGTCGGAGCTATGAAGCGCAGACGCGACAATCAGCCGGTAAACGTGAATTGTGAAATCGAAGATCTGATTCAGACCTCTATGAACCAGAATTTTGTCCCCGTGGTGGATGACGATCAGGTCTTTATCGGCATTGTCACCCGAAAAAGTATTATTGAATATTTTTATAATCGATATAAAACGCTTGTGTGATTGAAAAGATTGTGCTAGAATGGACGAAGTATCAGTTACTGCTCCCGGAGGAGAAAGCCGGGGGCGGCTTGCTTTGACAAAAGATTTGTCTGCAAAGGGACAGAAGAATGGGAGAGGATTCATGAAAAAGTTAAGAAAATTCGTTTTGCTTGCGGCAATGATGGTGCTGGGAGCTTTTATTTGTGTCCAGAGTGCTTCCGCAAAGACGCTGACCGGCTGGCAGACAATTGACGGGTACACGTATTATTATGATTCGGATGGCAAGGTTACGACCGGCTGGCTGAAGCTGAGCAATAAGCGCTATTACCTGAGAAAAAAGGCCGAGGGGGATGCGCCAAAGGGCAGTATGGTGACCGGTTTCTATACGCTCAATGGCAAGACGTATTATTTTAATGAGCAGGGAGTCCGCCAGAAAGGCTGGCAGACGATTGATGGTGATATTTATTACTTTGGTACATCCAGCCCGCTTGGCGTGATGTATACCGGGCGGCAGCAGATTGGCAGCTATTATTATTACTTTGGTACGGATGGAAAGCTGCAGACCGGCTGGGTGACGGAGAATGGAAAGAAATATTATTATAAGAAAGCGGGTTCCGTCGGCACCATCGGCCGGGGAGTGACCGGCTGGGTGAAGATCGGCAGCTACTATTACTATTTTAATAAAAAGGGAGTATTGCAGACTGATAAGTGGATCAATTCGAAGTATTACGTCGACAGCAATGGGCGCAGGCTTACGAGTACGATCACGCCGGATGGCTATTTTGTGGATTCTAAGGGATTGAAGGGGGATCTGGCGAGCGGCTGGGTGGAGATTGACGGCGATTACTATTATTATAAGTCTGGCGAGAAGGTTACGGGATGGCTAAAGCTCAGCGGCAAGTATTATTATCTGGACGAGGATGGCGTCCGTCAGACCGGCTGGCTGACGATCGGCAGCAAGACTTATTACCTGAACGCCAGCGGTGTCCGTCAGACGGGCTGGGTGACGATTGATTCCAAGCGGTATTATTTTAATTCGAAGGGCGTACTCCAGACGAATACGACCGTGGATGGTGTGGAGCTTGATGAGAACGGCGTGGCGACTACTGCCAGGGTGCTGCTGGTAGCGGGGCATGGCCAGGGAGATAATGGCGCTTCGGCAACGATTGACGGTACAACTTATTATGAAGCGGAACTGACCAGGGAACTGGCGACGCTTGTATACAATGCACTGGTCTCTTCCGGCGAAGATATTTCGGTGACGATGTACGATCAGGACTATAATTTGTATACTACGAATTATAATCTGACTTACAAAGGGGCTACGACTGCGCCAACGGTCACATGGACGGACTATGATTACGTGCTGGAGATTCATTTTAATGCTCTGGTGACAGCGGATCTGTCCGGTAATGGCAGCTATACCGGGACTGCGATGCTGGTGCATTCCACGAAAACAGATACGACTGTTGACAAAGCGATTGTTTCTGCGATCACCAGTACCGGTTTCAAGACATGGGGTACCGGAATACAAAGATATAGTACTTTGCTGAATATGAACCTTTGCAATAGCGCGGGCGTATCTTATGGTCTGCTGGAGACTGCGTTTATCAATGACAAGGATGATATGACCTTCTATCTGAATAACAGATCCACGATTGCAAAGGCCATTGCGGAAGGACTGCTGACCGGCCTTGGTTATTAAGGGACAGGTAAATGTTTTCCTGTGGTCTTCGCGGTGAATGCGAAGGCCTGTGTGGAAACGTTACAAATAATCATACAGGAGCAGATAACATGAAGAAACGAGTTTTATCATTACTGGTGGATAACACGTCCGGTGTGCTCAGCCGCGTTGCGGGTCTGTTCAGCCGGCGTGGTTACAACATTGACAGCCTGACCGTAGGTGAGACGACGGATCCCCGTTACTCACGCATGACGATTGTGGCAAGCGGCGATGAACAGACGCTGGATCAGATCACAAAGCAGCTTTCGAAGCTGATTGATGTGGTAGATATCAAGATATTAGACGATGCGGCGAGCGTCTGCCGTGAGCTGATTCTCGTAAAGGTTCGCGTGGATGTCCACGAGCGGCAGGATATCATTACGATGGCGAATGTGTTCCGTGGCAGAGTGGTCGATGTGGGGGCGGATTCGCTGATTATTGAACTGACGGGGCAGCAGTCGAAGCTGGACGCATTTTTACGCCTGCTCGAAGGACACGAAATTCTGGAGCTTGCGCGTACCGGTATTACTGGGCTTTCACGTGGCGCAGACGACGTGCGGTATCTCTGATGCCCGGCATGGAACTTTTTTACCTGTTTGATAGAGGGCAACCTTTCATCATATATCACCTGTAACGGTTCGGGCGGCAGGTCGCAGAACCCGTTTTGCTCTGGATGGTTACAACAAAATTTTTACAGGAATGTGAGGAGTAAAAAAATGGCAGCAAGAATTTTTTATCAGAAAGACTGTAACCTTTCTCTTCTCGAGGGAAAGACCATTGCGATCATCGGCTATGGCAGCCAGGGTCACGCGCACGCACTGAATGCGAAAGAGTCTGGATGCAACGTGATTATTGGTCTGTATGAGGGCAGCCGTTCCTGGCAGAAGGCGGTAGACCAGGGCTTTGAGGTTTACACAGCAGCGGAAGCCGCGAAAAAGGCCGACATCATCATGATCCTGATCAATGATGAGAAGCAGGCAGCGATGTACAAGAAAGACATCGAGCCGAACCTGGAAGAGGGCAATATGCTGATGTTTGCGCATGGCTTCAATATCCATTTTGGCTGCATCGTTCCGCCGGCAAATGTCGATGTGACGATGATCGCGCCGAAAGGACCGGGACATACGGTTCGCAGTGAGTATCAGGCTGGCAAGGGCGTTCCGTGCCTGGTAGCGGTGGAGCAGGACGCGACCGGAAAGGCTCTGGATATCGCGCTTGCATACGCGCTGGCAATCGGCGGTGCGAGAGCGGGTGTGCTGGAGACGACCTTCCGCACCGAGACCGAGACAGACCTTTTCGGGGAGCAGGCCGTGCTTTGCGGCGGTGTGTGCGCTCTGATGCAGGCAGGCTTTGAGACCCTTGTTGAGGCAGGCTATGATCCGAGAAATGCTTACTTTGAGTGCATCCATGAGATGAAGCTGATCGTTGACCTGATCTATCAGTCTGGTTTTGCCGGTATGCGCTATTCGATCTCCAATACGGCTGAATATGGTGACTATGTCACCGGGCCGAAGCTGATCACTGAAGAGACCAAGAAGACGATGAAGAAGATTCTTGCGGACATTCAGGATGGTACCTTTGCGAAGGATTTCCTGCTGGATATGTCTTCCGCAGGCGGCCAGGTTCACTTCAAGGCTATGCGCAAGAAAGCGGCAGAGCATCCGTCTGAGATCGTTGGCGCGGAGGTTCGTAAGCTGTACAGCTGGAGTGATGAGGACAAGCTGATCAATAACTAATGCTGCGCGGACAGTGAGAGATTGAGGGGGCTGTGACCAGATTACAGCTCCTTTTCTTATCATATCGGGAACGCATTTTGCGCTTTTCGGACGGACAATTTTTCGCATAAGAAGTATTTTATATCAGAAGGGAGAAAAGGCAATGGGAATGACAATGACGCAGAAAATACTTGCGGCGGCGGCAGGCCTGGATTCGGTCGAGGCAGGGCAACTGATTGAGGCAAAGCTGGATCTGGTGCTTGGCAACGACATTACTTCCCCGGTGGCTATTCACGAGATGGATCGATTCAGGGATGACCGTGTATTTGATAAGGACAAGATTGCCCTCGTCATGGATCACTTTATCCCCAACAAGGATATCAAGTCGGCGGAACACTGCAAATGTGTGCGTGAATTCGCCTGTAAGCACGATATCACCAATTATTTTGACGTAGGACAGATGGGAATCGAGCATGCGCTTCTGCCAGAGCAGGGACTGACCGTGGCGGGAGATGTGATTATCGGCGCGGATTCTCATACCTGTACATACGGCGCTCTTGGCGCATTTTCTACAGGTGTCGGCAGCACGGATATGGCGGCCGGGATGGCGACCGGGAAGGCGTGGTTCAAGGTGCCTTCCGCGATAAAGTTCAATCTGACCGGCAAACCGGCAAAGTGGATCAGTGGGAAGGATGTCATCCTGCATATCATAGGCAGGATCGGCGTAGACGGCGCTCTCTATAAGTCGATGGAATTTGTCGGCGACGGCATACAGTACCTGTCGATGGACGACCGCTTTACGATTGCGAACATGGCCATCGAGGCTGGCGGCAAGAACGGCATTTTCCCGGTGGATGACGCCGCGATCGCGTACATGAAAGAGCATTCGAAGAGAGAATATCGTGTCTTTGAGGCGGACGCAGACGCTGTGTATGACGAGGAGTACACGATTGACCTGAGTACTCTTCGTCCGACGGTTTCCTTCCCACACCTTCCAGAGAACACGAAAACGATCGATGAGATCACAGAGGATATCGCGATTGACCAGGTGGTGATCGGTTCCTGTACCAACGGACGCATCAGTGATCTCCGCATCGCAGCTGAGATCCTGAAGGGGCGTAAAGTGAAAAAGAACCTGCGCTGCATTGTGATTCCGGCAACACAGGCGATCTATCTGCAGGCGATGGAAGAAGGCCTTCTGAAGATCTTTATTGAGGCGGGAGCGGCTATCAGCACTCCGACCTGTGGACCTTGCCTTGGAGGCTATATGGGCGTCCTGGCGGACAAGGAGCGCTGTGTTTCCACCACGAACCGGAACTTTGTCGGCCGAATGGGACATACCGGCTCAGAAGTGTATCTGGCCAGCCCGGCGGTAGCGGCGGCAAGCGCGGTTACCGGAAAAATTTCATCGCCTGAGGAGCTCTGAAAATCTGCGCTGTAGCATGCACAAAGGCCATCGACCGCGTATATGGTGGTATCGTACAAAGGGCAGAACAGGGCTTCACTACCTGTTTCAGAGCGTATAGAAAAGGAAGGAAAATTAGGAATGAAAGCAGAAGGCAGAGTATTTAAATATGGCGATAACGTGGATACGGACGTCATCATTCCGGCGCGTTATCTGAATTCCTCCGATCCGGCAGAGCTGGCGACACACTGCATGGAGGATATAGACAAAGACTTTATTCATCGGGTACAAAAGGGCGATATCATTGTCGCAAATAAGAATTTCGGCTGTGGCTCTTCCAGAGAGCATGCGCCGATCGCGATCAAGGCGGCAGGCGTCAGCTGTGTGATCGCGGAGACCTTTGCCCGCATTTTTTATCGCAACGCGATCAATATCGGTCTGCCGATCATTGAATGCCCGGAGGCCGCGAAAGCAATTGAGGCAGGGGATCAGGTCGAGATTGATTTTGACAATGGCATGATCTACGACCATACGAAAGGGACAGAATATAAGGGACAGGCTTTCCCGGAATTTATGCAGAAAATCATTCGTGCAGAAGGTCTGATCAATTATATCAATAGTGAAACAGAAGAATAAGACGGGATCGTATGGACACATTTTTTATCGTAATTTCATCACATATTTGTATCTTTGCGGTTGGAATTTCAAATTTGTTGTGTTATAATGACCATATCGTGTGGGCACGGGGCGTGACTGCACTGAAGGAGCGCCTGTGTACCGCGAAATTCTGTGTAACTACGTAACCCTTACCACCTGTTTTATGACCGATTCTTAAAAAAGATCGGAGAGAAGTCTTACGCCTATCGCTCGGGCAGCGAGAACAGTGCGGGGACTTCCGATGTAACTGAGAGGAGAATGAGCGCAATGAAAAAAGCAACTGTATTTGTGCTGGCTGCTGCGCTGACGCTTTCTCTGTCTGGCTGCAGTTCCAATACAAACGAAACTGAGGTGCAGACACAGGCAGCGACAGAAGCAGTCACAGAAGCAGCGGTAACTGAAGCCGAGACAACAGCTGAGGAAACCGAGGAAGTAACCGAGGCAGAAAGCGAAACTGAGGAAGTAACCGAGGCGGAGAGCGAGACCGAGGAAGTAACCGAGGCGGAGAGCGAGACCGAGGAAGTAACCGAGGCGGAGAGCG
>JAJBUL010000216.1 GCA_020860365.1 Clostridiales bacterium | reverse complement strand
AGCCATTAAAGCGGTCAATGCCGCGGCTGCAAGCTTAGTCCTTTTTAACTTCATATTAAACTGATTTTCCATTTATCCCCTGAATTACCAGGCTTTTTTGATTGCTTTGTGTCCAGTAAGTGTCTAACAAGTGATCGGCAGATATCGCAAAAATGCTCTTTTTGTGATATACTTTTGGCTACGAATATTATAGAAAGGAAGCCATCTTATGCCAAAGAGAAAACGCTTTCCCCGCCTTCCCAACAGATACGGAAGCATCCGCTATCTGGGAGAGAATCGGAGAAATTGTTATGCGGTTCATCCTCCAGCCTTAGAAAAGGATACGCAGGGACGATACCTGCGTCCTCCAGCGTTATGCTATGTTGACGACTGGTATGTGGGATTTGCTGTGTTAAATGCGTACCATGCTGGAACATACAAGCCGGGAGATGAGTTACAATTTAAATCCTACCGGGATATTTCTGAATCGGATCTAGATACATTCTGCAGTCGGATATTAGCCGATTTTTCGGCACAACTACATAGAAATGAAAAAAATGAATCGAAAGATATCCTGACGTTTTCACAGGTATATGATCTTTTTTATACCTGGAAGTTTGGAGAAAAAGCCGCAAAAAAGCTTTCAAAACAATCTGCTTACAGTGCACGTACCGCCTATCGTAATTGCGCAGCACTACATAGCAGGCCTTTTCGGGAAATTACGCTCGCCGAGCTGCAAAAATGCCTGGATGATTGTCCGCTTAAAAAGGCCAGCCTTGAAAACATCATGACACTATTAAAACAAATGTACAAATTCGCCGAACCCAGGGATCTCTGCAATCGGAATTACGCGCAGTATCTTACCCTGCCGGATGCGGAAGAAGATGAGCATGGCGTACCGTTTTCAGATGAGGAGCTGGCGATTCTCTGGCAGCATAAGACAAATCCGAATGCAGAACTGGCTCTGATCATGTGTTATTCTGGATTTCGAATATCGGCTTACGCTAAGATGGAAGTGAACACGACAGAATGGTATTTCAGGGGCGGCGTAAAGACTGCGGCAAGCAAAAACCGAATTGTTCCCATCCACAGTGCCATCCAATCACTTGTAGTTGCCAGACTGAAAAGAAATGGAGGACGTCTGGTAACGGTTTCCAACGATACCATTCGAAGCGGTTTCTATAAGATCTTAATGGCAACGGGAATTGCTCGTCACACACCGCACGATTGTCGGCATACTTTTTCCCGTCTTTGCGAAAAATTCAAAGTCAGTGAATCAGATCGAAAACGAATGTTGGGGCATTCTTTTGGGAGCGATATCACAAATGGCGTTTACGGGCACAGAACAGTAGAAGAGCTGCGGTCAGAAATTGAAAAAATCAAGATCCCTGATTGTGACTAGTTTGTGACTATTAGCCTAAAAAATTACGTTAACAAATCCGTAATAGTCTGTAAAAAAGTAATTACAATATTCGATCCTTACTCCGTATGAAATGCTGTAAATTTTCGCATTTTTCATTCTTAAAAGTATCAGGCAGGAAGCTTTATCTCCCTGCCTGATCCATCGCGTGTCTACTATTTTCAAAGAACCAACGCTTTCTCGTGCATCCTCTTATAGCAGATGGTGTCACAGGTAATATATTTCACAAACTCTCTTTTCCTTAACACAACTTCCTCTGCTTTGGAAGCCTTGGGAATTTCTCCGCTAACATCTTCTTCATCATGAAGGCAATATGCTAAAACATCTTCTGCCATCATAATAGCATCTTCCAGATTATCTCCACAAGTGTAGCATCCGTCAATGTCTGGAAAGCTCACGGAATACCGTCCTTCTTCTTCTGGAGTAAAAACCGCAGGATACCTATATTTTGCCATTTTCTTTTCCTCCCTTTCTTACGCCAGCATCTTTTAATATTCGAGCCACAGTACCCGTCGGTATTTCTTTACCCAGGTGCCTTGGGATTCTAATATATTTACCGGTATTGCAGCTAAACCACTTATCATGCTCTGCACCATGTTCTACAAAATAACAATTGTTACACTTTAACTGTCGGATCAATTCAGATACTCTCAAGCCCATCCCATCCTTTTCTAATTATAGTATTCCAATGTTCTTCTGTCAACACAGATTATGCAAACAGAAACCTGTGTCACTCTTCCAGCATCGTATTGATCCGTCTGAATTTGTGTTTATCCTGTTTTTCCAGATCCTCCCAGATAGTTCCCGCTATCTCCGCAAGTACGCAGTCTCCAAACGCAATCTGCCCGCCATAAATGCATAGTCCTTCCGCAATTGCTTCCTGCGCTTCCCGAAATTCCTCAAAATGTTCATCTCCTTCGCAAAAATCCTTTTGCACATCAATACCATAGCGAGCACAGAATAACTGTGCCAGCTCCTCCCGATTGCCTGCCTGTTTTTTCCCAAAAAATATCGGACCAAGCACATCAAAAAGAAGCTGCTTTTGATACTCAATCAGCTCACCTTCTTCACACGCTACCAGATAATCACTGACAGGTGCTTTCTTTCGTTCTCGATTTGCATCACATTCTGAAAAATTTGACACAGTACTTCGCCCGGTTGATTTTGCTTCACTCTGGTTCAGCTCTAATTTTTTCCACTCGACAGCCATATCTCCCACCTGTTCTTCCCCGGTGGTGAGCATGAACTTACCCTCTGCTCTGATCTCCTCCGCATTTCGTACGGATATAAATCAGAGACTGGTAAATTCACATATACGCCTTTTAAACATAAGCATTGAGAGAATCCTGATTATATATAATAACCGTTTCCTCTTTCAGAAAATATGATTCGGAATAATATTTAATCCACATAAACACATTCTTATAGTATCTTATCGCAATAAAATTGTCAATACTCTTTTTTATTGTCTCACAGACCGTTTCAAGATATACATTACTCGTTCTCTCCGGTCTACGCTCCGCTTCGGTCGGTCCTAAACGCGTGCCACTGGCACACAGAACCCCCGCAGCGGGGTACGTGGCGCGGGGGTGATATATAACCAAGATATTTCGTAGCTATTTAGGACAGTACCTCGCATTCGCTGCGAGGTACGTATAAAAACATATATTTTTATTGCCAATTTGTATAACAAACTGTTCTTCAGCTCCTAATCCAGTCAAAAGCTCTCACTCTCTTTCCCATTAATCCAAAGCCATTTACTCATTCGGGAGTTTTCCGAATCGAATACGAATATAGGCTTCGATCGCTGCCATCACACCGTCAAATCCAAGGCGCTGACTGTTCAGGCAAAGGTCGTAGTTCCTCGCATCGTTCCACTTGTTTCCGGTGTAATAATTATAAAAGTCACTGCGGGTTTTGTCTGTTTTTTCCACAAACTTTTCTGCTTCGTCCGGGCGGCAGGCGCAGCGTTCGATTGCCTGGCGGACACAATAGGCTTTCGGAGCATAGACAAAAACACTGACCAGTCCCTCATAATCTTTGAGAACATAGTCCGCAGCGCGCCCAATGATGACGCAGGATTCCTGAGCGGCCAGGTCACGGATGATCTTGGCCTGATAATTAAACAGATTGTGATCGCTGATAAATTCCTCACTTGACGGCGAGATCAGACGCCCCTTATACTCGCCCTTTGTTTTTTCGAAGAGCGGGGCGCGTTTCAGCTTCTCATCCTTCTCCTGAAACAGAGCTTCATTGATCCCACTCTCGTCGGAAGCCATTCGAAGGACTTCCTTATCATAGCATTTAATTCTCAGATCCTTTGCAAGCATCTGACCAACCGTTTTTCCGCCACTGCCAAACTGACGAGCGATTGTTATGACGATGTTTTGAGCCATACTCTGCACCTCTCTTTCTCTCTCAAGCCAAATCAAATTTTCTGATTTTTCTGCATTATCCTCGCTTATTTATCTATTTACTTTCTATTTTTCTTTTAGTGTAACATTTTTTTCAGCATATAGCAAGTTAATTTTGTGTAATTTTACCAGAGCATTAAAAACCATTTCAAGTCAGATCCACGTCATGCGTAAAATGAATCCCGCTTTGCGGGATCCCAGCGCTGCCGCGCGTCTGCGTAAGCAGACAGCTTCCTCTAGCACGGCATGTGCATCCTCCCGGAGGGTTTTTGTCCAATAAGAAAGTTCGGAGAACTTTCCTGTCGGACAAAAAAGGCACCCCGAAAAGTGCCTGAAAAGATGTCTGCAATATAAAATTTCATATGTACCTCGCAGCAAGTGTGAAGTACTGTCTTAAATAGTTGCAAAATTTTTTTACTCGCCCAGATAGGCCTTTTTGATCGATTCATCGTCCATCAGGTCAGTTGTTCTGCCTTCCTGGACGATTTTGCCAGTCTCCAATACATAAGCGCGGTCGGCGATTCCGAGAGCCTTTTTCGCGTTCTGCTCGACCAGAAGCACGGTCGTACCGCTCGCACTCACGCTCTGGATGATGTCAAAAATCTCATTGACGAGGATCGGGGACAGACCCATCGACGGCTCATCCATGACAATGATGCGCGGATTTGACATAAGCGCACGCCCCATCGCGAGCATCTGCTGCTCGCCGCCGGAAAGTGTCCCGGCAACCTGATTTTTGCGCTCCTCCAGACGTGGAAACCTCTTATATACTTTGCCAAGGCTTTCTTCGATTTCATTCTTATCAGAACGGGTATAGGCGCCCATCTTCAGATTCTGGTAGACAGTCAGCTGGGAAAATACCCGGCGTCCCTCCGGTACGTGCGCCATCCCCATTTTTACGATCTTGTGTGCCGGA
Organism: Clostridiales bacterium; assembly: GCA_020860365.1. Taxonomy (GTDB): domain Bacteria; phylum Bacillota; class Clostridia; order Lachnospirales; family Lachnospiraceae; genus Choladousia. Next base: position 15,569 of record JAJBUL010000216.1, on the reverse strand, counting down.
GTTTTGGTAATATCCTTCCCCTCAAAAATAACATGGCCTTTTTTCGGCGTAATCAGGCCTGTTATCGTGTGCAGAATCGTGGTCTTTCCGGCACCGTTTGCCCCAATCAGAGCAATGATCTCTCCCTCATTGACCTCGAAAGAAACTCCCTTGATTGCCTGAATCACGCCATAGAACACTTCCAGGTCTTTTACTTCAAGCATCGCCATTATGCTTTTCTCCTTCCTTCCGTGTAACCGACTTCGAACAAAACGTTTTAACCCGGCAAACCGGAATCCTTGTCTTTATGCATCCGCAAACAAAACAATACCGTTTTTCTCACTCGCCCAGATACGCTGTGATAACCTGCGGATCCCGCAGTACAGTCGCCGTCCTGCCCTGAGAGAGCACTTCGCCAAAGTTCAATACCGTCAGTTCCTCGCAGATTCCTGCAACAAGCTTCATATCGTGTTCAATCAGCAAAATGGTCACACCGAAATGGTCGCGCACGAAATGAATGGTCTCCATCAGTTCCTTTGTCTCGTTCGGGTTCATACCGGCCGCCGGTTCATCCAGAAGCAGCAGCTTCGGATCCGTAGCCAGCGCACGCGCAATCTCCAGCTTCCGCTGCCGGCCATAGGGAAGGTTCGATGCCTTGTAATCCGCTACGCCGTCCAGATCAAATACTTTCAGCAGCTCCAATGCTTTCTCATCCATCTCTTTTTCCACTTTTCGGTAAGTCGAAGTATGGAAAATGCTGGAAAACAGCGAATATTTATATTCATTCTGAAGCGCTGCTTTTACATTGTCAATCACAGGCAAGTCTTTGAACAGACGGATATTCTGGAACGTACGGGCGATTCCGCATTTGCAAATATCTATAGTGCTTTTCCCGACAATACTCTCTCCATCCAAAAGTACGCTGCCCTCACTTGGCTTATAGACGCCAGTCAGCAAATTAAAAACGGTCGTCTTGCCCGCTCCGTTCGGGCCAATCAGCCCATAAAGCGCACCCTTTTCAATGGTAAGATCAAGCGCGTTGACCGCGCGCAGTCCGCCGAAAGAGATTCCGAGATTTTTCACCTCTAACATTGCTGCCATATCATTCGCCCTCCTTCGCGGATTTGTGGAAGAAGCGGCCCAGATACCGCTCACGCAACTCAAGCGACTTCGGCGCCCAGTTGAAAATCATCATCACAATCAATACGATCGCGTAAATCAGCATACGATAGTCAGACAGGAAGCGCAGCATTTCCGGAAGCACCGTCAGAATCACAGCCGCGATAATGGAGCCGCGCATGTTCCCGATCCCGCCAAGTACCACGAACACCAGCACAAGAATCGACGTGTTGAAATTAAACTTCGATGCCTGCAGGGTGGACAGGTTATGCGAATAGAGCGCTCCCGCCGCCCCGGCAAGTGCCGCCGAGATGGTAAAAGCCATCAGCTTATACTTTGTAATGCTAATACCGATCGACTCCGCCGCGATACGGTTGTCCCGGATCGCCATAATCGCGCGGCCATCACGGGAATTGATCAGGTTCAGCACAATAAACAGCGCCACCAGAATCAAAATCACCCCGGCCACAAAAGTCGAACATTTCGGAATGTTCGTGATTCCCTGCGGGCCTCCGAGGATGATCTGACCGTCCGCCTCCATATTCAGGGAAAACTGGTCCTGCGTGGAGACGTGAAACCCATTGCTGTCGAGTCCGATATAAAAAATATTAATGACATTTTTGATAATTTCACCAAACGCCAGCGTCACAATCGCCAGATAATCACCGCGCAGGCGCAGCACCGGAATGCCAATCAACAGGCCAAAGACTGCGGCTACCGCCGCCCCGATCAGAACCGCCAGCAGAAAACGCAGCGGCACAAACGTGATAACATCTACGGTACATTTCGAGAAGAAAGCGCTCGCAAACGCGCCGACACACATAAATCCGGCATGTCCCAGGCTCAGCTCGCCGGAAATACCGACCACCAGATTCAGTGATATCGCAAGCACCACATAAACGCAGATCGGAACCAGCAGACCAGTCAGCAGACTGGAAAGATTTCCGGATGTTTTCCACACCTGCATGATGGCAAAGGCAATAATCACCATAGCATAAGTGATCATGTTGCTTTTGAAATTCTTTTTCTTCATTCTCTCTACTATTTCCATGCACGCGCCTCTATACTTTCTCTTGAATCTTCTTGCCAAACAGTCCGGTCGGCTTTACCAGAAGCACAACAATCAACACTCCGAACACAATCGCGTCCGACAGCTGCGATGAAATATACGCTTTCGCCAGAATCTCGATTACGCCAAGCAGAATTCCGCCAACCATCGCGCCCGGGATGGAACCGATCCCGCCGAAGACGGCTGCAACAAATGCCTTAATGCCGGGCATGGAGCCTGTATATGGAGTCAGAGACGGATAAGCGGAGCAAAGCAACACACCCGCAATCGCAGCCAGACCGGAGCCAATCGCGAATGTCAGCGCAATCGTGCCGTTCACATTGATTCCCATCAGCTGCGCGGCGCCTTTATCCTCAGAAACCGCCAGCATCGCCTGTCCTGGTTTGGATTTGTTGATAAATATAGTCAGAACTACCATGATAATAATACAGCTCGCGATTGTCACAATCGTAGTGCCGGATATGGTCAACGCACCGTCAAACAGCTTTACATTCGGCAGCGTTACCACGGACTGGAAACTCTTTGGCGTAGAGCCGAAAATAAGCAGCACCATGTTCTGTAAAAAATAGCTGACACCGATCGCCGTAATCAAAACAGCCAGTGGAGACGCAGCCTCCAGAAGCGGCCGGTACGCGATCGTCTCAATCGCAATTCCCAGCACTGTACATACCACAATAGCTACCAGCACCGCCATCAGCGGGCTGCCGCCATAGTACATCATGATCGAGAACGCTGCATAGCCGCCGACCATAATCACGTCCCCGTGCGCAAAATTCAGCATTTTTGCAATACCATATACCATCGTATAGCCGAGCGCGATTATGGCATATACACTGCCGAGGCTGATACCATTTACCAGATAAGAAATAAAACTCATGGGACACCTCTATTTTCCCTGTTCGTAAAAATGACCGGTCATACCAGAAAACAGGGGGCTGCCCGCTGCAACCCCCTGTCGGGTCATTTTAAGTTTTTCTAAATGACTTCATTTTCAGTTGGAACCAAAATCCGCCAGGCGGATCCGATTATGCCAAATCATTACAGTCCTACGTAAACGCCGTCCTGGATTACAACTGCCTTCGGGCTCTTGGACACTTCGCCATCCTCATCCCAGGTCATGCCGCTGCCGGTCAGGCCGCCCATGGAGATCTCAAGCATCGCTGCCTGCAGCGCGTCGCTGATCGTAGAAGCATCTGCGCTCGGATCCAGGTCTGTGGTCGCAAGAGCAGTCGCAATCGCGTATACACAGTCATAACCATCTGCCGCGAACTGGTTCGGAATCTCACCATAGAGATCCTGATAGGTCGCTACGAAGGTCTGGGTCAGCTCGTCCTCAGCATCTGCGGAGAACGGAGTCAGAAGCATAACACCCTCAGCCAGAGACAGGTCAAAGCCTTCCACAGAAAGGATACCATCCATACCATCTACACCAAACCACAGCGGGCTATAATCCAGAGCCGCAGCCTGTGTAAATACGATAGAAGCCTCATTGTAATAGAACGGAAGGAATACAAGCTCTGCTCCCGCGTCAATCATCGCCTGAAGCTGTGCGGAAAAATCAGTCTTGCTATCCGATGTAAACGCCTCAGCCGCTACGATCTCGAAGTCCTGATTCTCAGCTTCTGTACGGAAGGTAGCGTAGATACCGGATGAATATACGTCGGAGCTGTCATAAATCACGCCGACCTTTGTCACATCCAGGTTCTCTCCGATATACTGTGCGGAAGCAGTACCCTGTGCCGGATCTGTAAAGCACATACGGAATTCATTGGTGCCATAGGTGATGCACTCTTCTGCGGATGCAGACGGAGTGATCATGAACATGTTATCCTCTGCCGCAAGCGGAGCAACCGCCAGGCAGGGAGCTGTCGTAACAGTGCCGACCAGAGCCTGCATACCCCAGTCCTTCAGGGTGTTGTACGCGTTAACAGACTTCTCTGAGTCATGCTCATCATCCTGTGCGTTGAACTCAATCTGATAACCATTGATGCCGCCTGCCGCGTTGATCTCGTCAACAGCAATCTGTGCCCCGTTCATTGCCGCTGAACCATACGCGGATGCCGCGCCGGTGATCGGTCCGATGCCGCCGATCTTCCAGGTCAGTTCCTCATCAGCAGATGCCACTGTGCCGAAACAGCCAGCTACCATTGCTCCACAGAGAGCCAGGCTAAGTGCTTTCTTGAATTTCATAATAAGTACCTCCTCTTAATTATTCGGGAACATCCGGTGCGTCCTTGCAAATATAACACGCCCGAAAAACCCTGATACAGTGAACTATACTGTTTTCAAATGTATTTGTCAAGAAAAAATGCATTTTTTGTGAAAACATTTGTCCGCGCAGGAAAGACTTACCATTTTGGACACAGTTCAGAACAGCATCAAAATGAAAAGACAGGTGCTGAGCGTCAGTGGCGTCTACACTTCGTTTCGGTCCGTCCTTAACGCGTGCCACTGGCACGCAGGACCGTTTAGCACCGACCGGAGCGAAGCGGAGAATATGACGCGTTAGCGGCATATATCTGCGGCCTGCTGTTCTGAATAATTACGACAATTTTAATAAGCTTTTCCCCAGTAGACCATGTGCTTTGCAGGCTTGCCACACCAGATACAGGTATCCGCCAGTTTTTCCTGTTCAAACGGCATGCAGCGGGAGGTTACACCGATCTCATCCTTAATCGCGTCCTCGCATTCCTGGCAGCCGCACCACATGGCCTTGATAAAGCCTGGTTTTTCGTCCGCAATCTGCTTAAATTCTTCTTTGGTCGTAGCCGTATAGGTATGCGTATCTCGATGTACCCGCGCCCGCTCCAGCATATCCTTCTGCATGGTATCGAGCACTTCTGCGATTTTCTCCGGAAGCGTGTCAATCGCACAGGTAATCTTTTCTCTCGTGTCGCGGCGAACGATCACGGCGTTGCCCGCTTCGATGTCCTTCGGCCCTAATTCCACACGCACCGGGATGCCGCGCATCTCCTGCTCCGAGAATTTCCAACCCGGACTCTTCTCCGAATCGTCCAGCTTCACGCGCAGACCGCTCGCGGCCAGCGCTGCTTTCACCTCATTCGCTTTATCCAGAACGCCCTCCTGCTGCTGGCGAATCGGAATCACTATCACCTGCGTCGGCGCGATGCGCGGCGGAAGTACCAGGCCACTGTTGTCTCCGTGCACCATGATAATCGCGCCAATCATACGCGTCGTCATACCCCAGGAGGTCTGATGTACATACTTCAGCGTATTGTCCTTATCCGCGTACTGAATTTCAAAAGCCTTCGCAAACCCGTCGCCAAAATTATGGCTCGTGCCTGACTGCAGCGCTTTGCCGTCGTGCATCAAAGCCTCGATGGTGTAGGTTGCCTCCGCGCCGGCGAATTTTTCTTTGTCCGTCTTGCGGCCTTTGATGACCGGAATCGCCAGAACCTCCTCGCAAAAATCCGCGTACACATTCAACATCTGAATCGTGCGCGCCTCTGCCTCCTCCGCTGTCGCGTGCGCCGTATGGCCTTCCTGCCACAAAAACTCCCTCGAACGCAGGAACGGCCGGGTCGTCTTCTCCCAGCGCACCACGGAACACCACTGGTTGTACACCTTCGGTAGGTCGCGGTAGGAATGAATATCATTCTTATAAAAATCGCAGAACAGCGTCTCCGAAGTCGGCCGCACACACATACGCTCTTGCAGCGGCTCCAGCCCGCCGTGCGTTACCCATGCCACCTCCGGCGCGAAACCTTCCACATGATCCTTTTCCTTCTGCAGCAGGCTCTCCGGAATAAACATCGGCAGATACACATTCTCCACGCCGACTTCCTTAAAGCGCCGATCCAGCTCATGCTGAATATTCTCCCAGATCGCGTAGCCTGCGGGCTTGATTACCATACAGCCCTTCACGCTCGTATAGTCCGTCAGCTCCGCTTTCTTCACCACATCCGTGTACCATTGCGCGAAGTCCTCTTCCATCGAGGTAATGGACTCCACCAGTTTCTTTTCCTTTGCCATAATCGTTCTCCTTCCTTCACAAACTGTAACAACTCAATTCTTCCTCGTTACCGCAATCTTTCTTATAAAACGGAATGCCAGTCTCAGATTTTCCTGCCTGTACCCATAAGAAAGAAAAAACGCCGGTTTCTCAATCCCATTCAGGGACCGGAATACCGGCGGTACCACCCTTCTTAACGGCAAATGCGCCGCTCACCTCTTTTCCCGCTAACGCCGGGATACGCCGCGATTTCTCACGGATGCTCCGAAGCCGGTTCACCCACGCTGCCAAAGACCTTACACCAGCCGATCTCTCTCTGAATGGCGCTTTTGGATTACTAATCTTCTTCTACGCACAAGTTTCTTTTTACCTGCTTTCAAGCGATTTTTATCCTATGCTGTTGTAGCTGCTCAGCTTCGCTGCCTGCCGTTTACTATAATAAATAAAAATCGTTTTGTCAATCGGTTTCAAAGTCTTTCTAATTGTTTTTCAGGCTGTTTTTCACATACCGGCTGATATTCCATATCCCTTTTACAACCGCTTCATAAATGCCTGCCTCGCCATCTCCTGGCGGTTTATTTTTTCCAGCTTCTCCATATACTGGCGGGATATCCAGGCCTTATTGCTGCTATAATAGCTGGCTGCGAGCTTGCGGAACTTCTCCGGATACAGCATTCGCACGAACAGCAGGCGCCGCTCAACACCAGACAATGTCCGGATCCGGTCATAAGTCTCCACCATCCGCATTCCCAGACGCGTATTCCAGTCATGTTTTTCCAGTATTTTTCGCATGAAATGATATAAATCGTTTACCTGAAAATCAAACCGGCAATTGTCAAAGTTCGTTGTGGCAACTTCATATCCTCGCATTAGAATATGATGGTGGCTGTAATCGCCATGGCATACCATACCACTTTGAGCCGTGCGCAAAGCTTCCAGACGTTCCGAAATATCCGTAAGCTGGCGCTCCGCCTCCAGCGCCTCAGCAAAATACCGCTCAAAGCATTCCAGAAATGACCGTTCAAATGCACTTTTTCTCGGGCGCGTGCGTACGAAAGAACGAATCTTGCGAAGCTGTGCATTCCAGGCATGAAGCTCCATAAGAGGCGGCTGCGCCGTATAATTTCTTCGAAAAATTTCTATAGATGGCACGCGAACTGAAGGAGATTCTCCTTCTGTATTCGCCATCTCATCCGCTGGAGTCATCTCTACTGTCGTACCACTGGCATCTTCTCCATTCGCCATCCCAACGTCTGAGTCTGCTATCATCTCTGTCTTATCGCTCTTTTTCTTCCGGTCATCGCTGGCTTCTGCAATGGAAATCTCCGGATAAACCGAATCTTCTTTCAACCGCATCAGCCGATGCAGGCGCGCCAGATTCTGAACCGCAGCCAGAATCTCTACCTCGTTTGATGTATCGCACTCATGGCCGGTATACCATTCTTTTACCACATAGCGATGCTCCTCCCAGTCTTTTGAGACCAGAAGCCCTTCCTTATTCGGAAGAATTCTGTCTACATTCGCGTATCCGCCCTCCCGAACCCTGTCCATCACACAATTCTGAAACAGAGCCCGATTCTCCGAGCCGGAATAATCGCTCAAAATCCTTAATCCCTGAGACGTCTCAAAAATCCAGGAGCCACGTCCCCTCCTCGTACTGATGAGTTCCAGTTCATACTGCTCCAATACCCGCAAAGATCTGTCATTCATACCCCGTCCTCCCTCTCACAGCTCCCGGAATTCGCCTGTGCGTTTTCCGATAAGCTATCTTATGAGGAGATGCGGGAAATTATGAAATTTCCGTCTGAGCGTTTTTCTTCTATAGGAATATAAGAAGATTATTCGCAACTATTCAAAACAGGTCCACGAAGCGACTTTATGACAAATCCTTACATCGTATCATACAGGAAATGAATTTCATCGTAAATCTGTCTGAAATCAATCCGGCATTTTCCATCATAGATCCCCACCGGTACAGAATCTGCAAAAGTATATATCTCGTAGGAATCCCCTTTTTCAAAATCGTAGACAAACACCGTCTTCTGATCCGGGTCTACGATCCAGTATTCCCGTACCCCGGCTCTTTTGTACTTGGTCAGTTTCATGCTGCGATCCTTTTTGGATGTAGCGGGTGACAATATCTCCACCACCAGATCAGGAGCACCAAAGACGCGTCCGCTTCGCAGCTTCCCATAATCGCAGATAATCAGCACATCTGGCTGTATCATGGTCTTATCATCACAGTCCAGCTGCACATCCATCGGTGCGGTAAAGGCTCTGCATGTGCCGTGATTCTCCCGTATATAAGCGTTAAACAGTGCCTGAAGGCTGTCTCCGATCGCCTGATGAATGTAGGTCGGAGAAGCCATATCATAGATCACGCCATCGATCAACTCTGCTCTCCGCCATTCCGGCAAAGCAAAATAATCTTCCAGTGAATAGTCTCCCTGTCGTTTTACTGCCTTATATTCTGCCGCCGCTTCCCTCACCATAGATGCTTCGCCATTATTTTCTGAATACACGTATGTGCCTTTTCTTCCTTTTTCTTCCATAAGTATCTTACCTTTTCCACTTTCACAATCTCTTCTTCCAGCCAATTGCAGCCGACTTATTTCAAAAACAGGCAACCTGATCACAAGCTGGAAATCGGTTTTCAGGAAAGGATTACCTGTCATATAAAATTCGAATTTCCTCATATATCTGTGCAAAATCAACCTTACATTTCCCATCATAGATCCCCACCGGCACGGAATCTTCAAAACTGTAAATCACATAGGAATCTCCCTTTTCAAACTCGTAGACGAACACGCGCTTCTGATCCGGGTCTACGATCCAGTACTCCCGTACCCCAGCTCTTCTGTATTTGGTCAGCTTCAGGCTGCGGTCTTTCTTTGACGTAGAGGGAGAAAGTACCTCCACCACGAGATCCGGTGCGCCGTAAACACGCTCCCGGTGCAGCTTCGACGGGTCACAGACGATAAGCACATCCGGCTCTACAATTGTCCGGTCGTCACAGTCCAGCTGCACATCTACCGGCGAGGTAAAAGCCATACAGGAACCATGATTTTCAATAATATAATTATCAAAATAACGCAGCAATCTCCCGCACACTGCCTGATGGATCAGCGTCGAAGACGCCATATCATAAATCACACCATCGATCAACTCAAATCGGCGGTCTTCCGGCAAAGCCAGATAATCCTCCAGCGTATACTCTCCCTGACGCTTTGTAACCGCATATTCTGACAAAGCCTCTGAAACCATATCGTCTACATGTGTTTTCTTATCATAATCGTATCCATAACCCGAAGCTGACGTTTCACTTACTCTGTCAGCCTGCGGATCTTTCAAAGGAAACGCCGTCCAGACAGTTCCCTGCGGCATGGGCTTCCGCCCGCTTTTTCCCTCAAACACTTTCTGCAGCGCCTGTACAGTAGCGTAACGGGGTGATTTCGTAATACCGCCCAGAACCTTCTGAACCGTCCCAACCGGAAGACCTGCCAAATCGGCGATCTGTTCATAGGAATAGCCGAATTCCTTCTTTTTTTCTCTCATTTCTTCTATCGTCATAATAAAACCGCCTTTTCCGTTCCTCACCTGTTTCGTAACCACTCAGACCTGTAGCCGCTTATTCTGCAACACCTTCTTACATAATGATTCTGAACGGCCTCTCTACTTGCAATAATAAAACAAAAGCATCTGCATGTCAAGTGTTTTTATCCAATTTTTATCCACTTTTCATCCATTATTCATCCATATCTATCTATTTCGCAAGAAGCTTAAGGCTCCGATTGCCAATCATAACACTCCCTCGCGCAATCGTACGGCTTTTGGTTCTCGTGGTATCCATCTTTTGCTTTCGTCCGTGTTTCATGGAAATAACCGTACTTTCGGCTACGTCCCCGCTTCCCGCATCCGCCGCAATATCCGTTTCTCCGCCCGGGAGACCTGCACCTGGGTCATGTCAAGCGCCGCGGCGACCTGCACCTGGGTCATTTCATCAAAATAACGCATCCGGATGAGCTTTTCCTCATCCGGCTCCAGCATCTGCAAAAGCTGTGTCAGAAGCATGCGGTTGAGCAGAGCTTCGTTATAATCCTTTTCATCAGGAAGATGGTCGCCGAGCAGCACCGGTGTCCCATCCCCCTGATAAATGGTCTGGCTCAAAGACTGAACGTCAGCCGCCGCATCCATCGCCAGCACCAGCTCTTCCGGAGGGATGCCCGCTTTAGATGCGATTTCATTCAGCGTCGGCTCGGTTCCTGTCTGTTTTTCCAGCGCGTCCCTGGCCTGCCAGGCTTTGGCAGCAGATTCTTTGAGCAAACGGCTCACCCGGATCAGGCCATCGTCGCGCAGGAAGCGACGAATCTCACCGACAATCATCGGCACCGCGTAGGTAGAAAACCGCACCTCAAAGGACAAATCAAAATGATCAATTGCTTTTAATAAACCAATGCAGCCAATCTGCACGAGATCTTCATACTCACAATTTCGTCCGAGAAAACGGCGCGCAGCAGCAAAAACCAGCCCCATATTTTCTTCCGCCAGCTGTTCTCTGGCTTCCTTATCCCCTCCGTGTACTTTCTCAATCAACGCAAGGGTGTGCTCCATCCGTCCACGCTCCGCCTTTCTGTCGATTTTTTTCCGGGCATCCATCGCTCGGAAAACGGGCGTTATTCACAGGTTCCCGGCCAATCATTGTCGCAGTATTTCGATCCACAACACTCATAACCCGTTCACGCCCCTCCATATGTGCATAAATGCCATCTGTATACTGCGCATTTTCCCGCGCAATCCGCTTGCTCATACGCACCGTCGTTCCCTTTCCCAGCTCCGATTCCACCTCCAGTGTATCCATAAACGCCTCCATGAAAGAAAAACCCATACCTGCACGGTCACATTCTGCCCTTGTTGTAAACATCGGTTCCATCGCACGCTTCACATCTGCAATGCCGCAGCCAGTGTCACGCACCTCTACTTCCAATACGTTTTCAAAAATACGGCAGAGAATCTCTATTTTCTCTTCTTTTTTCACACATTTTTCTTCTATGAATGCCAGAGAGCCTCCACCCTTCTTCTCCTCCGTTTCCGTTGCTGGCAGAAGCTTCCTGTCTGTGTCACCGACAGAATTCGGATGCTCTTCCCGAAAGCCATTATTTATCTGCGTTCTTTTCCAGGATTTCCCATATGCATGAATAATCGAATTCGTCACCGCTTCAGATACCGCAGTCTTGACATCCGACACTTCTTCAAGCGTAGGATTCAGTTGTGTCATAAAAGCCGCGACCGTTACCCGCGCAAAGCTCTCATTGCAGGAGCAGCTGTCAAATTCCAGTTTCATTTCATTTTGATGCATTGTGTTTTTCCCCCTATAATCCCGATGGCGCCGTTTCATAAATATCCATAATCTTATCAATTCCTGCCAGAGCCAATATCCGCTCCATACGTCGGCTGACATTAACCGCCATCACATTTCCCCCCATAAACCGCATGGTTTTATAGCGACCAATCAGCATACCCGCACCCGCGCTGTCCATAAAAGTCGTATTCGCAAAATCAAACAGAATACAGCGAATATGCTTCCTCTGTACAAGCCGGTCAATCTGGCCGCAGAGCTGTTCCGATACATGATGGTCAACTTCCGTCGGCAAATGAATGCGCATGATCGTACCCGCGATCGTAAATACAGAATCCAAAATAATACACCTCCATTCCACAACCGGGGCCATTTATAATTTCGCTTCGCGAAATGGCCCGGTCTGTGTCGCCAATCTGCGATTGACAACATAATCAAAAAGGAGAGCACATTCGCGCTCTCCCATACCCCCGGGGTTCTCTTTTGTATTTACTGTCAAATGCAGCCTCTGCCAGATAAGTCCGCCCGATCTGTTCTCCTGCTTTAAACAGCGAAACTAGTTTATCACATTTCCGTTCGCATCATACTGGAGACCGGTGGTCGGATCTGTCCAGACGACCTCACCGGATGTGGTTGTACTACCACTATCATAGATAACGATATCCTCGCCGGTATCAGCGCCGGTCGAGCTTCCCGTATCGGTAGCTGTTGTATCCGTCGTACTTGCATCGGTCTCGGCAGTAACATCGGTGGCCGCGTCTCCCAATCCGCTTAAATCCAGCGTATTCGTACTCGTGCCGTCACTGGAAGACGAAGAAGACGAAATATACCCCGATACCACCGAAGCATTTTCCGGATAGTATTCCACAATCTGATTAAATATCTCGTCCGCGCTGTCCCGATCACCCAGATAATAATACGCCATGCCTAAATAAAGCAGTGCATTATAATGATTCGACTGCTCTCGATCCGGATCGGCCTCTACCGCCAGAGCAAGGTTATCGGCTGCCGTCTGATAATCTTTCTGTACATAGGCGGTCGTACCCGCATTGTAATACTCCGTAAACAGACTCGCGGATACCGCGCTGCGAATGCTCTCGTACAGAGCCAGCGCATTGTCCTCGTAATCGTCTGCGTTCAGCGTCAGAATCTGGTCTGCGGCGCTGGATTCATCCCCGCTGACGTAAAGATTGGCGACCGCAAGCAGTTCATCATAACTGTCTGCTTTTGCAAGCGCCGCGTCGCGTTCATCCTCAGCGTCTGAAATCTGATCCTCATAGCCCTCAATTTCTTCCTGTAGTTCTTCCATCTGTACCTGAACAGCAGCCAGCTTCGTGTTCGCTTCGGTCACCTGCTTATTCGCGGAGTCATTGACAGACTGACGGTTCGCCGGTACAACAAGGAACCAGACAATCGCGCCTCCCAGCAGAATTCCCAGCGTAATATTGATAAAGGTCGCAATCGTCGAGCTGTCGCGAAATGTAGTCGGCTGAATGATCATCTCATTCCCACTTAAATAGCGCAACGTACCAGACACCTGCTCTTCGCCGTCTTCTGTCTCTCGCTCGTATTTTTTATGACGTCGGCTCAGGCCGGTGCTTTTGCCGGTCGCATTCTCTATCTCCTGAAGATAACGCAGCGTAGTCGTATTCGTCGCGTCAATCTGAACTGCTTTTTTCAACAGCCTTCTCGATCGCTCATATTCCTGCCGCTTCATATACAATAACGCCAGCAGCTGATAGGCCTTCACCAGCTTCGGGTTATGGCTGATGACCTTTTTCAGCTGAATGATCGCCATGTCTTCATTATCTTCCCAGCAGTACAAAACAGACTGATTGTATTTGCGGATCGTCTGGTTGATGGTGTCCAGCCGGTTTTTATTATTCTGCAGCTGGTCAATATAAAAATCAGCAAGGTTGTCCTCCGCCTGGAGATTTTTGCTAATCACCCACTCGCAGAGTGCAGAAACCGCCTCGCCCGTCTCGTAATAGCACAAACCCAGCAGATTACGGGCATCCGTATTCTCTTTGCTGAATTTCAGGCTGCGCTTCAGGCAAGTGATCGCTCCTTCCATATCCCTGATGCGCGCCTTCTCCAGCCCTTCATTATATAGCAGGTTGGAAATGCGGACAATCCGCTTCAGTATCGTGACATCAGCCCCACAGCCCGTACAGTAGTCAGTCGCACCGAGAGGAGTATTACAATAAATACATTTCATCGGCTGCCCTGCTTTCTGTTCTTCTTCTCTTCCCTTAGCATCTCTTTCAGAATATCACTCATGTCCGTCAGATCCCGGCTGTAAATCGCATCCTCCGCCTCATTAACATCCATGCTGGTATGAAATTTTTTCAGCTCTTCCTCATAATTAATCATATGTACTCTCCTTTGCCTGCCATGTATTCCCCTTATACAAATGTTCCCGCAGGCTTTATCGTTCCGCCAGGAGGGCCTTCAACTCTCCCACCAGGTACAGTGATCCGGCACAGAACAGCATCCCGTCTCCCCGCTGCGCAAGCGCCGTCTCAAACGCTTCCCGCACATTCGCTTTGGCCGTAACCGGCACGGATGTGTACTTCCGAAAGACCCCTGCCAGCTCATCCGCAGGCACAATACGCGAGCCTCCCACCTGTGTCACTACCACAGAAGAAAGACGCACATCCTCGCAGATTTCCTGAATCATTCTTTCGTACTCTTTATCGGCTACCGCGGAAAACAAAAGAGACAACTTCCCCGGTATTCCCTGAATTGTACGGATGAACTCTTTGACCCCGTCCGCGTTATGCGCACCATCGAGCACCACCCCCGGCATTACCGTCTCCATCCGTCCAGGCCAACGCGTCCGGGCAATCCCGGCCACCGCCTGTGCCGTGCTGATCGCACGCCCCGGGTCGATGACACGCAGGGCAATCAGTGCCAGTGAGCTGTTGACCACCTGATAGGGCGCCAGATATGGAACAGTCACATTCATTTTTTCATCATAACCGGAATCCAGCAGAAAATCAATGCTTTTATCGGTTTTTCCCAGTATTTGGCACATTGAAGCGTCGTATCGATACGCCATCGCGTGCATTTTCTCCGCCTGCGCGGCAATCACAGCCGCCGCTTCCGGATCTCGCCCGTCATAGACCACAGGAACGCCTTCTTTGATAATCCCCGCTTTTTCGCCCGCGATCTTTGCCACCGTATCGCCCAGGTACTCCATATGATCCAGGCTAATACTCGTGATCACACAGGCAATCGGTCGCTCCACCAGATTCGTCGCATCCAGCCGCCCGCCCAGCCCCGTTTCCAGAACCAGGTACTCGACCTCTTTTTCCTCAAAAATCAGCAGGCCGACCGCAAACAGCGTTTCAAAATATGCCGGATGCGCAAAGCCGTCTGCGACCATCTCATCTATCGCCTGCTTCACCCGCGTAAACGCACAGGCAAACTCCTCGTGAGAGACCGGCGTTCCATCGATTTCGAATCGTTCCGTAATCTCTACCAGATGGGGTGAGGTAAACAGTCCTGTGTGATGTCCCGCCTCCGTCAGGATGGACGACAAAAACGCACAGACACTGCCTTTTCCATTTGTCCCTGCCACGTGAATGACTTTCATCTTTCTTTCTGGCCGTCCGATCCGGCTAATTAACTCACGCGTGTTCTCCGGCCTGTTTTTCTTTGTAAATTTCGGGGTACTTTCTATGTAAGCCACTGCTTCTGTATAATTCATAGTGTATATTCTCCAGCATCCGTCTCATTGCCAAATTTATGTTATTCCAGCTTTTACAAGTGTGGACAGTTACCAATTGTACACTCCGGGAATTATTAATTCAAGCGGTTTTTACCGCAAATTCCGCCAGAAAAGAGCAAAACTTTTTCTTAAAAAATAACAATTTCCAATATCTTCTGTGGACACATTAAAATCGGAATGATATAATTATGCGCACAGGCGCAACAGAAAGGCAAATATGCCGCCTGCGCCTGATGCACGGACATCCGGCAGCCGCCAATGCTCATATAGAGCACAAATACAAACAAGAAAGCTTCCTGTATAATACAAATATAGGGAATTCCGAGAAAGGTGGTTGATA
>JAJBUL010000228.1 GCA_020860365.1 Clostridiales bacterium | reverse complement strand
GATGCGGATGGAAATAGCACACAGAGCGACGTGGCTACTATGACTGTTAAATAGTTGATTTTTCGTAACTATTCAGGACAGTACCTCGCACTCGCTGCGAGGTACGTATGAAAACGTATATTTTACAGGAAAAAGTCCCATCGTGAACAGTTACGATTTTTCAGTAGCATAGAGAAGCATCTTGAAAGGAATGGTTACAGGATGAAGAACAGGAAAAAAATCTTACGGCTCTGATAGTGGGAGCGATGACAGTTATGTGTGCTGTCGTTCCGGTTTATGCAGAGGAAGCGAATACTGGCAGTGTGTATATGCTGAATGACAGACCGGAGACAGACGTGGCCTGGCAAGCGCTTGCGGCGTCTTATACGGAACAGACGGGCATAGAAGTAACGGTTGTAACGCCGGAGGACGGGGAGTATGATCTGACACTCCAGTCGGAAATGGCAGATG
Source organism: Clostridiales bacterium (assembly GCA_020860365.1). GTDB lineage: Bacteria > Bacillota > Clostridia > Lachnospirales > Lachnospiraceae > Choladousia. Next base: position 20,210 of record JAJBUL010000228.1, on the reverse strand, counting down.
CTGGTGCTCCGACAATTTATGTGATCAACAATTCTTCTGATGCGGCCACGTGGGATAATTATACATATGATTTAACGGAAAGTGCGATTTATGAGCATTTGAGCGACCATTCTTTTTCGATTGAATACAATAACAAAATTGCAGGCGTCGCCTACTGCTATGAATGCTACGGTATTATTTACAATCAGACAATCCTGAATCTCTATTGCGAAATGGATGGAGCACTCATCACTTCAGCAGAGGAAATAAATAGCCTGGAAACGCTGGTAGATGTAGCAGGCGATATTACAGACCGTCTGGATGAGATCAATGAAGCTCTCGCGAATGCAGGTACGGATTTTGAACTGACCGGAGCCTTCACAAGTGCAGGCCTGGATTCGGATTCTTCCTGGAGATTTTCCGGGCAGCTTGCCGGGCTTGCCCTCTATTATGAGTTTCTGGATGACGGTGCTGACTTGCTTAGCGGGGAGGCAGAGATCAATGGCACCTACCTGGATCAGTTCAAGCAAATCTGGGATATGTATATTACCTACACAGGTGCAGACGCGGCGACGCTGACCTCTGGTGAATGGAATGCCAGAGACGAATTTGGCATGGGTAAGGCGGTATTCTATCAGAATGGCGACTGGGAATATACCGAACTGATCAGTGAGGAAAACGGTTATCAGGTGACAGCTGATGACATCAGTATGATACCGATTTATTTTGGTGTAGATGATGAAAACGAAGGCCTGGCGGTTGGCAGCGAAAACTATTGGGCAGTAAACAGCCAGGCGTCAGAGGAAGACATTTCAGCATCGCTTGCCTTTCTTGAATGGGTGATCACTTCTGATGAAGGGCGCGCTTCTCTGTCGTACACGATGAACCTGACGACTCCGTTTGATACATTCGAAGACTATGAATCTGGAAATAAACTTACGCAGATAGCAAAAGCTTACGAAGAGGCGGGCAAAACATCCGTAGCCTGGAGTTTTTGCGCGATTCCAAACGCTGAGGAATGGAGCGCAGAGTTTATATCAGTATTAGCCGCTTACTCTGACAGCAGTGTCGAGTGGGATGCTGTGGTATCTGCGTTTATTGACGGTTGGGCAGAGCAGTGGGTATTGAACAGTCAGGAATAATTGAAAAAAGTAATTGTACTCCTCAGCAACTACAATCATAATAAGGGATACGATATAAGGGAAGAAGGACTGGTTATAGTAAATAAAACAAGACCTGCTATTGCAAAGTGGAGCTTGGTTGATGAATGTTTCGAAAAAGAGGGGCGTTACCGCCCCTCTTTCCATATGGTTTCTGATGCACATGTCCGCTGATTTTAAGCTGCCGGTTCCAGTGTCTCTTCTTCCACAGCTTCGGTTTCGTCTGCGATGATGGTGATGTCACCACGGGCTTCGCCGTAGGCGTCTGCCGTGATCACGCCGCCGAGTTCTTCCTCGATGTAAGCGATGACTGCTTCATCCATCGGTGCGCCGGTGTCCATGACTTCGGATACGGAGAATGCGTAATAGGTGTCGCCGCCTGCTGCCAGGAAGTCGTTGGTTACTACTGCATAGGTGGCTTCCGGATCGAATTCCTGTCCGTTGATGGAAGTGATGGTGACACGCTGGATCGAAGCCGGTCCGTAGTAGGTAGAGCCTTCATATTGTTCACCCTCGTCGTAGGCTACGGTCGTGTCGATGGTAAATTCGATGCCGGAAGTCTGCGGGAATGCGCCGATCGCTTCCGGTGTGCTATAGGTGGAGGCTTCCAGGGATTCCAGGAGAACTTCGCCGGTCACGTATACAACGGCTACCGTGTTGCCGAACGGAAGGACGGTGTTGATGTCGTTCATCGTGATGTCGCCTGCTTCAATCGTCGCGCGGATGCCGCCGCCGTTTGTGATCGCTACGATGTTTTCTTCCGCGATTCCGAGGGTGTCTACGCCATCCTTTGTCACATACCAGAGCATTGCGTCTGTGATCAGGTCACCCAGGTTGGTCTCTTCGGTACGTACGCCCGGCTCACGCTCGCCGTTCAGCAGTACTTCGGTGGTCGCGAATACTTCGCCATAAATTTCTTCAATTTCATCGATGATTTCCTGTGCTGCCGCGGCTACCGTGTCGTCCGATCCGGCGTATGCAGCGGTCTGTACCAGATAGTTGTCCACGATCTCGCCGTCTGCGCTGATTTCGATGACACCGATGTTTTCAAATGCGGTACCGGTCGACTGGATCGGCTGTCCGTCTTCACCTTCGGTCATAACGGTGTGAGAGTGGCCATCAATCAGGAAATCTACGCCGGAGATGTTCGCCCACAGGTCTACGGAGCGGTTCGGCTCGCTTTCTCCGTCTACGCCTAGATGAACCAGGCCGATGATCAGGTCGCAGCCTTCTTCGGTAAGTGCGTCTACCTCTGCCTGAGCTGCGGCGTACATTTCATCCTCTGCCAGGAAGGTCACACCCTGAATCTTGGCCGGATGTACCTTGGTCGCGGTTTCCGGCGTCTCTACGCCGAAGAAACCGATCGTCAGTCCACCCTCGGTGGTGATAACGGTGCTGCCATCAAAAGCTGCTTCGTCATTATAGAGAATGTTGGTATTGACAACGGCGAATTCTGCGTCTTCCAGGATGGTGACCAGATTTTCATAACCGTAGTCGAATTCATGGTTGCCGAGGGTTACGACATCGTAGCCTGCGATGTTCATCAGTTCTACCGCGGTCGCGCCCTGTGAGGTGCTGACGTAGGTAGTCCCCTGAATGAAATCACCGGCGTCTACCATAATGACTTCGGCGCCAGCCGCTTCATAATCCGCCTTCAACGCAGTCATCGCAGCGTAACCGGTGATGCTGCCGTGTACGTCATTGCTGTGCAGAATGATGGTTTCACCGGAGTAATCGCCCTCAACCACGTAGGGGATGATCTCTTCTGTCTCCGTCTCTTCCTCCGCCCATGCGGTCGCGGACAGAGAAAAAACCATGCTCATTGAGAGCACGCCGGCAAGCAGTTTCTTTGCTTCCTTCTTTCCCAGTTTCATGTTCCTTTCCTCCTTTTTCTGACAGAGCTGATCGCCTGGCGCCGCGCGTCTGTTTCGTCAAAGCTTTCGATGGCTTACAGGCGAGGCGAAAGGGATCGCTTTTTGTCAGTTTCAAACCTAGCATAGAACAAACCGCTTGTCAATATTGCTTTTTTGTGTTTTATCTAAAAAAGACGTAAAGTTTACGGATGCTTTGTTGCGTTTTTGCTAAAAGGATTCCTCAATCTTTCTTGCACGAAAGGATTTTTTCCATTATAATGGCAGGAAAAAGAACGGAAGGAGAAAAGAAATGAAGAGAAAGAAATGGTTTGCTGCTGTTCCCGCTGCGGTTCTGTGTCTGTTTTTTCTGATCAGCCTGGCTGTCGCGCCGCATTCTTATGCATCAGAAGAGAGTGATTTGGATGAACCGGCTATGACGTCGTCTTCTTCGACAACGAAGAGGGGACTGGTTAAGGTAGGCAATTATTACTACTATTATAAAAAAGATGGGACGAAGCTGAAAAACAAATGGAAGACGATTGACGGTTACCGGTATTACTTTAAAAGCAGCGGAAAAGCCGCTGTCGGCGGATATAAAATTGGTGACACGGTTTACGTGTTTGGCGTGAAGGGCCGGCTTAAGACAAGGAAAAAGTCACGATTTCTCACGATCAATGGCAAGACCTACTACGTGAGCGCGGAGGGTACGGCCACGACCGGGTGGTTTGTGGTCAATGGCAGTCTTTACCGTGCTACTTCGGGAGGAAAAATTTCGACCAGAACGGTGGATGGTATCACGTTTACGGAAAGCGGAGCGGCCGTGGACAATTACGCAAGCCGCCTGAAGATTAAGGTGATGCAGGTGGTGGCAGATATCACGACGGATGATATGACACAGGCCGAAAAGCTGAAGGCCTGCTGGAATTACATGACAGGAAGCGGCTGGACCTATATGACGTATAATATCGCTCTGAATGATGGATGGTGGAGACAGTGCGCTTATGATATGCTGACGAAGCGCCGGGGAGATTGTAAGAGCTTCGCCTGCGCGTTTGCGGCACTGGCCTGTGAGATTGGTTATGACGCTTATCTCATCCGGGGACGGGTGCCCGGTACGCGTGACCAGGCGGCGGACGGGTATACAAAGCACACCTGGGTGCGAATCAATGGCCGCTACTTTGACCCGGAAGGCGACTGGGCCGGATGGAACAAGGGATGCTATAATTATAGTTCCTACAATATTTCGCATACCGTCCAGACGATCATTCGGTTTATGGATTAGAGAAAGGATTCGTATTTTCGCCGCAGAAATACGTGCCAAAATCCCGGAAGACTGAAAATAGAAGGAAGGGTAAGGAAAAAATGGCTCTGTCAAGAAAAAATACTTGACAGGGTCGCTTTTTTTGTGTATAGTAAGCGACGGTGATGGACATGGACGAGGTATTGCGGCAGACGCTTTTGTATGATTTCTATGGGGAACTGCTCACAGAGCACCAGAGAGAGGTCTACGAGGCAGTGATGCAGAATGATCTTTCTTACTCGGAGGCGGCTGAGGAATTTGGCGTCAGCCGGCAGGGAGTACATGATCTGGTAAAGCGCTCCGGGAAGATTCTGGAGGAGTACGAGTCAAAGCTGCACCTTGTGGAACGCTTTCTGAAGATTCGGGCGAAGGCTGAGCGGATACAGGAATTGTCCTCACATTATGAAGAGATTGATGCGCAGTCATTTGCAGGGCAGGTTGCAAGCCTGTCAGCACAGATTCTGGAGGAATTGTGAATGCTGCCGACTGACTTTTGACAGAGGAGTTACGGAATGGCTTTTGAAAGCTTATCGGAGAAGCTGCAGAATGTATTTAAGAACCTGCGCAGCAAGGGAAGACTGACAGAGGCGGATGTGAAGACCGCGCTTAAGGAAGTCAAGATGGCTCTTCTGGAGGCGGACGTCAGTTTTAAAGTAGTAAAGCAGTTTATCAAGTCTGTCGAGGCAAAGGCGATCGGACAGGACGTTATGAATGGCCTGAATCCGGGGCAGATGGTGATCAAGATTGTCAACGACGCGCTGGTTTCTCTGATGGGGTCGGAGACGACGGAGCTTGCGCTGCGGCCCGCGAATGAGGTGTCTGTTGTGATGATGGCCGGTCTGCAGGGTGCAGGCAAGACGACCACGGCTGCCAAGCTGGCGGGCAAGTTTAAGTCCAAAGGCCGCAGGCCTTTGCTGGTGGCTTGTGACGTGTACCGCCCGGCTGCGATTAAGCAGCTGCAGATCAATGGTGAGAAACAGGGTGTGGAGGTCTTTTCCCTTGGAGAGAAAGAGAGTCCTGTGCACATCGCCCGGGAGGCTGTGAGTTATGCGAAGGAACACAGCCTGAATCTGGTATTTCTGGATACGGCAGGCCGTCTCCATGTGGATGAAGATATGATGCGCGAGCTGCAGGAGATTAAGGAAGCCGTTGAGGTGGATCAGACGGTTCTGGTTGTTGACGCGATGACCGGACAGGATGCGGTGAATGTCGCCACCATGTTTGAGGAAAAGATCGGCATTGACGGGGTGATCCTTACAAAGCTGGATGGTGATACGAGAGGCGGCGCGGCACTTTCGATTAAGGCGACCTGTGGCAAGCCGATTCTGTATGCCGGTATGGGGGAGAAGCTTTCGGATCTGGAGCAGTTCTATCCAGATCGTATGGCGTCCCGTATCCTTGGTATGGGGGATGTTCTCTCCCTGATTGAGAAGGCGCAGGAGAGCATTGATGAGGAAAAGGCCAAAGACATGGAGCAAAAGCTCCGGAAAGCACAGTTTGGCTTTGACGATTACCTCGAAAGTATGAATCAGATGAAGAATATGGGAGGGATTTCCAGTGTCCTCAGTATGATGCCCGGTATGGGCGGCGCGCAGATGAAGCAGCTGGAGGATGCTGTGGATGAGAAGAGGATGGCGCAGATTGAGGCCATTATTCTCTCTATGACGCCGAAGGAGCGATCGAATCCCGATATTCTGAATCTTTCCAGGAAGCGCAGAATTGCGGCAGGCGCGGGCGTAGACATCAGTGAGGTGAACCGCCTCGTGAAGCAGTTTGAACAGAGCCGCAAGATGATGAAGCAGTACTCCGGAATGTTCGGGGGCAAAGGTGCGAAAAGAGGTAAGTTTAAACTTCCTTTTTAAACCGGTCAGGGACGTCTTCGCCCCAGACCGCGAAATACATTATTCTAACAGGAGGTGAATGAAATGGCAGTTAAGATTCGTTTAAGAAGGACTGGTAAGAAAAAGAATCCTTTCTATAGAATCGTTGTAGCAGACGCGAGATCTCCGAGAGACGGAAAATGCATCGAGGAGATTGGCACCTACAATCCAAACGCAAATCCGAGTGAGGTCAAGATCAATGAAGATCTGGCTACGAAGTGGCTTGCGAGCGGCGCTCCGCCGAAAGAAAAGGTTGGGAAGCTTTTCAAGGTGGCCGGCATCGAAAAATAATCGGAGGTGAGCAGGCATGAAAGAGCTGTTGGAGGTAATTGCAAAATCTCTGGTTGAACATCCGGACGAAGTTGAGGTTACGGAAAAAGAAAGTGGAAGCACGCTTGTGCTGGAGCTGCGGGTCGCGTCCGCCGATATGGGGAAGGTGATTGGCAAGCAGGGGAGGATTGCGAAAGCGATTCACTCGGTTGTAAAGGCTGCGGCGACGAGAGAAGACAGAAAGGTTGTCGTAGATATTTTACAGTAATTTTGCGAATGAGGAGCTGTCGGAGTGTGTTCGGGTTTACAGGAGTGAATCCGCGACCTGTGAGGACAGCTCTTTTTGCTGTTGTTCAGAACAGCAGGCTGCAGGCATACGACAGTTCTGGCTTATTGAGGAAAAAATATGCAGGAAATTTTACAGGTGGGAGTGGTCACTTCCACACATGGTCTTGTCGGTGAGGTCAAGGTTTTTCCAACGACGGATGATCCGATGAGATTCAAAAAACTGAAATCTGTTCTGCTGGGGAACCCGGAGCATTCGGCTGCAGACATCCGCGGGAAAGGGCACAGTTCCGAAACAGATGCAAAAGAGAAATCCGTCGGCAAAAGAAGGTCTTTTACGGACAACGACACATCGGGCACGCTGCGTGAGCTTGAGGTTGAGAGGGTAAAGTTTTTTAAAAACCTTGTGATTGTGAAATTCTGCGGTCTTGACCGGATTGAGGATGTGGAGGGGTTTCGCGGCTGTGCGCTTTATGTGACGCGGGAAAATGCGGTGGAGCTCGAAGAAGGGGAATACTTTATCGCAGATCTGATTGGACTGAAGGTTTACGCGGATGAACCGGTGCGTACTGTAAGGTCTGCGGCCGCAGGAAAGGACGCTGCCATGGATTCGTCTGCAAATAGTTCCTCTTATTTTCTGGGGGAACTGACGGATGTGCTGCAGACGGGCGCGAATGACGTCTATGAGGTAACCTTAACAGACGGGCGTGAAGTGCTGATTCCGGCGATTCGGCAGTGCATCCTGGAGGTTGACATGGAAAAGAGCTGTATGCGGGTGCATTTGCTGGAGGGGCTTCTGGAATGAATTTTTATGTAATGACCCTGTTTCCGGAAATGATTGAGCAGGGGATGCATACGAGCATCACCGGACGTGCGATCGAGAAGGGGCTGCTCTCTCTCAAAACAGTCAATATCCGCGATTATTCTGTCACCGGTAACGGGAGAATTGATGATTATCCCTATGGTGGCGGTGCAGGTATGGTGATGCAGGCGGAGCCGGTCTGCCGCGCTTATGAGGATCTGGTATCCCAGATCATGTCGCCAGATGATGAGAGCTGTTTGGCTCTGAACGAATGTGAAGAAGCTTCCAATGCATCTGCCGCTTCTTTTGATGCAGGAAAAGGTGTATCTATTGTGTCAGCCGCAGCTTTCGATGCGGGAAAGGAGACTTCTGCTGCATTTGCCGCAGCGTTGGATTGCAGGAAGAAAATCCGGCTGGTTTACCTTACCCCGCAGGGGCGGGTGTTTGACCAGGCGATGGCGCAGAAATTAGCCTGCGAGGAAAATCTGGCGTTTCTTTGTGGGCACTATGAGGGCATAGATGAGCGCGTTCTGGACGCCATCGTTACGGATTACGTCTCGATTGGGGATTATGTACTTACCGGGGGCGAGCTCCCGGCGATGGTGATGATGGATGCGATTTCCCGCATGGTTCCCGGCGTGCTCAGTAATTCCGATTCCGGTGTGTCAGAGAGCTTTTCAGACGGGCTCCTGGAGTATCCGCAATACAGTCGCCCGGAGATTTGGCGGGGATGTCCGGTTCCTCCGGTGCTGTTATCCGGTCATCATGGAAATGTAGACCGCTGGCGTCATGAGCAGTCTCTGCTGCGGACACTGCGAAACCGTCCGGATCTTCTGGCGAAAGCAGCCCTGAATAAAGAAGATCGGAAATTTTTGCGAAAACTGCTTACAGAAGGGGGAGGAAACGGGCTGTCAGAAGAGGAGGTTTCTGTTTTGCAGAATCTCCTGGAGGTGCCCTGAACAGACTGTGATTTACGGAAACGAGTAAGGAAAAACTTTGTAAAATCAGTTAATATTTTCTTGCATTTTGTCAGGAATCATGCTACACTGATTTGCGTTGTGAAAAAGATGGTCCTCTGGTACAGTCTGTGCGGGTCTGCCGGATTCATTCGAACGGTCGGATGACGATGGGATTTGTCCTGAGAAAAGAATCTGGGACAAACAGGGTCAGAAGCACGCGTATTACGAACATCCAGTATAGGAAGGAGATCCACAATGAGCGATATTATTAAAAAGATTGAGGACGCTCAGCTGAAGGCTGAAGTCCCGCAGTTTTCTGTAGGCGACACCGTCAGAGTATACGGTAAGATCAAAGAGGGAAACCGTGAGAGAATTCAGGTGTTTGAAGGAATTGTGATGAAGAAGCAGGGCGGCGGCGTCCGCGCGACCTTCACGGTTCGCAAGAATTCCAATGGCGTAGGCGTAGAGAAAACCTGGCCGCTGCATTCCCCGGCTGTTGAGAAGGTTGAAGTTGTGAGACGCGGTAAAGTAAGACGCGCGAAGCTGACATACCTGAGAGGACGCGTAGGAAAGAAAGCGAAAGTAAAAGAGCTTGTGAAATAAGGATCGGATCAGGGAGATTACATTCATGTATTCTCCCTTTTTTGCTAACCCAGTTGGTGGCCTATGGCTTGCTGTCTCGAAACGGCAGCACGTGAAATTTTCACATCAGGGGGTCTTCCGTGAATACGAAAAAGAAATCATTATTTGGAAAAATTCTTTTATGGGCATTCGAGATTCTGGTTGTGATTCTGTTTGCCTATGTTGTGGTTTACTTTTTCGGACAGACAAGGACGAATATCGGGCAGTCCATGAATACCACTCTTTCCGGGGGAGATACCGTTCTTCTGAATACGTTTGCCTACCAGTTCAGCACGCCAAAGCGGGGGGATGTAATCGCGTTTAAGCCGCACGGGAGCAGCACCGCGTATACGAGTATCAAGCGTGTGATTGGTTTGCCGGGGGAGACCATTCAGATCAAAAATGGTATGATCTATATCGATGGAGAAGCTTACATTGAAGACAAAAACTTTCCCTCTATTACGGATCCGGGGCTGGCGGAGGACGGTATCACGCTTGGCGACAGGGAATATTTTGTACTCGGGGATAATCGCAACAACAGCGAGGACAGCCGTTACGCAGACGTAGGCGTTGTCTTGGGTGATTACATTGAGGGAAAGGTCTGGTTTGTGATTTCCCCTTCTGAACATTGGGGATTTGTAAGCTGAGTAAAACGATCGATGGCGGGTATAACGGTGCGGGAGAAGCGCAGAGGATAATTTTTGGCTCTGAATACGGTGTGGAGTTCCGAAAAGCAGGAGGAAAGTATGGCATACCAGTGGTATCCGGGACACATGACGAAAGCAAAGCGAATGATGCAGGAGGATGTAAAGCTTGTAGATCTGGTCATTGAGCTGACGGATGCGCGGGCTCCGCAGTCAGGGCGGAATCCGGATATTGATGAGCTTGGGAAAAACAAATCCCGCGTGATCCTCTTAAATAAGGCTGATATGGCGGACGAGCGGCAGAATGCGTGCTGGGAAGCTTATTTTCGCAGAAAAGGACTTTTTGCGGCGGCAGTGAATTCCAGAACTGGCGCGGGAATGAAACGCATCCAGAGTGTCATCATGGAAGCCTGCCAGGAGAAGATGGAGCGCGACCGCAGACGCGGCATTCTGAACCGGCCAGTGCGCGCCATGGTGGCTGGTATTCCAAATGTCGGGAAGTCGACTTTTATCAATTCGTTTGCTGGAAAAGCCTGTGCAAAGACAGGGAATAAGCCCGGTGTGACGCGGGGAAAACAGTGGATCCGCCTGAATAAAAGCGTAGAGCTGCTGGATACGCCGGGGATCCTGTGGCCGAAGATTGATGATCCCCAGGTGGGTCAGAGGCTGGCAGCTCTGGGATCGATTCGGGATGGAATTATCCAGACGGAGGATCTGGCTCTCTGGGTTCTTGACTTTACGCGAAAGAATTATCCGGGCTTTCTGGCTGTGCGCTATTCCATTGAGGAGGGCGCGGACACACCAGTTCTTCTTGGTGAGATTGCCAGGGTGCGCGGCTGTATCCACACTGGAAATGAACCGGATTATGAAAAGGCTGCTGCGCTTGTTCTCGACGATTTTCGCAGCGGAAGGATCGGGCGAATGACACTGGAGCAGGCGCCAGGAGAAGACAGTGAGAAAACATTAGGAAAGAAGATGAATAGAGGCAATGAGCATGGAAAAGGGGCAGAATAATTCCGCTGATGAGGGAATGAAAATGGATCCGAAGAAGGAAATATTAAGCTGGATTTTATATATAGGCTTTGTGATTCTGGCAACCTGGCTGATTCTGCATTTTGTCGGCCAGCGGACGGTTGTAGACGGGCGTTCCATGAACGATACGCTTCAGGATGGGGATAACCTGATCGTAGAAAAGCTTTCCTATCGGTTTGGCGATCCACAGCGCTTTGATATTATTGTATTTAAGCCTTATGAGGATTCCGACGAGCTGTATATCAAGCGTATCATCGGACTTCCGGGGGAAACCGTTCGCATTGACATGGATGGCAATATTTATATTGACGGCGAATTGCTGGAGGAAGATTACGGCAAGGAAACGATAGCGAATCCCGGACGGGCAAGTGAGGAGATTACGCTTGGGGAAGATGAATATTTTGTCCTTGGGGATAACCGCAACAACAGCACAGACAGCCGTACAGAAAAAGTCGGCAATGTCAGCCGTGATTCGATTGTTGACAAGGCCTGGCTGCGGATCTGGCCGCTTGGCAGCTTTGGTTTCCTGACGCATCAGTAAGTTCCGAATGGCAGGGAGGCACGGCGGCATGCAGTGCCAGGCGACAGAGGGGAAGTTTGAGGGTAAAACACTTGAAGAAGGGTGAGAAAAGGGCTGAGAAAAAGACCGGAAAAAAGGAAAAAAATATTATCCGGGAGGCGCTGGGCTGGATTTTCTATTTTGTGCTGATCTGTGCTGCGGTCTATCTGGTCGTCAATTATGTAGGAGAACGCACAGAGGTACGTGGAGATTCCATGTATCCGGCATTGAATGACGGGGATCAGCTGATCGTTGATATGATTTCTTATCGCTTCACGGATCCGAAGCGTTTTGATATCATTGTTTTTCCGTTCCAGTATCAGGAGGACACGTATTATATCAAGCGAATCATCGGGCTTCCGGGCGAAACGGTTCAGATTGTGGATGGCGTGATATACATCAACGGTGAAGTTTTGGACGATCCTTACGGAAACGAAGAGATTCGGAATCCTGGGCTGGCTTCCACGGAGATTACGCTCGGCGACCAGGAATATTTTGTCCTGGGAGATAACCGCAATAACAGCACCGACAGCCGGGAGCCGAGCGTTGGGAATATTACGAGAGAACAGATTCTGGGCAAGGCTATTTTGCGGATCTGGCCGCTTTCGTCGTTTGGATTGCCTGGGTAAACAGGGCTGTTCAGACAGATGAGGCAGATGCCGGGCAACATACGGATCTTTTCGGAGGTCAGCCGGAATTCTTTGGAGGCGGGATGAAACAGATCAGAGAAATAAAGGAAGAATTTGCACAGGCCGGGGAAAATGAGCTTTTGCTGCTGTTTGAGACGTATAAAAACGACAGCAGAAGCGGTGTCCGCGGCCTGATTGCGCAGTATCAGAAAAAAATGGATCGGCTGGCTGTGGAACGGCAAAGGCTGGAAAAAATGCGTATTTATGAGCATAAGTACGAGGATCTAGGGCTTGTCTGTGGAATCGATGAGGCTGGACGGGGTCCACTTGCGGGTCCGGTGGTGGCTGGGGCAGTGATTCTGCCGATGGATTGTGAGATTCTGTATCTGAATGACTCGAAGAAGCTTACACCCGCGCGGCGCGAAGCGCTGTTTGATGAGATAAAGGAAAAAGCCGTTGCGTATGGGGTCGGTATGGCCTCTCCTGCACGGATTGATGAGATCAATATCCTGCAGGCAACCTATGAAGCCATGCGCGAAGCGATTGCCAAACTGAATCCCAGGCCGCAGGTCCTGTTGAACGACGCGGTGACAATTCCGCAGATTGCCTTCCGCCAGGTACCGATTATCGGCGGGGATGGGAAGAGCCTGTCGATCGCTGCGGCCAGCGTGCTTGCGAAGGTGACGAGAGATCGTCTGATGATGGAATATGATAAGATCATGCCGGAATATGGTTTTGCGGCGCATAAGGGCTATGGCACTGCGGCGCATATTGAGGCGCTGAAGCAGTACGGGCCGTCGCCAATCCACAGGAAGACTTTTATCGGAAATTTTATCAATTAAGCGATTTTGCAGGAAAAATGCGGAGCGTGGGTTTTGCTGTCATTACACGACGGTCGCATGCTTTGGGGCAATATCCATGGAGGAATCTGAATGAACAAACGTCTGGTTGGCTCTGCATATGAATCCCGCGCTGCCGCCCAGTTAGAAGCGCTTGGCTACCGGATTGTCTGCCGGAATTACCGCTCCCGCCTGGGAGAGATTGACCTGATTGCCCGGCACCAGGGATACCTGGTATTTATCGAAGTGAAATATCGTGCAGGCGAGAACAGTGGAAGCGCGGCGGAGGCGGTGGATATCAAAAAGCAGAAACGTATCATCCGTGTGGCGCGCTGGTATCTGATGGAGCAGCATTTACCGGAGGAGACACCGGTACGGTTTGATGTGGTCGCATTTGATGGAACGCAGGCAAAGGTGATACAGGACGCGTTCTGGGCATAAAATCTGGATGGCAGCACCACTTTTTGATGCAATAGCGATTGGATAGGAGTATAATCATGACGTACCTGAACCGAAAAATGTCTGAAAATCATTTACGGGAGAACAGGAAAAACGGTGTTCTCTATTTCACCTTCCCGGCCTTTGATGCGCTCCCTTATCTGACGCATGGCTTTAGCAGCCGGATTGGCGGAGTCAGCGAGCATGAGCTTGCCCAAATGAACCTGAGTTTTACGCGGGGGGACGATCCGGAGCGTGTGAGGGAGAATTTTCACAGGATTGCGGCTGCGATTGGATTCCCGTATGACCGCATGGTTTTTTCTTACCAGACGCATACGACAAATGTGCGTGAAGTGACGGAAAATGATTGCGGAAAAGGCTATCTGCGCGAACGGGATTATCAGGATGTGGACGGTCTGGTGACGAATGTGCCAGGCGTAGTACTGACCACGTTTTACGCGGATTGTGTGCCGCTTTTTTTCGTGGATCCGGTTCATAAAGCGATTGGCCTGTCTCATTCCGGTTGGCGCGGTACTGTAAATGATATCGCCGGAGCAACGGTGAGAAAAATGAGAGAACGGTACGGAACCAATCCTTCTGAACTGATCGCAGCCATCGGCCCATCCATCTGTCAGGATTGCTATGAGGTCGGTGAGGATGTGATTTCTGAGGTACGCAAACAGTACCCGGAAGCATTGTGGACGATTCTTTATTCCGGCAAAGAAGCCGAAAAGACGGATGGACAGAAAAACACATCCGAGGGCAGCGATCCGAAGTATCAGCTGAACCTGTGGGAGTGCTGTCGGCAGAATATGCTGCTTGCCGGTCTGTGCTTTGAAAACATTACTGTCACAGATTTATGCACCTGCTGCAATCCGGAGATTTTTTTCTCTCATCGCGCCTCGCATGGAAAGCGCGGAAATCTGGCAGGTTTCCTGGCACTGAAAGAGTAGAAGCACACTTTTTGTAACTGTGAAGGTACGGAACAACCACCACTTTTTTATTGACGCACCGGACGCAAAATGCTATACTTCTTGCGTACTTTTCAGAGAAGGATTATAACCGTACTACGTTCGAAAGAGGGGGAAACCTATGTCCGAAATTGAATCGCTGGATCAGATCATGCCGGTCGGTCCTTTGAAAATAGCTGCGCTGGAGGGGTGCCGTGAACTTGGGGCGGCCGTTGACGCGTGTCTGGTAGAATCCAGAAAGAACAGCCACCTGAAGCCGGAGAACAGCAATGCCATCTCTCAGCCCGGATATATTGCGGATACTTACCTGCTTGACTGCAGCTGTCCGCGCTTTGGTACAGGCGAGGGCAAAGGGCAGATCAATGATTCTGTCCGCGGGACGGATCTGTATATTCTTGTAGATGTCTGCAATTACAGTCTTACGTATACGGTCTGCGGACATGTGAATCACATGTCTCCGGATAACCATTTTCAGGATCTGAAGCGCATTATCGCGGCGGCGAATGGCAAGGCAAAGCGTGTGAATGTTGTGATGCCTTTTCTGTATGAGGGGAGGCAGCACAAGCGTTCCAAACGTGAGTCGCTGGACTGCTCCCTGGCACTGCAGGAGCTGGTGGACATGGGTGTCTCCAATATTATTACCTTTGACGCGCATGATCCCCGTGCGCAAAATGCGATTCCGTTAAGCGGATTCGACTCCTTTATGCCGACCTACCAGTTTTTAAAAGCTCTGGTAGACAATGTTGAGGACTTTCAGATTGACAACGATCATCTGATGATTATCAGCCCGGATGAGGGCGCAATGAGCCGGGCCGTGTATTTTTCCGGTATTCTTGGCGTGGATATGGGCATGTTTTATAAAAGAAGGGATTATTCTGTCATCGTAGATGGGAAGAACCCGATTGTTGCGCATGAATTTCTCGGGGATTCTGTCGAAGGCAAGGATGTGATCGTCGTGGATGATATGATTTCTTCCGGCGAGAGTATGCTTGACGTTGCAAAGCAGGTCAAAGAGCGTGGTGCAAAGCGCGTGTTCGTGTGTACGACATTTGGTCTTTTTACAAATGGACTCGCGAAGTTTGACAGCTATTATGAACAGGGATTTATCACCAAGGTGGTGACCACCAATCTCCACTATCGGAACCCGGAGCTGCTCTCGAAGCCATACTACGCGGAGGCAGACATGACGAAATTCCTCGCTACGATTATTGAGACGTTGAATCACGATTCGACACTGAGTAATATTGAAACGCCGACGGCGAAGATTCATGAGCTGCTTTTGAAAATCCACAGGAAGGATTGTTAAGAAACCGGATGGAATATGAATAAAGAACGTTTGGAACACAGGATCGCTGCCGTTGAACCGGGCAGTATTGCCGAAGAGATGGAGCTTACGCCCGGGGATATGGTTCTCTCGGTCAATGGACAGGAAATTGAGGATGTTTTCGATTATCACTATCAGATCAATGAAGAGTATCTGACCATGCAGATCCGCAAGGAGAATGGGGAAGAGTGGGAGCTGGAGATCGAGAAGGAGTTCGAGGAGGATCTCGGAATCACATTTGAGAGTTCCCTGATGGATGAATATCGTTCCTGCCGGAATCACTGTATTTTCTGCTTTATTGATCAGATGCCGAAAGGCATGCGGGATACGCTGTACTTTAAAGATGATGATTCCAGACTTTCTTTTTTGCAGGGGAATTATGTCACATTGACGAACATGAGCGATCATGATATCGATCGCATAATCCGCTATCATCTGGAGCCAATCAATATTTCCTTCCATACGATGAACCCGGCACTCCGCTGTCAGATGCTCCGGAACCGGTTCGCGGGGGATATCTTCCCTAAAGTGCGCAAAATGGCAGAGGCCGGGATTGAGATGAATGGACAGATTGTGCTTTGCCGCGGGATCAATGACGGCGATGAACTGGAAGCTTCCATACGGGAGCTGACCGACTATCTTCCACAGCTGCGCAGCGTGTCTGTTGTGCCGGTTGGCCTGACGCGCTTCCGGGAGGGGTTGTATCCTCTGGAGGCGTTCACGGCCAAGGACGCCTGTGATGTGATTGATTGCATCGAAAAGTGGCAAAAGAGAATTTATGCGAAATTCGGGCTACATTTCATCCATGCATCGGATGAGTGGTATGTCCTTGCCGGGCGGGATTTTCCGGAAGAGGATCGCTATGACGGTTATCTCCAGCTGGAGAATGGGGTTGGCATGATGCGTCTGCTGAGAGAGGAAGTCGGGGAAGCGCTCCGCAGGGAAACGAAACCGGCTTCCGGGAATGAAAATCCCCGTGAAATCTCGATCGCGACCGGACTGCTGGCAGGATCATATATCAGGCACCTGTGTGACCGCATCTGTGAAAAGCATCCGAATGTAATCTGCCATGTCTATGAGATTCGCAACGATTTTTTTGGTGAGCAGATTACGGTGGCGGGTCTGCTTACCGGAACGGATCTGCGGGCACAGCTTGCGGATAAAACGCTTGGGGAAGAGCTGTTGCTTCCCTGCAGTATGCTCCGAAGTGGTGAAAGCATATTTTTGGATGATATTAGCGTTGAAGACCTGGAGAAAGACTTAGCAATTCCGATCCGTATAGTAGAATCAGACGGGCGCGATTTTGTAAGAGCAGTTGTTGGAGAGTGAGGACATAGAAAGGAGTGCCACGCCGTGCAGAATCGGCGGCGCCGGTGGCGTGGCCCGTGTCCTCGCTCTTGGAAGAGAGTGAGGACATATTATGAAACCGATTGTAGCGATTGTCGGAAGACCGAATGTTGGAAAATCTACGCTGTTTAACGCCCTGGCCGGTTCTAACATTTCGATTGTGAAGGATACACCTGGCGTAACCAGAGACCGCATCTATACCGATGTGGAGTGGCTGAACCTGAATTTTACCCTGATTGATACAGGCGGCATCGAGCCGGAGAGCAAGGATATCATGCTTTCCCAGATGCGTGAACAGGCACAGATCGCGATCGATACTGCAGATGTCATTATTTTTCTGGTAGACTGCCAGCAGGGGCTGGTGGATTCAGACGCAAAAGTGGCGGACATGCTTCGGCGTTCCAGAAAACCGGTTGTTTTAGCCGTAAATAAAGTGGACAGCTTTAAAAAATACCAGTCAGATGTCTATGAATTTTATAATTTAGGGATTGGTGATCCAGTGCCGATTTCTGCGGCAAACCGCCAGGGGCTCGGTGATATGCTTGACGCAGTGACATCCTTTTTTGATCCGGAAAAGGTTTATATGGAAGAGGATGAGCGTCCGCGTATCGCGATCGTAGGCAAACCGAATGTCGGCAAATCTTCCCTGATCAATAAGCTTTTGGGTGAAAATCGTCTGATTGTGACGGATATTGCGGGGACAACACGGGACGCGGTCGATGCTGCAGTAAAATGGCAGGGACAGGAATACGTATTTATTGATACGGCCGGACTGCGCCGGAAAAATAAGATAAAAGAAGACATCGAGCGCTACAGTATTATCCGTACTGTTTCCGCGGTTGAGCGGGCGGATGTGGTGGTTATGATGATTGACGCCACGGAGGGCGTGACAGAGCAGGATGCGCACATTGCCGGGATTGTGCACGAGCGGGGCAAGGGAATCGTGATCGCGGTGAATAAATGGGACGCCATTGAGAAGGATGATAAAACCATTTATGAATATACGGGGAAAATCCGCCAGGTGCTTTCCTATATGCCGTATGCGGAAATTATCTTTATTTCCGCGGAGACGGGGCAGAGGCTTCCGAAGCTCTTTGAGACGATTGATATGGTCATTCAGAATCAGTCGATGCGGGTAAAGACCGGCGTACTCAATGAGATCATGGCTGAGGCGGTGGCGCTTCAGCAGCCGCCGACGGATATCGGGAAGCGCCTGAGGCTGTTCGACATCACGCAGGCACGAGTGAAGCCGCCTACTTTTGTTATCTTTGTCAACGACAAAGAATTGATGCACTTTTCCTACTTAAGATATCTGGAAAACCGGATTCGGGACGCCTTTGGCTTCCGGGGGACCCCGCTGAAATTTATCATCCGGGAACGAAAGGACAATGAAAAATAAATGGAACGCTTGGTATGTCTGGCAATTGGTTATGTCTTTGGTCTGTTTGAGACCAGTTATATCATCGGGAGACTGCATGGAATTGATATCCGCAACTATGGCAGTGGAAACGCCGGTACAACGAACATGTTTCGCACCCTGGGAAAAGGCTGGGGAGCTGTCACATTTATTGGGGACGCTTTTAAAGCCATCTTTGCCGCATTGGCTGCCTGGCTGATCCTGGGCAGGAATTATGCCGATATCTGGCCACTTCTGTGTCTGTATACCGGCTTCGGTGCGGTACTTGGGCATAATTTTCCCTTTTACTTAAAATTTCACGGTGGAAAAGGGATCGCAACCACCGGTGGAACCATTTTCGCGATCAACCGCCCTTTGTGCGGGCTTGCGATCATTGGGTTCTGCGCCGGGTTATTTCTTACAGGCTATGTATCGGTTGGTTCCCTGGTCGTAGCGGGCGGTTTTCTGATTGAAACAATTATTTTCGGACAGATGGGCGTTTTTGGCATGACGCAACGATACCTGAATGAAATGTATGTGGTTACGGCTGTTGTAACGGTGCTGGCATTTTATATGCATCGCGGGAATATCGACCGTCTGCGCAAGGGAGAAGAACGCAAAGCAGGCTTTCTTGATAAGGCAAAACGCGAAAATCAGAAAGTAAATCGGTAGAGACAGGGCTTGCCCTGCCCATTATAGAGCATACATGGCAGAGAGATTTCCGAATCTTTTGGCCTGGACGTGCAGAATGGAGGATACCATATGGCAAAAATCGGTGTGATCGGTGCGGGCGGCTGGGGACTTGCCCTGTCGAAATTGTTGTGTGAAAATGGAAATGACGTGACCCTCTGGTCCTTTCTCGAATCAGATGCGGAACAGATCCGCACGGCACATGAGCTGCCTTCAAAGCTTCCGGGAGTGATCATTCCGGAGCAGATTCAGGTGACTTCGGATCTTGCGGCCGTGGTCCCGGGAGAGGATGTTCTTGTCATGGTCAGTCCCTCCGCTGTGGTACGGGAGACTGCCAGGAAAATGAAACCGCTTGTAGCGGATGGCACGGTGATTGTAAATGCGGCGAAGGGAATTGAGGAAGGCAGCCTCATGACGATGACGGATGCCATCGAGGATGAGATCCCTCAGGCACGGACGGCTGTGATATCTGGCCCCAGCCACGCGGAGGAGGTAGGACGCGGCATGCCGACCGCGATTGTGATCGGCGCGAAGGATGAACAGACGGCTCGATCGCTCCAAAAGCTCTTCATGAGTCCGGTGTTCCGCGTCTACATCAGTTCTGATATGATTGGCATTGAGCTCGGCGGTTCTCTGAAAAATGTGATAGCACTGGCGGCGGGCATCGCAGACGGCATGGGCTATGGGGATAACGCAAAGGCAGCACTGATCACGCGGGGAATTGTAGAGATCGCCCGCCTTGGAATCAAGATGGGCGGCCAGTTTGAGACGTTTTGTGGTCTTACCGGAATTGGGGATCTGATTGTCACCTGTGCGAGTATGCACAGCCGCAACCGCCGCGCGGGGATTCTTCTGGGGCAGGGTTACTCCATGGAGGAAGCCATGAAGGAAGTCAATATGGTTGTAGAAGGCGTCTATTCGACGAAATCCGCAGTTGCCCTTGCGAAAAAATATGAGGTAGAACTGCCTATCATCGAACAGGTGAACAAAATTCTTTTTGAGGGGAAAAATCCGAAGGAAACTGTGTCAGCTCTGATGCTGCGTGACATGGGCATAGAAAATTCGCTGACCCCATGGAATGAATCATAGCATCCGATGGATTTTCGATATCTTGTATGACGGAACATACTGACCTGTAAAATCTTGTATTTTTTTTAATACTTTATTAGAAAATGCCCGGGGGTGTAGATATTTTTCTTTGGTTTTTGAAACCGCGACATAAAAGCAGGTAA
>JAJBUL010000215.1:12230-20751 GCA_020860365.1 Clostridiales bacterium | reverse complement strand
GATCGACACCGTGCCGGACGCACCGGTTGTAGGAGAAGAATAAGAAATGTTTCTGAATGATCAGGGACAATAATGAGAAAGGCTCTCAGGACAGGATGCTTGAGAGCCTTCTTCGCAATTGTGCAATCTTCTTCTGCTTTCTGCCGGAAACTTTCGTTCACCAAAAGGAGGGAGCTTATGTCTGTTTCAGAACTGTTAACACAATATGGAGACAAATATCTGTCCGCGCTTCTGATGACTTGGAGGCTGACTTTTTTTGCGTTTGTGCTGGCCTTTGCCATTGGCATTGTCATCACGGTTATGCGGATCTGCCCGATCAAACCGCTGCGTCTGGTCGGAGATTTTTATGTCCAGGTATTCCGTAATATACCGGGTGCGGCTTTGCTGATTCTCCTGGTGTACGCCTTTCCGTACATCGGGTTTCTCTGGTCCTATTATACGTGTGTGCTGATCGCTACCTCGCTGATTCCTTCCGCTTTCTGTTCGGAATATCTGATGGCCGGAATGAATACCATTGACATCGGACAGATTGAGGCGGCCAGATCCCTGGGAATGACGTTCTTTCAGATGGTAAAAAATGTGATTCTTCCGCAATCCCTCCGCTCTTCCGTACTGCAGATGACCAATCTGCTGGTCGCGACCATGCTGACCACGTCTCTGGCGGCTCTGGTTCCGCTGAATCCAACGGACCTGACAGGCATTGTATCCTATATCAATACGAGGTCGGTCGGCGGTATAACGGCTTTCGTGATTTCCGCGTTTTTTTACTGTGCGACCGCTGTTGTGATAGGACTGGTGGGAAATAAAATTGATCAGAAAGTGAGGATTATGCGATGAGTGGAAATGGATCGATAAGAGACGCGATCTATGAACCGCCCGGTCCCAAAACCCGGAAGGTGATTGCTGTCGTGACTGCGGTTTCTCTGATTGGCCTTGCGGTATTGATTGGCATGGTGATCCGGCAGTTTGCTGTGAACGGACAGCTGGATGCAAAATACTGGGCTCTGTTTACCCGCTATACGACCTGGCGGTTTCTGGGCAGAGGGCTTGTCGGAACACTTCAGGTGGCACTTGGCGCCGGGGCGGTGGCGTTTGCACTGGGGATGGTGATGATGCTTGGGAGAATCAGCAGATATATGGTTCTTCGGGGAATCAGCAGGGCGCTGATTGAATTTACCCGCGGCGTTCCGACACTGCTGTTTATTTATTTTTTCTTCCTGATTGTGCCACAGTTCGGGCTGAAGCTCCCCGCATACTGGAAAATTACTGCGCCCGTAGCGATTTCTGCATCCGGGGTAGTAGCGGAGGTCCTGCGTTCTGGTGTAAACGCGGTGCCGAAGGGACAGAGCGAGGCAGCTCTGTCGCTGGGGATGCGGGACGGGAGCGTGTTTTTCAGGATTGTATTTCCTCAGGCATTGCGCTATGTGATTCCGGCGTTGATTTCTGAGCTGGTGATTGTGCTGAAAGATACGACCTTTGCTTATGTCGTGAATTATGCGGATCTGATGCAGAATGCCAAAGTGCTGATCAGCAATTATGACGCGCTGCTTTCCGTATATCTGGTCGCGGCGGTGATCTATATTCTGATCAATTATGCGCTGAATAAAATCTCGGTCGCATTGTCAAAAAACAGAAAAAACGCGCCCGCGACGGCAGTTCAGATCTGATCTGACCTGCGTTCTGGGCATCCGTACCTGTAAACAGAAAAATTGCGAAAGGAAGGAGCCGTAAACAGTATGGCAAAGATACAAAACAATCCGGATTCTGCCGGGCAGGTTCCGGTCATTGAACTGAAGCATGTGGATAAGCATTTCGGGGAGCTCCATGTATTAAAGGACATCAGCCTTTCTATAAAAAAAGGAGAAGTGGTTGTGATCATAGGCCCATCCGGCTCCGGCAAGTCTACGCTCTGCCGCACCATCAATCGCCTGGAGCGTATTGATTCCGGAGAGATATGGATTGACGGGGTTATCATGCCAGAGGAAGGCAAAAAGCTGGCGGAGCTTCGCTCACAGGTGGGCATGGTGTTCCAGTCCTTTAACCTGTTTGCCCACAAATCCATCCTGGACAATGTCACGATTGGTCCGATGGATGTGCTGCATAAATCCAAAAAGGAAGCGCAGGAGGAGGCCATGCGTCTGCTCAAACGGGTCGGTGTGGACAGTCAGGCACATAAAATGCCTGCGCAGCTTTCCGGAGGGCAGCAACAGCGGGTTGCCATTGCGCGGTCCCTGGCTATGCACCCGAAGGCCATCTTATTTGACGAGCCGACCAGTGCGCTTGACCCGGAGATGATCGGGGAAGTGCTGGCTGTTATGACGGAACTGGCAGGAGAAGGCATGACGATGGTGGTTGTCACGCACGAGATGAATTTTGCCAGACGTGTCGCGGATCGTATCCTGTTCATGGACGCTGGACAAATTCTCGAAGAAAACACCCCGGAAGAATTTTTTGCTCATCCGGAAACGCAGCGTGCGAGAGATTTTCTGGAGTCCATTCAGAATCATGGTCAAGAAGCGTAATTCATTAAGAAAACATAAAGTCAGACTGGACAACTCTGCCATTTTTGCGTACAATAGGGAAGATTGTGGGGATGAAACAGGATTTTATTCCTCAGATATATGGAACATTCAGGAGAAAACCTATGCAGAAAATATTACACACGCCGGAAGGCGTCCGGGATATATATGGAAAAGAATGTGAGCAGAAGCTGGCGCTGCAGGAAAAGCTGCACACGGTGATCCGGTCTTATGGGTATCGGGACATCGAGACGCCGACGTTTGAATTCTTTGATGTGTTCAGCCGGGAGGTAGGTACGATCCCGTCCAGGGAACTCTACAAGTTTTTTGACCGCGAGGGGAACACGCTTGTTTTGCGGCCGGATTTTACGCCGCCTACCGTCCGCGCGGCTTCGAAATACTATTTGAATGATAACATGCCGCTCCGTCTGACCTATCTGGGAAATGCGTTTATCAACAATTCCAGCTACCAGGGTCGGTTAAAAGAGACGACGCAGATCGGCGGGGAGCTGACCGGGGACGACTGCGTGGAGGCGGACGCGGAGGTGATCACTCTGGCGGTTCTGATGCTGCTTGCTGCGGGTCTGGAGGAATTCCAGATCAGTCTCGGCCACTGCGGTTTTTTTGACGCACTGGTGAGAGAAGCCGGGCTGGATGAGCAGAGCACGTCAGAATTAAAGGAACTGATTTCCAATAAAAATACATTTGGGGCGGAAAAGCTGCTTTCCAAGCAGAACCTCAGTGATTCCCTGAAGAAATGTTTTGCAGCGCTGCCGGGGCTGTTTGGGGGCGTGGAAGTATTAGACCGGGCGGAAGAGCTGACGGATCATGCAGACGCCCTCCTGGCAGTAAAGCGACTGCGGGAAATCTGGGATACTCTGAAGCTGTATGGTGTGGAAAAATATATTTCGTTTGATCTTGGTCTCCGCAGCCGGTATATGTATTACACGGGGATTCTCTTCCGAGGCTATACCTATGGCACGGGAGCTCCGATCTTAAAAGGCGGGCGCTATGACGGGTTAACGGGTCATTTTGGCAAGGAGTCTCCGGCGGTTGGTTTTGTCACGGTGATTGACCAGTTGTTATCGGCGCTTTCCAGACAGAATATTCACCCGGAGATTCCGGGGGTGCATTGTGTGATAATTTATGAGAGCGAAAAGCAGGCGGAAGCGATCCTGCGTGCGTCCGAGCTGCGGGCACAGGGCGTCAATGTAGAGCTCTGCCGGGTGACAGAGCAGCGTTCCAGAGAAGAATGTCTGGAATACGCGCGGGCCTCCTCCTGCGAGATGACGGTAGAGCTGTAGAGAATAAACGATGAAGCCAACTACTATTGATGCGCGAGAAGGCTGCGGAATAGGCAAGTTTGATATGAGGAGCAAAAGTAGAATGAGGGAAGAACGGTATCTGACGTTTGCACTCTGTAAGGGTCGCCTGGCCAGAAAGACACTGGAGCTTTTTGAAAAGGTGGGGATCACCTGTGAGGAGATCAATGATCCGGACACGCGCAAACTGATTTTTGTAAATGAAGAGCAAAAGCTCCGGTTTTTTCTGGCAAAGGGGCCGGATGTGCCGACCTATGTGGAATATGGCGCGGCAGATATTGGTATCGTCGGAAAGGATACGATACTCGAAGAGAACAGGAAAATCTACGAAGTGCTGGATCTTGGCTTTGGCAAATGCCGGATGTGTGTCTGCGGTCCTGAATCAGCACGGGAGCTTCTGAATAGCCAGGAGCGCATCCGCGTGGCGACCAAGTATCCGAACATTGCGAAGGATTATTTTTACAACCAGAAAAACCAGACCGTTGAGATTATCAAGCTGAATGGTTCGATTGAGCTGGCTCCGATCGTTGGTCTGTCCGAGGTGATTGTGGATATTGTAGAGACCGGCTCTACCCTGCGGGAAAACGGCCTGGTGGTGCTTGAAGAGGTATGTCCGCTGTCTGCGCGCGTGACGGTGAACCCGGTCAGCATGCGGATGGAGAATGCGCGGATTACGGAGCTTCTGGAGAAGCTGAACTCGTGTGTGGGCGCGTGATCTGCCTGACAGGATACTGGTTTGTAAAGACAACGTAAAAAATACGATTTATATTTTTTACTATAATAACAGGAAAGGATCTGATGGATATATGCGTATCGTTCCATTGACGGAAGAAACCAGAAAGGATATTCTGACGCAGCTTCTGAAGCGCAGCCCGGACAGCTATCAGGGCTACGAGGAGCGCGTGGCAGAGATTATACGGAAGGTAAAAGAGAACCGTGACGAAGCAGTTTTCGGTTATACGAAGCAGTTTGACGGGGTGGAGATCACGGCCGCCAATGTGCGCGTGACGAAGGAAGAGATCGATGAGGCGTATGCCGCGGTAACCCCGGAGTTTCTGGGGGTTGTGCGCAGATCATTGGCCAATATACGGAGCTACCACGAAAAGCAGCGCCGTTACAGCTGGTTTGACAGTACGGATAACGGCACGATGCTGGGGCAGAAAATCACTCCACTTGGTACGGTGGGCGTCTATGTGCCTGGCGGGACAGCGGTTCTGTCCTCCTCTGTACTGATGAACATTGTCCCGGCGAAGGTCGCGGGCGTGGGCAGGATTCTCATGGCGACGCCGCCGGGAAAGGACGGAAAGGTGCCGGCTTCTTCGCTGGTAGCAGCCTGTGAGGCCGGTGCAGATGAAGTCTACAAGGTGGGCGGCGCGCAGGCGATTGCCGCGCTTGCCTATGGAACGGAGAGCATCCCGAAGGTAGACAAGATTGTAGGGCCAGGTAATATTTATGTCGCCCTCGCGAAGAAAGCGGTGTACGGCAGCGTCGGCATTGATTCCATCGCCGGGCCGAGCGAGATCCTTGTGCTGGCGGATGAGACCGCGAACGCACATTACGTAGCAGCGGATCTGCTCTCCCAGGCTGAGCACGACCGGTTGGCCTCTGCGATTCTGGTGACAACGAGCGAGGCTTTGGCACAGAAGGTATCGGAAGAGATTGAGGAATACCTGAAAGTGCTTTCCCGCGCAGATATCATCCGCCAGTCGCTGGAAAACTATGGCTATATTCTGCTGGCGGATTCCATGGACGACGCGATTGACACAGCGAACGCGATTGCCTCTGAGCATCTGGAGATCGTGACGAAGAATGCGTTTGAAGTTATGATGAAGATTAAAAACGCCGGTGCGATTTTCATCGGCGAGTACAGCAGCGAGCCGCTGGGCGACTACTATGTCGGACCAAATCACATTCTGCCGACCAATGGGACGGCTAAGTTTTTCTCCCCGCTCTCGGTTGATGATTTTGTAAAAAAATCAAGCATTATCTATTATTCGAGAGAAGCGCTGGAGCCAGTGAAGGATGATATCATCGCGTTCGCGAACGCAGAAGCTCTGACGGCACACGCGAATTCAATCCGGGTACGGTTTGAGTGAAAGTGAAAATGACTCTGCAGGGCGCAGCTTGCATCGTTCGGATTGATAGCCCGTACGTAATTTCACGCCCTGGTTTACCGAAAAATTGGAAAGGATAGCAAGAGAGGAAAAAGATCATGGCCAGAACCGCAGAAGTGATACGCAATACAAAGGAGACACAGATTCGCCTTGAACTGAATCTGGACGGCACGGGGAAGGCGCAGGTCCATACAGGAATCGGTTTTTTTGACCATATGCTGGAAGGCTTTGCCAGACACGGTCTGTTTGATCTCACCGTGGATGTGAGGGGAGACCTGCAGGTCGACTGCCATCATACGGTCGAGGACACAGGGATTGTGCTGGGGGAGGCGATTCGCCAGGCGGTTGGGGATAAAAAAGGAATTCGCCGCTATGGGGAGCGTGTGCTTCCGATGGATGAGGTACTGGTACTGTGCGCTCTTGATCTGTGTGGGCGTCCCTATTTCTGCTCGGACGCGGCCTTTCCGACTGAGCGCATCGGCGCGATGGATACGGAGATGGTGCGCGAGTTTTTCTATGCGGTGTCGTACTCAGCGGCGATGAACCTTCATTTTTGTATGTTGCGCGGCGGGAACAGCCACCATATGGCGGAGGCCATGTTTAAGGCTTTCGCGAAAGCTCTCGACGAGGCGGTCGGCTTTGACGCGCGTATTACAGATGTGTCTTCGACGAAGGGAACCCTGTAATGTCTGGCAGGCGGAGGATGGGTTGCTGATAAAAATAAGATAAGCGTAATGCCTGAAAACAGCTGCGCTTCAGGAGAGAAGAAGATGAAAAACAGAGAATTGATCGTCCCTTTGTGTTTGAAGGGAAATCTTGTGATGCGATACAGGAATCTTGTTTTTGCGGATAGAAAGGAGGTCGGGAAAAGCATGCCGGAATCCTCCTGTATGGAATCTGCCTGCGCAAATTCGTATCCGGATGAATTCATCCAGGACGCGCCTGACCTGGCTGCATCCTGCGAGAATTTTGGCGCGGACGCATTGCTGCTCTTTGATCTGTCCGAGGGAGACGCGGAGCACAACCAGTCCATTGGTATGATCAAAAAAATAAGCCGTGCGACGGATCTGCCGATCTATGGCGGCGGTAATATCCGGCGGCTGGAGGATGTGAAGAAACTGATTTACGCCGGCTGCACGAAAGTATTTTTAAATTATGGGAAAGAGGGAAATGTCGAGCTTACAAATGAGGCATCCGCCCGGTTTGGAAAGGAAAAAATACTCGCCTGTGTCAAAACAGCGGAAGAGCGTGAGGCGGCGCAATCTCATGCAGAGCTTCTTGGCGGTGTTCTGCTGCTGGATGAGACATTGTGTGAAAAAAACATTCTGTCGGATACCTATTGTGTGGTCGAGGCTTCCCGGGATTCCGATGTGGTCGCTAAGTCGGCAGCATTTTTGAATGGTGCGGTGACTGGCGTTTTCTGTGAGAAATTCGCAGAGGATGCTTTTGCGTTTATGGACGTGAAGCACGCGCTGAAGGAAGCCGGAATTGCGGTCAATACGTACGAATCCTCTCTTGCCTGGGAGGAGATGAGGAAAGGCAGCGATGGCCTGCTTCCGGTCGTCGTACAGGACTACCGTACACTGGAGGTACTGATGTTGGATTATATGAATGAGGAAGCATACCCCGCTACCGTCCGCACCGGCAGGATGACTTACTGGAGCCGCAGCCGGGAGGAGCTTTGGGTCAAGGGACTGACTTCCGGGCATTTTCAGTACGTGCGGGAGCTGGTGATTGACTGTGACAATGACACGCTCCTCGCAAAGGTGGTTCAGGTAGGAGCTGCCTGCCATACGGGGAACCGGAGCTGCTTTTACCGACCGATCCTCACAAAGAACTATGATTCCTCGAACCCCATGCGGGTATTTGAGGAAGTGTTCTCTGTGATTGAAGACCGGAAGCAGCACCCGAAAGAGGGTTCCTACACGAATTACCTCTTCGAAAAAGGAATTGATAAAATTCTGAAAAAGGTAGGCGAGGAAGCGACGGAAATCATCATCGCGGCCAAAAATCCAGATCCGGAGGAGGTCATCTACGAGATATCCGATTTCCTCTATCATGTTATGGTTCTCATGTCTGAGAAAGGGCTGACCTGGGAGGATATCACGGAGGAACTGGCGAAACGGTAAAAGGGGATGGGCTTGCCATCACGCTATGATTCAGAACCGGTCTTTGCATCTGTTGAGAAGATCGGTTCTTTTAGTTTTCAATCTATACGTTTCTTTTCTTTTCACTTTTCCGGACAAGACTCATATAGATTTCTGTTGATTTCAGTTTATAAAAAATTAATAATTTGATTAATGACATCTCACAAATACTGTGATATACTACATGTGTTTAAATGAATTCATATGATTTCATTCTTTTATAATCTGAGCGCCATAAAAAGGCATTTCCAATAGTGGCATTCTGCCACTTCTAACCAGATTTTCTACGAAAGATAATTTTTCCGGCAAAACAATACGCATCCGGTCTGCCGCTGGCAGCGGATGAAAATGCTTTATGGTTTGACACGAAATTCAGAAGCTACGTTTCCTCTTTTTTCGCATGGCAAACGGCAGCGGAA
>JAJBUL010000215.1:0-12220 GCA_020860365.1 Clostridiales bacterium | reverse complement strand
GCAGCGGAAAGGAACGGAGAAACTTTTGATCCTGAGATCAGAGAAAGGAAAAACAGTATGAAAAAAAGAATAAGAAGGATTCTTTCAGGGGTACTTTGTGCTGCTGTTATGGCAGCGTCCGTTTCACCAAAGTCTGTTTCTGTAGCGGAAACCGATTCGATATCCGACGTCTCTGTTCAGAGCAGTCTAGAGACGGATACAGAAACAGACACAGGTACAGACGCAGATCTGGAAACAGGTATGAATGCAGAGACGGATACAGAAACAGATACAGAAACAGATACAGATACAGACGCAGATCTGGAAACAGGTATGAATGCAGACACGGATGCGGTCACAGATGCAAACGCGGACACAAGTACAAACACGGAAGCAGATATGGGCACAGATACAGAGAGTGCTGCAGATACTGGCACGAATCCAGACACCGATAGCTATGGCGAACCAGATACAGGAAATGACAGTACTGTGGAAGAGAGCGATGGCATGGATGAAACAGAGGATCCGAGCGGTGAGCTCATGGAAGAGACGGAAGCCCTTACAGAAGCTTTGGCAGATTCTCTGCTTGCCTTAGCGGCGGCAGCAGATGACGAGAGCGGACTAAATGTCAATAAAAGCTATGTCTCCGCTCTGACAATCAAGAGTTTTATAGACGGCACGGCTCCATTTGACGGTGACGACAGTGTGGGAAATGATTCCGGCGCGGGTAACCGGATCGTGCGGACGTTTGATTATGTGAACTATACGCTGGAATATACGACGGCTTTGATGGATCCGGCGGAGACAGTCGATGAGGCATATCTGATGGCTGAGTTTACGTTGTCCTGTGACCCGTCGGTCGCAGAGTTTAATACAGAAACTCTGAACTGGTGTATGGATCAGGTAATTACTTATGTTTATACGGATGGGAGCTCGTCGACATCCTGGGACAGTGGAAGGACAGTCGCGGAGCAGGTACTCACTGGGAAGCGTTACCTGTCGAAGAGCGGCGACGCCAACGCGATTCCCGGAACCGGTACGCTCAGTGTCGGTGTCTATGTGAAAGCGGCGAAGAACGGTGACCTCATCCAGCCGGAATTTACTGTCTGGATGGAGGGAAATGAGGAGAGCCTTTTCCAGAGCGTACAGTCAGAGGGCATAAAGGTATCCGCAGAGCCGCGTTACAATATAAATCTTGTGAGAAATGGCACCTGCAGCTATCTTGCGTACTTTGACATGGAAACGGGGGCGATCAGTGAAACAGACACAGATGGCTCTATATATGGACGGCTGGAGGGTTATGCGCTGGGTCTTCAGCTGTACAATACATCCGAAGATAAGGGACTAATAGGAATCGAGCTGCCGACCGGGGAAATAACCTTTGACCTGATCTTTACGGAAACCCTGAATGGGACGGATGTGAGCGCAGATGAGGATTATACGCCGATTCTCTGGGATTACCGGGAAAATGAATCCGCCAGCCTGACGACCGTGGGAAAGCTTGGCCGGGAGATGGTGGCCGGAGGATCTCCTTCGACTGCTTACGGCATCCGCTGCCAGCCCTTTAACAGCGGCGGCGCTTCCAGCAAATACGCTTGCTATGCGGGGGCAGCTGGAATATTGTACAGGATGCGGGCAGCGCCAATATTTACCATGTGACGGTGTCCGGCTATACCTTCGACCTGGATAACCTGAACTTCCCGACGACGAACTGTGATAATGCGATCGATAATGTCTATGGTGCGAACATCGGCTGTTTTTCTGCCGGTTACCTTCAGGTGATTGTCAGCTTTGCAAGGAGTGTGGAGACGACGTCGGATCTGTATTTCTGGGCGGAGGCGGATAACCTTTCCGCAGTCTCTCTTTCCGGGCAGACGACGACCACGGATCAGAATCAGGAAGATAACAGCAATGGCATGAACATTCCCCTTTATCCGGAAGGAAGCGTCTCCAAGCGGAACCAGTTCAATA
The DNA here is from genome assembly GCA_020860365.1 of Clostridiales bacterium. Classification (GTDB taxonomy): domain Bacteria; phylum Bacillota; class Clostridia; order Lachnospirales; family Lachnospiraceae; genus Choladousia. The sequence goes on along the minus strand of JAJBUL010000215.1, from coordinate 10,270 downwards.
CAACGAATTATACGATCCGGGCTTCCGCCTGGGACGCAGGGGATACTTACGCGGCGCAGGGAGAACAGATTCTGGTGAAATCAGCAGTAGACTATGGCGGGGACGGTTGCCTTACGTCAGTGAATCTCCTGCAGAAGATTGACGATGAGGCATTTGAAGTGCCGTCCGGAACATCCTCCTATTATTCGATTGTGGTGAACAATTCCAAGAGCGACAGCGGCTCAATCCGGGTTTTGTTTGCTGCAAAGCCGGACAAAACAGGATGGCAAAATGACGCGGAAATGAATGCGACACGTGAGGAAGAGCTGATTTACTTTGAAAGCATAGACGCTCTGACCGCGGCAGACTATACCTGTGTCGGTTTCCTGTATGAGGTGCGGGACTGTGCGCTTTATACAGGTACCGCAGATCCGGTGGCGATCGTGTTTTATATGCTGGTAGAGATAAAAGACAGTGCCCAGATTGGGAGTGTCTATGCGACAACAAATGATCTGCGGGCATGGAGAAATGGTGAGGAGGTCATTTCCTGGGCTGAGTATTCCTACGGCAGTGGCAGCTATGGCCTGGGAGCAGGCGGATGGAGCACAGGAACGTATGCGGAAGGCTATGCGGCTCCCCGGTATACGCTCTATACAAACTATGGAAAGGCTGTATATGAAAATGGAAGTATTGTGGCCGGACATAGCGGTGGATACATAGCAGGGAGCTCCTGTCTGATCATTGGCTGTAAGACAGGCGTCTCAATCCGGGTGGCGGATACCACTACGACAACGGCGGGTGTCACGACAAATAAATCGGTATATGACCTGGATATCGGGGAACGCACGGTCACTTATGTCATCCGTCCGACGATTTCTGTGGTATCGGAAAACAGCAGCGTTTCCTCTTCCACAGAAACAGCTGATGTGACGGTTTGGGTGACCTTGCCGGAAGCTCTCACTTATATTATGGACAGTGCCAGCCTCCCACCGTCGGAAGTACGGGAAAATGAAGATGGAACCAGTACTGTATTCTGGGAGCTGCCGTCTCAGACAGTGGGGGAGGCCATGGAAGAGATCTGTCTGTCCTGTCTGATCGGCGCAGCCGGGACAGCAGAGGACGTCCAGAATAACGACACGATCACGATTGCAGCATCGGTGACGTCAGACAAGGACGCCAGACTGATTATCAGTGCATTCGGCAATTATTCTGAAGCCACCATTGCGGTGATTCGTCTGTCCAGCACATCCATATCCAAAGCTGTGGAGCGCAGCATTGTAGAAGAGGGGGAGGAGCTTACCTATATTCTGCGGTATGGCAACAGTGCGGAGGAAGACGCTGCCGGAGTGACGCTGTATGACATTTTGCCATACAGTGGTGATTCGCGCGGAAGCGAATTTGGCGGCAGCTATGTGGTAGAGAGTATCGTGCTTGATTTTTCCAACGCCACGAAGACATTCTCAGAAGGGAAGGATCGTATCTGCGTTCAGACGACGGTGGAGGAAAGCGCACGGGACGAGAATACAGTGGAAGCAGTATTAAAAGGGAATGACAGTCTTACCTGGACAGACGCAGGGGGAGGCAGCGAAAGCGGGTCGACCATCCTTTACAGTGGATTATCGATCAAGGACGCGACGGGAATGAAAATAGCGCTTGGAACGGTGAAAGCGCAGGAATATGTGAAAATTACCCTGACACTTGCCGTGCGGGACACGGCGGGTGGCCTGCTGACGGATGCATTCGGCAAAGGGCAGAACCCCGGCGACCTTTATGCGAATTCTTTTTATGAGTACGCAGATGGACAGGCGGCCCTGGTAGAGAGCAACACGGTAAAAATCCAGGTGGCCGAGCGTACGGTCAGCGGAACTGCCTGGCTGGATGTGGACAATGATGGGATCCGTGGAGATTCGGAGGCATTGCTGTCAGGAGTGACGGTTTCCCTTTACCGCACGAACGTTTCCGGTTATGCGTCCGACCGCAAAGCAGTATTGACGGTAAATGGTGTAGAGCTCTATCCTTCCTATGACGTTCTGGGAAGGGCAGTGGATGCGGAAATGACCGGAAAGGATGGCACTTACAGCTTCAGCCATCTGGAGGCAGGGAACTATTATGTGGTATTTACCGGAACAGAGGCATATGGACTAACGCTCCAAAACATTGGGGAGGATGACACGGTGGATTCCGATGCCGCAGCGACCATTCGCACCGAAGAAACGATACTGGAAAATGCCTGGATCGGCGAGATCTCGATGCTGCCCCTGGATGAAATGTACTCGTATCTTTGCGAGAGCAGCCATCAGGACGTCGGATTTGTGACGCTTTCTTCCTCTCTGACCATTGTCAAAACAGAGAAAGATACCGGTATTTTTCTTCCAGACGCCGTGTTTACACTTCAGGATCGTGACGGGAAATATCTGACCTTTACAGATGGCTCCTGCACCGGAAGGGAGGAACAGGTCAGTGAAGACGCTTATCTGATCACGGACACGGATGGAACAGTTGTTGCCGGTACTCTGCCGCAGGGAACCTACCTGTTATCCGAATACCAGGCACCGGAAGGTTACCAGGCGATAGCAGGGACCTGGGAGGTACAGGTGAATATAAATGTGGCGGAAGGAATCTGGTCCACGCAGCTTCTGGTGGATGATACCAGGACAGACATTCTGACTGTTGCAAACGCGGCGGAAACGACGAAAGTAACTGTCACGAAAGAATGGGTTGATGATGACAATCAGGACGGCCTGCGCACGGATGTGAGCGTATCTCTGACTGGAACAATCACCGCGGAAAGTGGAGCAAATACGACTGTGGTATCGAAAGAAGCCGTGCTATCGTTATCCGCTGCGGAATTGAGCTGTGTATTTGAAGAGCTCCCGGCTTATGTATCCGGACAGGTGGTCACCTATACGGTAGAGGAGGAACGCATGGAAGGCTATGTCACTACGTATTCTTCTATGGAAGGAGACTGGAAATCAGGTTATTCGATCCGGGTGACGAATACACACGAAACAGAAGAGACGGCTTACACGGTGAAAAAGGTATGGGAGGATGACGACAATCGTGACGGGATCCGCCCGTCTGGCATCAATGTCACACTTCTGGGGTCAGACGGCTCCGAACGCACTGCATCCGTGACGGAAAAAGAAGGGTGGCAGTATACATTTACGGAGCTGCCAGTATACTGGAGCGCTGGCACCCGGATCACCTACAGTCTTGAGGAAGAGGCTGTGGAAGGCTATGAGGGCGTCGTGGCAGATGCGGACAGCACACAGCTGTTTGAAGTAACAAATACGCATGACATTATGCTTGCAGAGGTTTCTGTTGAGAAAATATGGGATGACGCGAATGACCAGGATGGGATGCGTACCAGCGCAATCACGGTGATCCTGACCGGTTCGGACGGCTCAACGCGAGAGGCAGAGCTGACGAAAGAAAGCGGATGGAAATACACGTTTGAGAATTTGCCGAAATACTGGAATGAGGGCGCTCTCATTACCTATTCCCTGCAGGAAAAAGAGACCGACGGTTACACAGAAGAAGTGATAGCAGGGGAAGACGGCTACAGCTTTACGGTAACCAACAATCATATCCCGGCTGTGACCGATGTCGTTGTGCTGAAAAACTGGGAGGATGCAGACAACCAGGATGGGATCCGTCCAGAAAGTATTTTCGTAACGCTGATCGGAAGTGACGGGAACACTTATGAAGCGGAGCTGACAGAAGAAAGCGGATATTCCCGCCTGTTTTCCAGCCTGCCGGTTTATTACAGCCAGGGCACGATTGTATCGTATTCCGTGAGCGAGATCAGTGTAGAGGGATATGAAACAGAAATAGAAAAAAGCAGCAGCGGTTACCGATTTATTATCACCAATACCCATATACCGGAAGTCACGGAGGTAACCGTGAATAAAATATGGGAGGATGAAGAAAACCGGGACGGTATTCGTCCAGACACCGTGGAAATCATTCTGACAGGTTCAGACGGCAGCTGCTATACCGCTACGCTTACCAAAGAAAATGGCTGGAGCTATACTTTTAAGAATCTTCCCATGTATGTGAATGGGGGCGAAGAGATTTTTTACAGTCTCTCTGAAACCGGAATTGAGGGATATAGCAGTTCCGTCACGGAAACAGGAGAAGGCTTTCTTCTGACAAACCAGCATACTCCTGAACCGGAGTCGGAAAGCGAATCTGAAAGCGAGACGGAAAAAGAAACTGAAACAGAAGCGGAAACGGAAGCGGAAAGCGAACCGGAAGCCGAATCAGAGAGCGAAACGGGGAAGGAAAGCGAAACCGAAACGGAAACAGAGACAGAGACGGAAGGTGAAACAGAAACGGAGGCATCAACAGAAGCGGAATCGGAGTCAGAAAATGAGACCGAAAATAGAAAAACCACGTTCTCCACATCTTCGAGCGGAAGCCCGAAGACAGGGGACACATCCAGACCTCTGTTTTGGCTGGCATTGACCCTGGCCGGGCTGGGATTCTTCGTTGCGAATCTGTCCTGCAGGTTAAAGCGGAAAAGAAAATAGCGGAAAGTCAGCCCTTGAGGAATTCAGCCCCGGATATTCAGGGGCTGAATAATGAAATTGCAAGGATCTGCTGTTTCCTGACAGTTAAGCGTGAGGAATATTGGTGAACTCCGAAATTTCCCGGTTAATCGTCACAAGGTCGTTCACCGACAGGTCATGGACCGAAGCGTGTCCAGTAATCCGGGCGAACATTTTTAGTTCTTCCAATGACACATTGAGAAAATTCGCTAGCCGCATGGCGGCTGAATCTGTGTTCAACCTTGCCCGTAAAGCTTTATCTTGTGTGGCAACGCCGACCGGACAGTATCCGCTGCCGCAGATCCGATACTGCTGGCAGGCGGCTGCGATCAGAGCAGCACTTGCTATGGCAACTGCATCTGCCCCATGGCGAGAGCCTTGGCGAAATCAGAGGATACCCGAAGCCCGCCCGTGATCACCAGGGAAATATCCGAATGAACAGAATCCAGGTACTTTCGCGCACGGTACAGGGCATAAACAGTCGGGACAGATGTGGCTTCCCGCAAAAGGAGAGGGCTGGAGCCGGTCGCACCGCCGCGTCCGTCAATGGTAATAAAATCCGGCTTTGCATAGACACAGTATTGCAGGTCACGTTCAAGCCTTCCGGCTGCGATCTTGATGCCGAGCGGGCGTCCATCAGAACGCTCCCTGAGCATATCAACCATATCCCTCAGGTCTTCCTTTGACTGCAGTTCCGGGAATTTGGCTGGGCTTTGGATGTCTTTTCCAGGCACCTTCCAGCGGATGGCAGCCACTTCTTCTGTCACTTTTTCCCCTGGGAGATGGCCTCCCATACCTGGCTTTGTACCCTGGCCAATCTTTATTTCGATGGCGTCGCTTGTCTTTAAATTCTCATCGGTTACGCTGTATTTGTTCGGTACATATTCGAAAATATATTTATAAGCGTTCTCTTTCTCTTCCGGAAGAATACCGCCTTCCCCACTGCAGGTGGCAGTTTTTGCCATACCGGCGCCTTTGACCAGCGCGATTTTTGCTTCCTGTGACAGCGCTCCAAACGACATATGGGAGATATAAACGGGGTTTTCCAGGACCATGGGTTTTCTGGCGTTTTTCCCAATCACGGTTGTGGTAGAGACCGGATCGTCATCATTCAAAGGAGGCGGGTTTAACTGCGCCCCGAGGAGCAGGATGTCATCCCAGCCGGGCATCGGCATCCGGGTTCCCATGGCGCCGCTGATGGATTTGCCTGATACGGCCATCTGATGGATTTCTTCCATATAACGGCATTCCGGGTCGCTGCGGGTCAGGGCAGGATCGTATTTTAAATCGGAAGCAGGATCGGTCGCGCTCGTCGCTGTGTCTAACACCATGCTTCCTTTTGAAGCCGGGGGAAAAGAAACCGTTTTGTTCATCTCCATGTCTGACACTATGACAGCATTTGCGGCCGGGATGGAGAACGTGTCCTCTTTCATTTCTGCATCTGATGTCATGACGCCACTTGAGGCTGGGGCTGAGAAATTGTCTTCCTCAATTAACTCAAAGAGTTCTGCCGGAGTCAGGCAGGCCGGACATTCCTTCAATTCCGAAAATGGAACCGCTTCCTTTGATTCGTCATAAATATAGCCGCATAGAGCGCATCTGTAAACACTCATTATAAAAAGCCTCCCTTCATCTGCTGTAAATCAGGAATATCATTTGAAAAAGAATATCTGTACTCCATTGTGCCGTATGGAAATGGAAAAGTCAAGAAAATTTATAGTTCTTCAGGAAATTCGTTCAGGCTGGAAATATGGCTGAAAAACTGTCAAAATACCATCAGCAAATTTGTGCATACAGGGGCTTTTCTTTTTTCATTCGTGTGATTTCTACGAGCGACAGCTTTGTCATATCCACCAGCACCGTGTGAATCGGGTCCTGGCGGAGCTGGCTGTCAAGATAGAGCAGCAGCGCTTCCCTGTCTTCGGCAGCGTCCATATTGATGAAGTCGATGATGATGATTCCGCTGATGTTTCGCAGGCGGATCTGGCGGGCAGCCTCCCGGGCGGCTTCCTGGTTGATTTTGAAAAAAGCCTTCTGCCGGTTTTTGGCGCTGCCCTCATATTTTCCGGAATTGACGTCAATCACGGTCAGTGCTTCGGGGGGCTGGATAACCAGGTAGCCGCCGCAGTTCAGCCAGACCTGTTCCGAGAAGGCACAGTCCAGCTGCCGCTCTAACGAATATTTTTTGCAGAGCGGCTGCAGAGTGTCCTGATAAAAGGATAATCGCGGCAAGTCTTCCGGCTGACAGGCGGATAAATACGCTTTCGCTTCCTGCCAGATCGTTTCATCATCGGTTAAAAACTGTTCCGCCGAGAATTCGTAGATGTCGGAAAGGCGGGAAATCCAGGCATGCGGGGCTGTAAAAATACAGCTGTGGCAGACCCGGTGCACACCGTCAGCAACTGCTTTTTGATACAGGAGCTGTAAACGCTCCATGTCCCGCTGTAAGGTATCACGGCTGACGCCGCCCGCATTTGTGCGAAGCAGCCAGCCATAAGTTCTTTTTTCTTTCTCATCGGCATTTTCATGTTCAATTTCGTTCACCAGCCCGATCAGTCTCTTTTTTTCTTCCACCGCAAGCTTGGAAGAAGCATTGATCTGCGTTTTTCCCGTCGTCAGAAGAAGATATTTTCCACGAAAAGTCAGATTGGTTGTAACGGAAGGGTATTTTGTTTTCATCGCTTCCCTGCAAACCTGTACCAGAAGTTCGTCTCCCATCTGGATTCTGGGCGAGCTTCCTTTTTTCGTATAGATGGGGTTCTGAATCTCATCCAGAGCCAGATAGCAGACCGTATCTGGAGCGATTTCCAAGAACGCTGCGCCTATATTGCGGGCGATATCCCGGACCCTTCCTACATAAATATTGCCGAGAAGAGAAGCGTTCTCTTCCCGGTCACAGTGAATCTCAACGGCTTTCCCATTATTCATTAGAAAAGAAAACACGGAATCCCGCATCCGGCAGATGATATACTGATTCATAAAGTAGTACCTCGTTTGCATTTGATGGGCTATATTGTTTTTCCGAGATCGTACAGGGAGACCAGTTTCCGGTCGTTTTCCGTCCCCAGATCCGCATAAATCTCGCAGCGATTGATTTCATACGCGAGCGGATCCGGTTTGACGCCAAAATTCTGCAGGTACGTGTCCATGACCAGCTCCGGCTTTAGATTTGCTACGCTTCCGGCGGCAAGCTTCAGAAAGAGTGTTTCGCCTTCGTCCCGGAACGACCATTCATAGATCATCGGACGGATATCCACTTCTTTTTCGGAACGCTTCGTTTTTTTCATGACAAGAATCTCTTCCCTGGCAAAAAATTCTGCCAGGCCGTTTTTCCAGTCTGTATGCGGTTCATGCCCGGCGCGCAAACGAAGCGTGTAATCTGCCGCGGCGACAAGCGTCATGGCCTTGTCCGCTTTGCCTTCCGGTATCTGTACAAAACCGGTCACCTCCAGTTCCTCCGTCCCGGCCTGATTGAGCTTTGCGATCGCTTCCTGCGAGGAAATTGGCGACAGAAGCTCAATGTCCATATATTCCGCGTCGCTCGTAAGTCCGATGCCAAGAGGAGAGGCAAAGGACATAATCATATGGGGATTGAAGCCTTCGGTAAAAGCGACGTCAATTTCGGCACGCCGGAGCAATTTCTGAAAATAACGCATCACATCGAGATGACCGATGAATTTCATGCTTCCTTTTTTGGAAAATTTAACCCTTACCTTCAATGCAGACACCTCCTCCATAGCAACGTGCGCCGCAGCCGGAACACTGCTGGCGGCAGTTCGGCGTCACTTCTGCTTCCTGCGCTTTCTTCCATTCTCTTTTCAGAAAATCCTTTGTTACGCCGACGCGGATAAAATCCCATGGGAAAATTTCATCCAGGGACCGTTCCCGGAGCGTATAGAAGTCCATGGAAAGGCCAGTGTGCGCAAAGGCGGCCAGCCAGCGGTCGTAATTCCAGTATTCTGTCCAGGCGTCATAGAGCGCCCCGTTTCGATAGGCGTCTTCGATCACAGCCGCAATTTGGCGGTCCCCGCGCGCAAATACGCCTTCCAGAAGCGTGACGTCCGCCTGGTGCCAGTTATAACGGATACTTTTGTGATTTAACATATCCTTGATTTCATGGTTGACTGTTTTTGCAAAGCCCAGATAATCGCCCATCGGATGCATGGGCGCCCACTGGAATGGCGTAAACGGCTTCGGCACGAAAAAGGAAGTACTGACCGTAATCTGACATTTTCCGTTGCGTTCTTCCTTCGGTATGTCATAGTATGTGCGCGCGATTTTGTCCGCCAGATGCGCGATTTCCTGCCGATCCTCATCTGTCTCCATCGGCAGACCCAGCATAAAATAGAGCTTTACCTTGTTCCAGCCGCCGTGAAAAGCCTCATTGGCTCCCTGCAAAATCACTTCCTCTGTCAGTCCTTTGTTAATCACATTACGCATGCGCTGCGACCCTGCCTCCGGGGCAAATGTCAGGCTGCTTTTCCGCACATCCTGTATCTTCCCCATCACATCGAGAGAGAACGCGTCGATGCGCAGGGAGGGAAGTGAAATATTGATGTTCTGGCTGCCAAACTCGTCGATCAGGTATGTCACAATTTCCTTCAGCTCGCTGTAATCACTGGAGCTCAGTGAGCTGAGTGATATTTCCTCCTGCCCGGTGGTCTTCAGCATCCGACCGGCGTGTTCCTTCAGACATTCCAGGCTGCGCTCCCGAAGCGGCCGATAAATCATACCTGCCTGGCAAAACCGGCAGCCGCGGATACAGCCGCGCTGAATCTCCAGCACTACGCGATCCTGCGTCACTTTTATATATGAGACAAGCGGTTTTTCCGGGTAGGGCGCACAGGCCATATCCATCACCACCTGCTTCTCAATGACGGAAGGAATATCCGCTTCCTTTGGCAAAAAAGACGCAATCGTGCCGTCTTCCTGATACGTTACTTCATAGAAAGCAGGGACATAGATGCCCGGGAGCTTCGCCGCCTGGTGCAAAAATTCTTTTCGCGAAGCATGATTTGCCTGGCAGCTTTTATACTGGTCAAACAGAGCGTCATAGACCGTCTCACCCTCTCCGATATAAAACAGGTCAAAGAAGGGCGCCAGCGGCTCCGGATTGTACGCACAGGGTCCGCCTCCGATCACGAGCGGATCCTGCTCATCGCGCTCGGAAGCATGCAGCGGAATCTGTGCCAGATCCAGAATCTGCAGAACATTGGTATAACACATTTCATATTGCAGGGTAATGCCCAGAAAATCAAAATCCCGTATCGCATCCTGGGATTCAAGGGCAAAGAGAGGGATTTTTTGTTCGCGCATGATTTTATCCAGATCTATCCATGGCGAATAAACGCGCTCACACCAGACATCCTTTCTTTTGTTGAACATATCGTAGAGAATCTGGATTCCCAGATGCGACATGCCGATCTCATACACGTCCGGAAAACACATCGCAAAGCGGATCGCCACCTCATTTTTGTTTTTCATGACTGCGTTGATTTCTCCCCCGATATAGCGGGCGGGCTTCTCAACGGAAAGCAAAATTTCATCGCTAAGTGCCAGTTTACGCATGAACGCCTCCTGCTTTTATAGAAAAGATTATTATAGGCCGTATTCGCAGGGTATTATATCATATCCTTTTCGGTGTAATCAAGAATATATGGTGCTGCTTTCTGCAATTATTTTATGGGTTTGTTACTATTCACGGGGTGGAGAAGACGGACTGAGATTTTGAACTTTCGTGA
>JAJBUL010000133.1 GCA_020860365.1 Clostridiales bacterium | reverse complement strand
TTATCAACCACCTTTCTCGGAATTCCCTATATTTGTATTATACAGGAAGCTTTCTGTGTATCTGTTTTCTGATGATAGATATAAAGTGCTTCTCAGGTTTTTTCTGCCTGCAGGGATTTTCGGAAGCTGGTAGGTGAAATTCCCGTGACCTGCTTAAATACTTTTTCGTAGTAAGTGATACTGTCAAATCCGCAGATTTCAGCCAGCTCTGTAATGCTCAGGTCGGAATTCCCGGCAAACAGATTTTTAGAGTAATTGATGCGCTGGATATTTATATAGTCTGTCACTTTCATACCTGTGGTTTCGTTAAAAATTTTACTGAGATATCCACGACTGACGTAGATATGGTCAGCGATTTCGCCAAGGGAAAGTGGTTCCAGGAAATGATCCTTTATATATAGGATGGCATCATTTACTTTTTTATATTTCCCCGATGAGGGAGTGATTACACCGGGAAGGTCCGCAGAAAATGCCAAGCAGCGGGATGCAAGCAGCAGAAGCTCTACGATTTTCAGGCGACTGACGCTATCGTGATTTGCAGGCTTTGTGGATAACTCAGAAAAAAGGGTATCAAAAATATTCTTGACGGTTGCCTGCTTATCAGTGGAAAGAGACAAAACCGGAGTGGTAAAAAAGAAAGAGACAGGCGGCAGATTCAATGCATTCAGGACCGGCTGGACGTATTCACCGCGTAACATGAGCAAAATTCTCTCATAAGGCTGATCACGAAACACCTGAACAGTCCTGTGTACATCTCCGGATTGTACCATCACCAGAGAGCCCGGTTGGATCTGGTATGTTTTATCTTCTATAAAATAATATCGTTGCCCGCTGACCAGATAAAAAATTTCATATTCTCGGTGAATATGAGCTCTTTTCATGTCTTTTGGTATTCCACCCATAATATGTGAAATACGAAATCCGGATGATATCATTTCATTAACAAATATCTGCAAGATGGCATCCCCCATAATTCTGATGAATATTGTTTGAATCGGAACTATATTGCTTCATATTTTCGTAGAAGATTATATAATAAAGTGTTAGTATTTTCAATAGAAATCGAGAAAATTATTGCAGAAAATTGTATGTTTTGACAACGAAACAGAAAGGGGAAAGACAGTTATGGAATATAAAATGCTAATGATAACCCCCAGATGCGTCACATTTGAAATAATGGACAAAGAAGCAGATTATCATACAAAACAGTACGATATTTACGTGAATGGACAAAGGATTTTTTGCTCGGATAAAACGATTGAATCCATCTATGATTTGAAGCCAGACACAGACTATGCGATCTGTTTGATCCGGGGGGAAGAGCAGTCTTCTGTTGAGTTTGTTCATACTCCTCAGGAAACAGTTGTATTGAATGTGAAAGCGTATGGTGCTGCAGGAGATGGGGGGAAAAATGATACGGCAGCACTGCAGGCAGCGATTCTATCCTGTCCGCCCGGAGGAAGGGTAATAGTACCAGCTGGGATATACTGTTTTACACATTTGTTTTTAAAAAGTAATCTTACCCTGGAATTGAGGGAAGGCGCAGTGTTATCAGGAATTCCTGACAGAGAATTGTTTCCTGTACTGCCGGGAAATGGAACAGAAGAAGAGGGGGAGCAAGGATTTTGCCCTGGATTATGGGAAGGGAAAGGGAGAGATTCCTATGCAAGTCTTTTGACGGGGATATCGGTAGAAAATGTTGTGATCTGCGGCAGGGGAATTATAGACGGCAACGCTGCTTTTGATAATTGGTGGAACTTAGAGCAGTTTAAGGAAGGGCCAGCCCGACCGCGAATGTTATATTTGTATTTGTGCAAAAATATTACAGTGGAGGGTGTGACATTTCGCAATTCTCCATCCTGGAATTTACATCCCTGTTATTCACGGCAGATTCGTTTTCTGAATGTGAAAATTCTGTCATCAGATCATTCGCCGAACACAGATGGGATTGATCCGGAATCCTGTGTTAATGTAGAGATTGCGGGAGTATATTTTTCCGTGGGAGATGATTGCATTGCGATTAAATCCAGTAAAACTGGGGAAGGCGGCAGAAAATTATCTCCATCGGAAAATATTGAAATTCATCATTGTCTGATGGAGAAAGGGCATGGCGGGGTAACGATCGGGAGTGAAACTACCAGCGGCGTAAAAAATATTTCCGTCAGAAACTGCTTCTTACTGAATACGGACAGGGGTTTACGGGTGAAAACCAGGCGGGGACGGGGACGGGATTCCTATGTGACGGATATTCTTTTTGAAAGAGTACGAATGGACGGTGTACGGACGCCTTTTGTTATCAACTGTTTTTATTATTGCGGGGAGGAGGGTAAGACAGAATACGTACGAACAAAGGAGTGTCTCCCGGCTGATGAACGGACTCCACGTGTAGGAGTAATTCGTATTCGACATGTGGAATGCCTGAATTGTCATGTGGCTGCACTGTACTTCTATGGTCTGCCAGAATCTAAAATCGAATCTGTGGACATGTATGATGTACATATCACTTATGCGAAGGATGCAGAGCCAGGAATCGCCGCAATGATGGCAGATTGTAAGAAATGTGCCAGAAAGGGTGTTTTTGTGAGAAATGCCTCCAGGGTCAGTCTGAAGGATGTGACGATTGAGGGAAATGAAGGGGAGACTGTTGACCTGGATGAGGTGGATAACTGGAGCTGGACAGTCAACAGTGACTGAACGAAAGGACGTTGAAGGAATGAAAAAACGAACAGAGAAGAAGGAGAAAAAGGAAAAGAAAAAACTGACAAAGAATCTGATCCGGACGAATATCTCACTTTACCTGATGATGGCTCCAGTGCTTATCTTAATTATTATTTTTTGCTATGTGCCCATGTATGGAATTGTAATCGCATTTCAGGATTACTTTCCAGGAAATCCTTTTATCGGAGAAGGCGTAAAGTGGGTAGGCTTGAAATACTTTAAGCGATTTGTGCAAAGTGAATATTTTTTCCGATTACTGAGGAACAGTATTGTTCTGAGCCTGTACAATCTGATTTTTGGATTCACGGCGCCAATTGCGTTTGCCATACTGATGGATCAGATCAAAGCTTTGAAATTTAAGAAGCTGGTACAGACCGCGAGCTACATGCCCTATTTTATCTCTACAGTAGTTGTTGCCGGAATGGTGATTTCTTTTGTTGACAAGGATGGACTGATTTCCAATGCGCTGTCGGTTCTGGGGCTGCCGAATCAAAACTGGAGGATTATACCGCAGGCTTTTCCAGTCATCTATACTGTCACCAATGTCTGGAAGGGGTTTGGTTTTGGAAGCATTCTGTATTTTTCAACCATTTCCTCTATTGATCAGGGGCTGTATGAGTCAGCGAAAATTGATGGGGCAAACCGGTGGCAGCAGGTGACAAATATCACTCTTCCGGGGTTAAAAAGAATTATAATGATTCAGTTAATTATGGCGGTGGGGAGTGTGCTCAGCTCCAATACAGAATTGATTCTGTTATTGTACAACGCAAACATTTATGAGGTGTCCGATGTCATCGGAACGTACAGTTACAGGCTGGGTATTGTGGGCGGACAGTACAGTTATACAGCAGCAGCAGGTTTGTTTATGTCTGTGATCGCATTTACACTGACGTTTATTGCCAATAAAGTCAGCAATCGTGTGACAGGATATGGTCTGTGGTAGCAGGGGGTGATGGTATGGTCAGAGAAGAAGCGAGATCGGAAGTCTCACGAAAGAAGAAAAAACGGAAATATTTCAGGGAAGGAAATCGCTACGCTACGATTCTCATGTATGTAATAGCAGTTTTGATCATATTTGTGACAATATATCCCATGTATTATGTGCTGATTCTATCGCTCAGCGAACCCACTGCGGCTGCTACCATGCATGTCTATGTGATTCCTAAGGGGTTCAGCCTGCAGGCATATAATATACTGATAAAGGATATGGAGCTTTGGAGGGCATATCGAAATACGATTTTGTATGTAAGTGCAACAACGGTTCTGATGCTGATTACATGTGTGCTGGTGGCATATCCGCTTACCTGCAAAGAGCTGGTTGGAAGAAAGTATCTGAATATGTTTCTGCTGATTCCAATGTATTTTGGAGGAGGGATGATCCCTACATTTTTACTGATTTTAAGGCTGGGCCTGTACGACAGTCCGTTATCACAGATTATACCTTGCTGTTTTTCTATCTGGTATATTATTCTTGTGAAATCTTATTTTTCAAGTATACCGGAGGAATTGCGTGATGCTGCGAAAATAGACGGAGCGGGGATATGGATGGTTTTATTTCGTATCTATATTCCGATGTCGAAGGCAATTCTGGCGGTAATTGCGGTCTACACAATCGTGAGTGTATGGAACAGCTGGTACGGAGCGATGCTGTACCTGCCCCATACGGAGTGGCAGCCATTGCAGCTTTACCTGAGGCGGGTTCTTGTGGAAATGACCAGAACGGTTTCACAGATGTCTGTCGAGCAGGCAAAGGAGCAGGCTATGAGAGCATTGTCGAATGCGCAGATGAAGTATGCCATGATTATTTTTACAACCTTGCCGGTGTTGTGTGTATATCCGTTTTTGCAGAAATATTTTGTAAAGGGCGTAATGCTGGGCTCTTTGAAGGAATAAGAGAAGCATACCAAAAGGAAGCTTCGATGAGGACGTAATGCCGGATTCCCTGGTGAAAGGGTTTTCAAGCAAAGGGATGGCAATGAAATATTATGTCAAAACAATATGGAGGGAATGGAAAGGAGAACAAACATGATGAAAAAAATATCCAGAAGAGATTTTTTGCAGGGGTCAGCAGCAGGCATTCTGGGAACCGCAGTAACGGGTATTCTGGGCGGATCGATGAATCTGGCGGCCAAAGCGTCAGAAGGGGAGCTTACCGTTGTAAAAATTGTAGGCTACAATTCAAGCAGGACGACGGCGGATGGAGAAACACATTATCTCAGAGATTATATCAATGACCCGAATAGTTTAAGATGGCAGCGCCTGGTATCGGATCTCGCGGAGCGTGGAGTGCAGCTTGAGGTAGAACTTATAGAAGAGGATCAGTATGAAACGTATTCTCAGACGGCATTTGCGACGAGCCTGGATGCGGATATGATGAATATTTCGTATGTGAGTGATGAGATGAGGCTGAACTTAGTGGAAAATGGTAAGTTCTGGGCGCTTGACGATTTGATAGATCAGTATTCGGATGGAACCGCAAAAGAATTTTTTGAGACCGGCG
Organism: Clostridiales bacterium; assembly: GCA_020860365.1. Lineage (GTDB taxonomy): Bacteria > Bacillota > Clostridia > Lachnospirales > Lachnospiraceae > Choladousia. The sequence goes on along the minus strand of JAJBUL010000133.1, from coordinate 15,635 downwards.
ATGGCGAAATGGAGAGAAAAATGTCTCAGCTGGAGGATGGGAAGATTTACTGGAAACAGAGCATCACCATTGGTGATTACCATGGGGCTGAAGTAGGTGCGCCACTGACATTTGCGATCCGTTATGACTGGCTGGAAAAGCTTGGCCTGGATATTCCGAACTCTCCCGATGAGCTGTTTGATGCTTTAAAAGCCTTCCAGGATCAGGATGTGAACGGAACCGGGCTGGCAGACGAGGTAGCTTCGATTAGTACAGCCAGTTTTACCAATGGCCTGGCTCAGTGCTTTGGTGTAGGAACGGATTATGTGTATGTAGATGAAGCAGCCGGAGTGGCGACTTCTGCCTGGTATGACGAAGGTGTGAAGACTTACATTGAGTATATGCAGAGACTGTATCAGGCGGGATTGCTGGAGACATCTGGCCTCGATTCTGAAAAAGAGGTGGAAAACAAGCTGAGCGGACGCTATGAATGGACAACGCTCAGCGTATATGAAGCATCTGTTCAGACGCCGGAAGGAGAACCCAAGACTTACTATGTACCGATTACCTTTGAGGCAATAGAGGGTGTGACACCGCTGGTAGTACAGCAGGCGGGATTCCAGCTTAAGGGCGGGGATGGCTTCGCTGTTCTTGCCGACACAAAGGTACCGGAAGCAGTGGCAGCCCTTCTCGATTATTTGTGCTCCAGTGAGTACCAGGTTTTGACAGACTGGGGAATTGAAGGCTATAATTATATTGTAAATGACGATGGCACGAAGGAATTTATTGAGGGAACCGCTGAAGATACGGTCGATGTGCAGCTGTATGATATGGCACTCTGGGCGCTGTCGATCCTTCCACGTTATGAGATCAAGGATCGGTACGAAGAACTGCTTTCTCTTGTCAGCTCAGGAATTGATCTTGGTTATGAAGAGGGATTTACGCTTAAGGGCGAGTATATTGACCGGGTTTACTCTGGTGTGTATGGTTCTGTGAACTACAGCATCGATGGTGTGGTGGCTGTGGCGACGCAGGAGGAGAGCGCAAGGATTACAGAGCTGTCTGTCGATTTGGCTACTTACTCCAGCGAGCTTCTCTCAAAACTGATCTTCGGACAGGCGAGTCTGGATGACTGGGATACCTATATTGCAGACATGCAGCGACTTGGTCTGGATGAGATAATTGAGATTTATCAGACTCGTTACGACAGAGCTCATTCATGAAAAAATGTGCCTGGAGCTGTTTACAAAAGACTTTGCCTGTAAATGATCAGATTCTGGAAACTTCGGAATAGATGGAGAAGTGTGGGGCGGCTAATGCATTTGTGCGTTAGTCGCCGCCACAACAGTGAATGGATAAAGGAGCGGTTTATGCATACGATTCATGTATCAAAATCTGCGCAGAATGGATATACTTCTGTGCAAGAGGCAATTCTTGCAGTTGAGGATGGCCACGAAGAGCCTGTCAGGATTCATCTGGAGCCGGGTATATATGAAGAAAAGATATTTGTCCGCAAGGAAAATATTGAAATTACAGGAGATGATCCGGAACATACCATCCTTCGATATGGGGATGGGGCAGGAAAGCAGCGGCCGGATGGACAGGGAGAGTACGGGACCTTTAATACAGCGGTGCTTCTTCTTGCGGGAAAAAATATTACTGTGAGGAATATTACCATAGAAAACACGGCTGGTCCGGGCAGGAAGGCAGGGCAGGCGCTGGCACTTTATGCGGCGGCAGATCGGCTGAGCTTTTATAACTGTCGTTTTCTTGGCTATCAGGATACGATTTTTGCGGGGAACATAGCTGGATTCTGGCTGAATGATAATCCGCTGTTTCCTGATTTTTTTACACAATCTGCTGTTCCGATTGCGCATAAGCAGATACGTAATTACTTTAAAGACTGCTATATCGCCGGCGATGTGGATTTTATTTTTGGGCCAAATGTAGCGTTTTTTGATAATTGTGAGATTTATTCGAGAGGGAGATCTTATATTACTGCCGCCAGTACTCCCGCGGATCAGGAATATGGGTTTGTGTTTTGGAATTGTGCTCTGACTGGATTGGATAACATGGAGGAGGGTCTTACTTATCTTGGACGACCCTGGCGGGATTATGCGAAGACGGCATTTATCTCCTGCACTATGGGATCTCACATTTGTCCGGAAGGGTGGAACAACTGGGGTAAGGCGAAAGCGGAAGCAGTATGTGCGTATGTGGAGTATGGAAATAAGGGGCCAGGTGCATACCAGGGTATGACAGAGGTTCGGGCTCCATTTAGCAGACAGCTGAATAATCCGGAGCTGCTGAATTATTTTTCGAAAGAACAGGTTCTTGGCGGGGAAGATGGCTGGAATCCGTAGTATCCTGTCCTTTGTTGTTCCAATCATTTGAAGGATAAAAGGAGCAAAGAAATAATTTCTGAAAATAGCAGATGGGGGAAGTTATGACGAAAATTTTCTGGGCGTGCGACTCAACGGTACAGGATAATTCCATTCAGAGCTATCCATGTACTGGTATCGGGCAGGTTTTTTCTCTGTATCTGAAAGAGGGGATTACAGTGGAAAATCATGCGGTAAATGGGAAAAGTACAAAAAGCTTTATTGATGAATCGCGCCTGGTGCCGATTTATGACAGAATAACGGCAGGAGATTTTTTGTTTATTCAGTTTGGACATAACGATGAAAAGAAAGACGATCCGTCACGCTATACGGAGCCGTTTCATTCCTACATGGAAAATCTGGAAAAATTTGTAAATGTGGCACGCAATAAAAACGCGTATCCCGTCCTGATTACACCACTTGAGCGGCGGTGCTTTGGAGAAGAGGGCGTTTTGAAAGCAGGAGAACATGGGGATTATGTGCTGGCAATGAAAAGAGTCGCCGGCCGGTTAAATGTTCCACTGGTCGATTTATGGTCTATGAGTCGTGAAGCGATAGAGAAGGCAGGAACGGAGCGCACGAAAAAATGGTATATGCACCTTTCGCCTGGCGTTTTTCCGAATTACCCGGACGGATTGACGGATAATACACATCTGCAGTATGCGGGGGCTGTGTTTTTTGCAGGTTGTATCGCAAGGGGAATGAAAGCACTTGGCGGCAGATACAGTGAGCTAATATTGTCTTGTGAGTCGGCGGAGTTGCTGGAAAGAGAGGTTATTTGTGGAACGGCTTTGGAAATCTGATTTAGGAGACGGAACCTATTGCAATCCGATTCTTTTTGCGGATTATTCTGATCCGGATGTCATTCGTGTGAAAGATACTTTTTATATGACAGCCTCCAGTTTCCAATATGTACCCGGACTGCCGATCCTGGTTTCACATGATCTGGTAAACTGGAAGCTGGCAAACTATGCTGTTGATTGTATTTCTGCACCCGGATATGAGATTCCGCAGCACGCAAAGGGGGTATGGGCGCCTGCGATTCGCTTTCATGAAGGTTATTTCTATATTTATTATGGGATGCCAGATGAAGGAATCTTCATGGTTCGCGCGGTGGATCCGTTGGGAAAATGGGAAGAACCGGTCCTTGTTTTAAAAGGAAAAGGACTGATTGACCCCTGCCCGTTCTGGGATGATGATGGAAGCGCCTGTGTGGTTCATGGATACGCGAAAAGCAGGATTGGCTTCAAAAGCCATCTGGGTATTTTTCCTATGACCCGGGATGGCAGACGGGCTTCCGGAGAGGATCATATTCTCTATTGCGGATTGAAAACACAGCCTACGATCGAGGGTCCAAAGGTATATAAGCGGAATGGCTTTTACTATATATTTGCTCCGGCCGGAGGCGTTAAGAATGGCTGGCAGACGGTGCTGCGCGCACGTCAGATTGAGGGGCCATATGAAGAAAAAATAGTAATGCGACAGGGAAGCAGTCCTGTAAATGGGCCGCATCAGGGAGGCCTGGTGGATACAGGTAGTGGAGAAGAATGGTTTTTGCATTTTCAGGATTGTGGACTATATGGACGTATTGTGCATTTGCAGCCTGTTTCATGGGAAAATGACTGGCCCCTGATAGGAATTCGCAAAACGACTGACGCAGGAGAACCCTATCTGATTCATGTGAAGCCAAAAGTAAAAAATGCGGACATACCCTGTTATCTTGAAGCAAGTGATGATTTTGACGGAGGGGGAGGGGACGGAGAAAAACGGCTGAATCTTATGTGGCAGTGGATGGGGAATCCGGCTCCTTCTTTTTATTCCTTGCAAGCGCGGGATGGATTTCTGCGTCTGTATTGCCAGAATCCATCGGGGAAACCATCGGCTTCGCTTTGGGAACAGGCAAATGTTCTGACGCAGAAGCTGATCTGTCCTTTTTTTGAAGCAGTCTCCTGCCTGTATACTGGAGGTTTGCGTGAAGGGTGTCAGGCTGGCATGGTGATGCTTGGTGAGGAATATGCGTATGTGGCTGTACGCAAATTTCACACGGAATCCTGTTTCTTGTTAATAGAATCAAAAAATGGTTTAAGCGGTAAGGAAGAGGAGATAATCTGGAAGAAAAAAATACCGGAGGATGTGGAGAAGGTATTCTTTACATTCACTCTGTAGGAGAGAGAATGCGCACCCAGACTCCGAATGTATGTGTCAGTTCGGGAAAACGACAGACAGGAGGTGCCAACCAGGTATCAGCCTTCTGCGGGAACCTGGACTGGTGTGAAACTTGGCCTGTTTGCCACGTCTGGCTATTCAATGGGTAATCCGTCGACAGGCAGTGGAGGATATGGAGATTTCGCGTACATACATGTATCATTGCTGTAGCCACAGTAATTCTGGTTTTGTGTTATAAGATAAATGGGAATGGAGGAGAAGGATGGATCAGAGAAACGGGCGAAAAGATAGTAACGACAGAAATGATAAAACAGAGAGAAATGACGTGCTATGGCGACTTGCTCTTGGAATTGCTGATACGATTATGCTTGAAAAACGGGATGTGCCGGAAACTCGCTGGTCTTATGACACAGGATTATTGCTGACAGGCTTTGAAAAATTGTATGAGCAGACGGGGAAAACTGCGTATCTGGACTATATAGTTTCTTATTTTAATCAGTTTATCAAAGAGGACGGTACGATTATAACATTTGATCCACAGGAACAGAATCTCGACAATATAAACTGTGGAAGGAATCTGTTTTATTTATATGAACAGACAGGAGAGAAGAAATATCTGCAGGCGATACATAATCTGGAGGCTCAGTTTCGAATACAGTCCAGAACAAAGTCGGGGGTCTACTGGCATAAAAAACGATATCCGAATCAGATATGGCTGGATGGCCTGTTTATGGCAGAACCATTTCATGCCAGGTATGCAGTCAGGTTCGGTAAGCCGGAATTATGGGATGATATCATTTTGCAGTTTACGATGGCGGAAAAGATGAACTATGAGCCAAGATGTGGCCTTTATGCGCATGCCTGTGATGAATCGCGACAGGCTTTCTGGGCGGATCCATTTACGGGACGATCTCTGAATATCTGGGGAAGAGCCTGTGGATGGTATTCTATGGCTCTTGTCGATACTCTGGATTATATTCCGGAAAACAGAACGAGGGATCGGCAGGCCATGACTGGCTTCCTGGATAAGCTGATGCGCAGTGTTGTGAAATATCAGGATCCGCAGGGCGTCTGGTATCAGGTGTTGGATAACAGACATTGCGATAATTATCAGGAAGCTACCTGCACCTGTCAGTTTGCCTATACTCTGGAAAAGGGACTGCGCATGCGCTTGCTGGAAACACAATCCTTTGAGACATATCTCGACAGGGCGCTGGAAGGTATTTTGCATATTTTCACGGAAGAAAGAGAAAATGGAGTTTATCTGAAACAATGTTGTGCAGTGGCTGGATTGGGGCCTGAGCAATCCCCGGAACGGGACGGTACACTGGAATATTATTTTCATGAGATGATTCGGGAAAATGACTATAAAGGGGTCGGGCCGTTCATTCTTCTGGCTTCATCATTGCCTCATTCGCTGTAGTACGGTCCTGAACGGATATACTCTTTTATCGCTCAAGTCATAAAATGAGAGGAAAATGAAATGATTTTTGATGAAATAGATTTTCATAATGTGGAAGAAATGACACAGACAGAAAATGGCCTGCGATTATCCAGGCTGCCTTGGGCTGTTGCCATGCCATTACATGAAAGAATTAAAAACAGATCCGCTCTGTTTTGCTGTGGTGTGGAGCTTCGCTTTCTGATGTTAGAGGAGGAAGTAAAACTGCACCTGAGGGCACGTCAGGCGGAAGAGGCACAGACGGCGCTCATTTATTTTGGTTCATTCCAGGGCGGCTGGCAGTATTCTACCAGGAATATTGGAGAGGAAGACACGGTAATTTCCATCAGGTATCCAAATAGAATGGAACAGCTTGAGAAGATAGCGCGAGACGCAGAGATGCCATTTCATCCCAGGGTGGTGCGGTTAATCCTGCCTTATGGAGAGTGCTATTACATTGGGAAAGAGGGAAAGACAATGCCTCCGCGTGGCAGTGATGTTCCACATTGCTGTTATTTGGCATATGGATCATCGATCACACATGGAAGCCTGGGGCTGGTTATGTCTGGAACTTATCCTTTTCAGATTTCACAACAGTTGGGAACGGATTATGTTAATCAGGGTTATGCTGGCAGCGCCTACCTGGACAGAAGCCTGGCAGAGTATCTGGTATCAAGAAAGGATTGGCAATTTGCCTCTTTGGAAATGGGGGTAAATATGCTCGGGAAGGAGTTTGAAGAAGGATTATTTGAGGATCGGGTATACAGTTTTCTGGAGGTTTTTAAAAAGGATGGACGTCCCGTTTTTGTGACGGATATCTTTACTCATAATGGCGAAAATCAGGAAAAGACAAGAGTTTACAGAGAGATTGTTCGCAGACATGCAGAGAATAACAGAATGTTTTATACACCTGGCGATCAACTCCTGGAGCGGAAAGATTATATCTCAGCGGATTTCACACATCCCTCTGCGGAAGGGCAAAGACAGATTGCCGAGCGATGGAGTAGAAAAATGAAGCACTCCTTTCGATAAGGGAAAGGAGTGGTGCTGATTAAGGCTATTCATGTCAGCAAGGCATAAAAAATAGTCCCTAGGGGAATCGAACCCCTGTTTCCGCCGTGAGAGGGCGGCGTCTTAACCGCTTGACCAAGGAACCATGCTTGAGTATTATAACCCGGAAGTTTTAAAATTGCAAGCATTTTTTGAAAATTTTGAAATTAGTGCAAAAGAAAGATTACCATATATTTTTGCAATTAAAGAAATTGTCGGAGCGTATGGAGGATGGTTGTTGGAAAGCGGGTTATCTGAAGTATGTTTTCTGTTTTGAAAAGCGGACAGGGGAAGAAAATATCCCTGCCCGCTCAAGAGAATGTTTATTATTCAGCGTTTTTTATTCAGGAGGAAAGTTCTCTGAATTTCTCTGTTCACCGAAAATTTAAGCCTCAAATCCGTAGAGTCGGGCGTATTTTTCCGTGAAGTAATGAAGCAGCGGCTGGGCGCTCAGCTTCTGCCCGCAGACGTGTTCCAGGACTTCGGCGGAGGTATAGCGGCTGCCGTAGCGATGGATGTTTTCCTTCAGCCATGCGGTTATTTCCTGGATGCGGCCTTCTTCGAGGATGGTGTCGACGCTGCCTTTTTCTTTTTCGAGGGCTTCCAGGAACATTCCGTCGTACATGGAACCGAGCAGGTAGGAGGGGAAGTAGCCAAAGGAGCCGTCGGACCAGTGCATATCCTGCAGGATGCCTTCGGCGTCGTTCTCCGGGCGAATGCCGAGCAGTTCTTCCATTTTGTCGTTCCAGAGCTGTGGCAGGTCATTGACCGGGATGTTGTCGCGGAAGATTGCTTTTTCCAGCTCGTAGCGCAGGATGATGTGGAGACAGTAGGTGACCTCATCGGCTTCCGTGCGGATCAGGCTGGGGTGGACGTCGTTGATGGCGTGACAGAAGGTCTCCTGCGGGATTTTCTGAAACTGCGGCAGCAGTTCGCCGAGCTTCGCATAGATGGGTTTCCAGAAGCTGGCGCGGCGTCCCAGGATGTTCTCGAAGAAGCGGGACTGGCTCTCGTGAAGTCCCATCATGTTTACCTGCTCGAGCGCGGTTCCCTCATAGGCCGGGTCGATGCTCTGGCCGAAGATCGCGTGTCCGCCTTCGTGAATGGCGCTGAACATGGCGGAGAGGGGATCCTCTTCTTTGAAGTGGTTGGTCACGCGGACGTCGCCGATGCACAGGTCAGTAGTGAAGGGATGCTCGCTTTCGGCGGTTGCCCCGGCATCGGCGTCGAAACCGATGTAGTCCAGCAGCATGTCCTGGACTTCCTTCTGGGATTGGATATCGTAGGTTCCCTCCAGAGCGGAGAGATCCGGACGTGGACTGTCTTCTATTTTTTGCAGTAGAGGCAGCAGCCCTTCCTTCAGCTCGTCAAAAACGCAGTCGATGGTTGCGCTGCCGATCCCTTCTTCATAAAGGTCGAGCAACACTTCATATGGATCCTGATCTGGTTCCATGTAGTGTACGTATTCCTTTGTCATGGAAATTACTTTTTCCAGGTGTGGGGCGAATTCGGTAAAATCTGCGCTGTGCTTGGCTTTCTCCCATGCGCGTTCGGAGCGTGTCTTGGCTTCAGCATAGGAGGAGTAGAAGTCCTGTGGGATGCGTTTATAGCGTTCGTAATCGCGCAGATAGCGCTTTACGGTGATCTGCATTGCTTCGTCAAGGGTATCAAACTGCTCTGGTTCGGAGAGCTTTTTCAGCATCTGTCCGTACTCGTCCGCCGTGGAAAGGCGGAATTCTTCTGTTGAAAAATAATTGATGGCGTCCATACGCGTCTCGACTCCTTTTTCCGGCGCCTGCGTGGACAGATCCCAGAAAAGGAGGGTGAGTACGTGATCATATCGGCGCATGGTTTTCAGGTAGTCTTTGAATTGGTTCAGTGTTTCGTTCATAAAAGTCTCCATTTCTCTGATTCGTTCGGAGCCGCTTCTCTATGCTGAGTGTCCGCTGGCGGCTCTGTTTTGTGTTATAGTCTGTATTGTCTCGTTACTTTCACAGCGCATCTGTGGATAGTAACAGTGTCTCCGCTTTTTTCACAGATTATCCCTGGCTTTACGTCCCTGGCAGAAGTCATTATATGTTTTATGCAGGAATCTGTCAATGCGCTGTGAACGCGCCACGCGGGATAAGTCCTCGCCGGGTGGCATCCCACACTCTGTGTGGGATATGCCTCGCTATATTTTTAAAAAGGTATGGAAGTGGGAGGCTTTTTGTGGTATATTTTCTCTATCTGATATTTACGGGGTGTTTGAGGCTGTGACTGCCATTACAAAAGGGGAGGCTTTACGGGATACAGAGCCTGTGGAATAGGTGAAAGAGATTGAAGAGACGAATCGAACAATTACTGAACGGAATATTTGAATACGAAGAGGGACGCGTTGTGATTCGCCCGGAGGAGCTGGAACTCGTGGGGACGCCGGGCGCTGTGCTGCGTGGAAAGTTTTTTATAGAGGGCGCCGCGGGGCAGCGGATACATGGTTTTCTCTATCCCTCTGATGTCCGGATGATCTGTGATCCGGCGGAGTTTCATGGTATTTCGAATGAGATTCATTACCAGTTTGACTGCAGCGGGCTGAAGGCTGGGGGCAGTTCCGGCGATGCCCGGAAGCCGACGGATGCTGTCAGCAGCGGGAAGATTGTACTTTGCTGTGATTGTGGGGAATATGAGATTCCTTACAGGGTGCGCATGGAGGAGACTGGCCAGGCCAGTCAGGAGATGCCGTTTTCTGACCTGGCGGGATTTGTCAGCCTTGCGCAGGAGCATTATCAGAAGGCATACCGCTGTTTTCTTTCGCCCGGGTTCCGGTCGTTTCTGGAGGCCTGGCCGGGGCTGCTCGCGCTCTATGAAGGTCTGTGTCTGCCGGAAGTAAGTTACCGCAGCATGGAGGAATTTCTGGTCGGTGCGGGGCTGAAGGAGGCTGTGGAGGTTTCAGCCGACGTCCAGGAGCTGGATTACGGGGAGCTGAAGGAGCCTGTTCAGGAGACGATTCAGCTTCGGAAAAATGCATGGGGAGTCCAGACGATTTCAGTGGAGTCGGATGCTCTGTTTGTGCGTCCGGAGAAGACGCTTTTTTCGACGGATGAGTTTGCGGGCAGTACCTTTGACCTGAATCTTGTGCTCGATACGAATCTGATGCATGCGGGGAATAACTATGCGTGGCTGACGCTGACAACCGGGTCGCAGAGGATCCGGATTGCGGTGACGGCGAAAAAGAAGCCTAAGTGGACAAAGGACCGTCAGGCGCATATCCGGAAAATTATGATGAAGAATCTGGAGGAGCTCTATGTCAGCTTTCGCTTGCAGAAGATCGATCTGCCGACCTGGACGGAGCGGTCCATTAGTGTGCTTAACAGCTACAAGAGAGCGGGCGGGGACGATCTGTATGCGGATCTTTTTCTGATTCAGATGTATTTTTCTGATGACAGGAAGCATAGGGCGGAAAAGCTGCTGGAGCAGGTTGAGGCTCAGAAGGAGAATCTGTATACGCCGGATCGCTACTGTTATTATCTTTATATTTCTACCTTTTTTTATCGGGAAGCGTCCTATGTAGACCAGGTGGAGGAGGAGGTTGGCAGGCAGTTTTACCGCAATCCCGCGTGCTGGCAGCTGTTGTGGATTCTCCTCTATCTGCAGGAAAAGTATTTATGTGATCCGGACGCGCGCTATGAGGCAGTGGCGGAACAGTTCCAGAGAGGATGCCGCAGCCGGATTCTCTATGTGGAGGCATGGCATGTACTCAGGGAGAATCCGTTTCTGATGCGCCATCTGGATGAGTTTGAGCTTCATCTGCTGCGGTTTGCGGATCAGGAAAAGGTGATGACAGCTGAGGTGCTTCGCCAGACGGCGAACCTGGCCATGCACCGGACGACCTATGATCACAGGCTTTTTGAGGTGCTGACCAATGGCTGGCTTCTCTATCCGTCGGATGATCTGATAAAGGCGATTTGCCAGCTTTTGATCCGCGGGGGGAAGATGGAGCGCCAGTATTTTACGTGGTATTCTCTGGGAGTAGAGCACGGGCTGCGGATGAATGGGCTGTATGAGGCTTATCTGCGGACGATGGATCTGCCTTCTTTTTCAGATTCTGACGAATCGATGCGGAAGGAAAATCGTCCATCTGAAGCTGATTTCCGGGAGAATCTTCGCCAGAAGGGTGCAGACCATGATGAGGGAAGCGCCCCGATGCGCTATGGCGCAAACAACGCTGCTGACGGAGACGTGCGGTATGGAACGGATGGAACCGCTGACGGAGAGGCGGGGCGGTATGACAAGGATGATTATGCGGCAGCGCATGGAGCAGGCCGATCTGTGGATGGCGGCATGGCATGGAGCGATGGCGGAGGTTCAGCCGGAGAAGATGTTCGAGGGAATGTATGCTTTGCCGATCTGCCGCAGATTATCCGGATGTATTTTGTATATGATACTTCTCTTGATTATCACAGGCGAGCGGCTTTGTACCGCAGTATTGTTCAGAATCGGGACAATGACCCGCAGGCCTGGGTGAATCACCGTGCGGCAATGGAGCGTTTTGTGATGGAGCAGCTGGAATCCGCTCATGTGACGGACGATCTGGCGGTGCTTTATCAGAAATTTCTGCGGGAAGGTATGCTTACTGCGCAGCTTGCCAGGAGGCTGATCCAGATTTTATTTACCTATGAGATCACCTGCGACCTGCCCGGGATTCGGCAGATCGTGGTTCATTCCTGCCGTATCCCCCAGGAACGCTCTGTAAACCTGCGAAATGGCAGGGGGTATATCCGGATCTATGATCCGGACAGCGCTGTTTTGGCAGTGGACGAAAAAGGCCAGCGCACGGAGGTCGGGCGAATCTGTCGGATCCGGCATGTTTTTGAGGATGAGAAGCTGCTTGCATGGTGTGCAAAGAAGGTGCCAGATCATCCGGGAATGGTGGCCTTCCTCTGCGTGGAGAACCAGAAAGCGTCGCTGATGAATGACCGTCTGCTTCCGTATTTCCGTTCTGGATGTGAACAGCAGAGATTTTCGCCTGCGTTTCGGGACGCTTTGCGCAAACAGGTGCTTTTGTACTATATGGAGCACTTGAGGGACGATACGCTGCCGGAGTTTCTGGAACAGATTTCTTATGAGATATACGCGTGTGTGGACAAACCCGCGATGATCACCTTACTTGCGGAAGAAGGAAAATGCACAGAAGCCTTTACGCTTTTGAACACGTATGGCGCGGAGGATATCCCTTTGATTCAGCTGGTACGTATCTGCAGCCGTATGGTGCTGGAAGTGGAGTTTGAGGAAAACGCGATGCTGCTTTCTCTTTGCCACTGGTGTTTTGCAAAAGGAAAATATGACGACAAGCTGCTGCGCTATCTGCTGCTCTATTATGAGGGTTCTGTCGAGGATATGCGGCAGGCCTGGGATGCGGCCAATAATTTTGGCCTGGATACCATGCTGATTGAGGAGAAGATCCTCACCATGATGCTGTTTACACGGCAGGGAACACAGGGAACGGAGCCGATCTTTGACGCATATGTTCATAAACTGGGGCGTAAAAAGCTTTGTAAGGCCTATGTGAACCTGAAAGCTTACGAGTATTTTGTCAAAGGGCTTCCGGTGGCAGATCCGGTTTTTGATTATATCGAAAAGGAATATCGGCGTCTGGGCGGGACGGAACGCCTTGCTGAGCAGGAGGAGATTTGCCGTCTGGCGCTGCTGCAGTATTATGCGAGGGCGATTTCCCTGACAAAGCCCCAGCGCGTCTATGCGGCGGAACTGCTTGAGGAATTCAATACAAAAGGGATGCGGTTTGCGTTTTATCGCCGTTTTGATGAGGAACTGCGGAAACCTTTGCAGCTGCAGGGGCATGTGTTCGCGGAGTATGTCGGCAATCCGAAGAGCACGGTGCAGATTGAATACCAGTATAAGGGGCAGGATACAGTCTGGGCGGAGCCGGTTCCAAACTGTTTTGAGGGTATTTTTGTGCGGGAATTCACTCTTTTTGATGGAGAAGAGCTGGAGTGCAGATTTGTGGAAGAGCTTCCGTCGGATTCTGTGCCTGGCACGGAAAAAAAGAAAAAATATACGGATAAATGGACGCTGAAAGCGGATCAGGAGGAGCGGGAGACGGGCAGGTATGGCGTGCTGAACCGGCTCTGCGCTGCAGCCAGGGCTGGCGATGACGCGCAGTTTGCGGAGACTCTGGATTCGTGGCTGACACTGGAGTATCTGGCGGAAGAGATCTTTACACTGATTTAATAATACAGAAGTTGGTGAAGCGTATGATACAGGCTACAAATGAACTGATTTTGGGGATTGATCTGAATCCGGAATATGCGCAGGTGACCTATTGGCATCAGTCGGTGAGGGAGCCGATGACGCTTGGCATGGAGGAATACACGCAGCTGGCAGCCGGGCTTCGGCAGGATGAGAATGGGTTTTGGAGCCTTTGGGATGGCTCTTTTGCTGCATCGGAGGAAGAGAGTACGGATCTTCACCGGATTGCTGGTGTGTTTCGAAGCGTGGAAGCCGGGGAAACAGTGGAAAGCAATGGCACAGTATTTGAGCCGGAGGAGATTCTGGCGGTTTACCTGAAACAATGCATTGCAGGGCTGAAGCTGCTTACGGAGAACACGAAGCTTCAGGTGATGGTTTCGGTGCGGCGGCTTTCGGAGACGCTGAATCATGTACTTATCGAGTCTTTGCTGCGGCTTGGCATTGACCGGAGGAATATTTATGTACAGGATTATCTGTCTTCGTTCTTTTATTATACAATTAACCAGAAAAAGGAACTGTGGATGCAGGATGTAGCCCTGATTACCTGTGAGGAGGAAGCCATCGTTGGTTATATTCTGCGTATTGACCGCTCCACGAAACCGGCGATCGCCAGGGCAAAGCAAATTGCCCGCCAGCCGATGGGCGATGAGGTTCGGGACGGACGGTCGGATGAGGAATGGAAAAAAGAGAAGGATCGGCTGTTCTTTGAACTGTTGAAAAAGCTGTTTGAGCGCCGGACGGTAACGGTCAGTTACCTGATGGGCGATTACTTTAACAAAAGCTGGGCGATTCGTTCGATTCAATATTTATGCAGCGGACGCCGGGCCTATCAGGGCATGAATCTTTACTCTATGGGAGCCTGTTACGCGGCGATGGAGCGCGCGGGAATCAGACCGGGAGGGGAGATTATTTTCAGCGGAGATGATATGGTTGACCGGAATATTGGCATGGAGATGTGCATTCGTGGAAAAGAAAATTATTATCCGCTGGTGAATGCGGGGGTGAACTGGTATGAGGTACACCACGTATGTGAATTCATTCCATGCGGTGAGCGCGAGATTCGTGTGATTTCACGCCCCATGACGCCCGGTGATCCGGTGATCCATACAATGCGCCTGCCGGGTCTGCCGAAGCGCCCGGACCGCGCGACCCGGCTGCGGATGACGGTGTATTTTTCTTCTCCGTCCGCCTGTCATATTGACATCGAGGATCTGGGCTTTGGAGGACTTTATAAATCGTCCGGTTTAAGCTGGAGCCGGGATATTTTACTGTAAAAGTTCAGAACAGTATCAAAGGAGTGTATTATGAGCTATGACCTTTGCCTGCCAAAGCAGGCGAATCAGCCTTATTATATAGAAAATATCCGTACCGGTATCTATTCGCTGGAGGAGTTGTGTTTTTATCTGTACAATAACATCTGCCTGATTGACGAGAGCATCGTCAATGAGAAGCTCTGTGACTGGATCCGTGATGAGCTGCACCTGACACGCCTTTACCGGCAGCTTTATGAGCAGCTGGAGAAGATTGAAGCAGTCAGAGAGCGGACGGCCCGCACGGCGCCTGGGTCGGCCTCGCGGCATCGGATGCAGGAGGGGACACGAACCGGCACGGTTCCGGAGGCGAATGTGGTTTCCTTTGTCTTTCCGATCTTTCGGGAGGCCGGTTATCTGAACGGGCAGGAAATGCGGGATTTTCAGGACCGGATGGCGAAGCTGGAGGTTCAGTCAGACGAAATGAAGCAAAAGCTGCGCGGCGACTACCTTGTCCGGGAGAAAATGTACGCGCGTGCGGCCTGGGTATACCGGCAGATTCTGAAAAACAGGAATCCCGGAAAGCTTGGCTCTCAGTTTTATGCGGCGGTCTGGAATAACCTTGGCGCGGCGTATGCGGGGCTTTTTCGGTTTGATGAGGCTGCGGAGTGTTTTCTGGAATCCTACAATCTGACAAAAACGAAAGAAACCTTCCGCAAATATGTCAGCGTACTGCCGCTGTTTCTTTCTGAGGAAGAATACCAGCTGCGCCTGATTGAAGTGAAAGCGGACGAATATCTGGTGAAGACGATTCAGGAGTACAATGCGAAGCTCTGTCAGAATCCGGATTTTCTGGAGCGTAAAGAACGAATGGCGGAGCGCCCGGCGAATGAAGTCCTGGAGGAGCTGAAAGAACAGTACGCCAGGAGCACACGGTCCTGATTGTGAATGGTTACAGGGTTAGCTTCGCACCTCGCGCTGGCTGCGGTGTGGCCTGCAACACGGGATGTGAACGAAATATGAAGTCCGGCAAAAATACTTGACAAAAGGAGCGGGGAAATTATAATAACCCGTTTTCGACACTTTGAGATTAGAAAAGAGGTGGAATCCCTTGTAAACACT